>JBIILZ010000101.1:0-14441 GCA_044338255.1 Planctomycetota bacterium | reverse complement strand
CTGCGGAGTCGCCCCCTTCGGGCTACCCCGGCATCGCGCGTTGCGCTCGCCCCAGGGGGTTTCACCCCCTGGACCCTGACCCGAAAGGGCTGCGCCCTCTCGGGCTCTCTCTTTGTTTCGAAGGGGGGCTTGTCCTTCGGGGCGATCAACCGACGGGGTCGTCGCTTTGCTCCTCACCGCGCCGGATTGTATCGCCCCTGCGGAGTCGCCCCCTTCGGGCTACCCCGGCATCGCGCGTTGCGCTCGCCCCAGGGGGTTTCACCCCCTGGACCCCGACCCGAAAGGGCTGCGCCCTCTCGGGCTCTCTTTTACGTCCGCCCTCTCGGGCTCTCTTTTACGTCCGCCCTCTCGGGCTCTCTTTTACGTCCGCCCTCTCGGGCTCTCCTTTTTGTGCGCCGTGACCGGCACACAAAAAAATACCGCCGCGGGAGCAGGCTCCCGTGGGGGTATTTTTTTTGTGAGCTTACGAGGCGAAGGCGTCCATGCCTACGCAGGAGCAGATTAGGTTGCGATCACCCCAGGCGGCATCGATGCGTCCGACTGCTGGCCAGAATTTGCGGCCGCGCACCCAGGGCGCCGGGAAGGCTGCGAGCTCGCGTGAGTAGGGGTGCAGCCAGGTGTCGGCGCAGACTTCCTCTTCGGTGTGCGGCGCGTTCTTGAGGACGTTGTCCTTGCGATCGGCGGTGCCGGCGGCGATGGCGTCGATCTCGCCTTTGATGCGGATGAGGGCGTCGGCGAAACGATCGAGTTCGGCCAGCGATTCCGATTCGGTGGGTTCGATCATGAGCGTACCGACCACGGGGAAGCTCAAGGTCGGGGCGTGGAATCCGTAATCCATCAGGCGTTTGGCGACGTCTTCGGCTTCTACGCCGGCATAGGCCTTCAGCGGTCGCAGGTCGATGATGCATTCATGGGCGACGGTGCCGTTGACGCCGGTGTAGAGCACCGGGTAGTGATCCTTCAGCCGCGACGCGAGGTAGTTGGCATTGAGGATGGCAATCCGCGTCGCCTGGGTCAGGCCCTCGGGCCCCATGAGCGTAATGTAGACCCACGGGATTAGGAGGATGCTGGCGCTGCCCCATGGGGCTGCCGAGACCGCCTCGGCGGTGCGGCCATTGGGGCTGACCAGGGCATGGCCGGGCAGGAACGGGGTGAGATGGGCGGCGACGCAGATCGGGCCCATGCCCGGTCCACCGCCGCCATGCGGGATGCAGAAGGTCTTGTGCAGGTTGAGATGGCAGACATCGGCGCCGATCGCGCCGGGGCTGGTCAGGCCGACCTGCGCATTCATGTTCGCGCCATCCATGTACACCTGCCCGCCGCAGCGGTGGATGATGGCGGTGATGTCGGTGATGGCGGCCTCGAACACCCCGTGCGTGCTGGGGTAGGTGATCATCAGGCAGGAGAGCTTCTTGCGATGCAGCTCGGCCTTGGCCTTGAGATCGGCGACGTCGATATTGCCGGCGGCATCGCAGGCCACCGGCACGACGCTGAGGCCGGCCATCACCGCACTGGCGGGGTTGGTGCCATGGGCGCTCATCGGGATCAGGCAGATGGTCCGTCCCTGGTGTCCACGGCTGGCATGCCAGCCCTGGATTGCCAGCAGCCCGGCATATTCGCCCTGGCTGCCGGCGTTCGGCTGCAGCGACACGCCGGGCAGGCCGGTGATCTCGCCCAGCCAGCGTTCGAGATCGCCGAAGATCGTCCGCCAGCCGGCGGTCTGCATCGCCGGAGCGAAGGGATGGAGGTTGCTGAATTGCGGCCACGACACCGGCAGCATCTGCGCCGTGGCGTTGAGCTTCATGGTGCACGAACCGAGCGGAATCATCCCGTGAGTCAGGGAGAAATCTTTATTCTCGAGGCGCTTGAGGTAGCGCAGCAGTTCGTGTTCAGTGTGATAGCGGTGGAAGACCTCGTGGGTGAGGTAGGCCGACTGCCGGCGCAGGGGGGCGGGAATGCCCGCCGTCTCGCTGACGGCGGCGGTCAGCCGTGGCGCCTTGAACACCGCCAGGAGCGTATCGAGCTCCTGAGCGGTGACGGTTTCATCGAGGGCGATGGTGACGTGGCGCTCATCGAAGCAGCGCAGGTTGATGCCCTGCGCTCGCGCCGCCGCGATCACCGCCTTGGTGCGCGTGCCGGTCATCACCGTCACGGTATCGAACCAGGTCGAGCCGCGCAGCGGGAGCTGCGCCGCCGCCAAGCTGGCGGCGAGGATCGAGGTCTGAGCATGCACGAAGGCCGCGATTTTGCGCAGGCCTTCGGGGCCATGATAGACCGCGTACATCGCCGCCATGTTGGCCAGCAGGGCCTGCGCGGTGCAGATGTTGCTGGTGGCTTTTTCGCGGCGGATGTGCTGTTCGCGGGTCTGCAGCGCGAGGCGGTAGGCAGGGCGGCCGTGACGGTCGCGGGAGACCCCTACCAAGCGCCCGGGGAGGTTGCGTTTGAGGGCTTCGCTGCAGGCGAAGAACGCCGCATGCGGACCGCCGAAGCCGAGCGGCACGCCGAAGCGCTGGGCACTGCCGAGGGCGATGTCGGCTCCCAACTCCCCAGGCGGCGTCAACAGGCAGAGGGCCAACAGATCGGTGGCGACGATCGCCAGCGCGCCAGCAGCATGGATGCGCTCGATCGTCGCCCGCCAATCGCCGACGCTGCCATCGGTTCCAGGATACTGCAGAAGGACGCCGCAGACCTGCTCATCGACGACGATGTACTGTTGCTCAAGGACGGTGATCCCCAGGGGCTTGGCGCGGGTGTGCACGACGTCGATGGTCTGCGGGTGGCAGTCGGCGTGGACGATGAAGGTCCGCCGGCTTTCGGCCTGGGCTCCATGGGCGATAGCAACGTGCATGGCCTCGGCGGCAGCAGTGGCCTCATCGAGCAGGCTGGCATTGGCGATGGGCAGGGCGGTGAGGTCGCAGACCATGGTCTGGAAGGTCAGCAAGGCTTCCAGGCGGCCTTGCGCGATCTCTGCCTGGTAGGGCGTGTACTGCGTGTACCAGCCTGGATTCTCGAGGATGTTGCGCTGGATCACCGGCGGCACGAAGCAGTGGTGGTAGCCCAGGCCGATGAACGAGCGGCAGACCTGATTGCCCTCGCTGAGGGTGCGCAGCTTGGCGAGGGCCGCGTGCTCATGAATCGCCGCCGGCAGCTCCAGGGCTGGGCGGCGGATGTTCGCCGGCACGGTGGCTTCGATCAGCGCCGTCAGCGAGGAATGGCCAGTGACCTGCAAGCGCGGCAGCAGGTCGGATTCCTGGGTGCTGCCGAGGTGGCGGTCGATGAAGAGATCGGGATGCGTAGACATGAGGGGGCTCCGGCGAAATGAGGCGGGGCCCTGTCTGGTGGCCTGAGAGCGTGACTCCGTCGGCATGCTGCGGCACATGCGCCGCAGTCATTTTCCAGGGTGCCGTCGGGTGATGGTCCTTTGGCCTGAGAGCGTGACTCCTTCGGCATCCTGGTCCTCGGCTGGATGATCCAGCCGAGATCGGACTTCTCCCACCACCGTCATTCGGCGGGTTCTATCGTGGGTCGCGCATGGCAGGTCAAGGACAACGCGTGAGGCGCTTTGACGTACGAGGTTGCACATCCCCTTGCTCCCCGGCCATCGATGACCACCGTCCGCTCCATGTCTACGTTTTTGCTGTCGAATCTCGAAGCCACCCGTGATTTTGCGCGGCGCGTGGCGAAAGACGTGGCCATCGGCGATGTCATCCTGCTCGATGGCCCGCTCGGAACCGGCAAGACGACTTTCACCAAGGCGCTAGTTGCAGTCTTGAACGACGGCGAAACGACCGTCACCAGTCCGACCTTCACGCTCATGCATCAGTATGAAGGCCCTACGAAAATCGTGCACCTCGATGCCTATCGCCTCGCGGGCCCCGCCGATCTCGACGGCCTGGGCTTTGCCGAGGCCAGTGACGGAGCCGTCGCGCTCATCGAATGGGGTGAGCGGGTGGCGGCAGCCTTCACCGGTCAGGACGGAGTCTGGCAGATTCGCCTCGCCCATGTCGAAGGCGACCGTCGGCAGGCTGAGATCATTCCGCCTGCCCGCTGCCGCGCCGGCTGGGCAGTGGATGCGCAGGAGGACGCATCTGAAAAAGTCATCGATGAAAAAAACATCGTTGAAAAGGCCATCGAATCACGTCCGAACTTGGCCAAGGAGCCGATCGTCATCCCCGCCGACGTCAACGGAAGGGATCCATTGACCATCGAGTATATCGCCAATCACCGCCAGACCTGTGCTTTCAAGACCCTCTCTTGGCAATGGTTGGTGGTGGCCGCGTTGCTAGCGCTGGCCAGTGGTCTCGTGGCTTGCCGGGTGCATGGCGTCGGCAACGGTCTGGCGTGGCTCGGCGATCCCCTGGCGTTTCTCAGCGGTGCCGCCGGGGCTGCGGTACTGGTCACGGGATACGGTCTCTGGCGCCGGACTCGAGCAGTCGAGCAGTTGCCGATCACGCAGGAGGCCTGGATGAGCGCGCTGGCGGTGAGCGTGCTCTATCTCGTGCTCTACGATCCATTGATCGGTGTTGGCATCATCACCGGGCTCTTATGCACGGTCTACCTCGGGGCGATCGCCTTCCGCTTGCTGGCCCTGATGCTTGGCGGCAAGCGCGGCCTGCACAGTGCTGATCTGACCATGCCCGCCACCGGCTGGCCGATGTATACCGTCCTGGTGCCGTTGTATCGCGAGGTGAATGTCGCCCGCAACATCCTCGTCAGTCTCGAACGGCTCGATTATCCACGCGACAAGCTTGACGTGAAATTCCTCCTCGAAGCTGACGACCCTTCCACCCGCGACGCACTCATGGCGGTATTCAACGCCCAGGGTGGCATACCGGCGTGGGCCGAATTGTTGGTAGTGCCACATGCCCAGCCCAAGACCAAACCCCGTGCCTGCAATCATGGCCTGGCCCGCGCCAAGGGTGAATTTTTGGTGATCTTCGATGCCGAGGACCGTCCAGAGACGGATCAGCTCAAGCAGGCCGTGCTCGCCTTCCAGTGCCTGCCGCGGCGCACCGCCTGCCTGCAGGCGCAGCTCGCCTATCACAACCATCGCCAGAACCTTCTGACGCGGTGGTTCGCGATGGAATACAATGTGTGGTTCCGTCGCTACCTCCCGGGTCTGGCGCGCCTGCAGGTGCCCATCCCCCTGGGCGGCACGAGCAATCACTTCCGTGCCGAGGTGCTGCGCGAACTGGGCGGTTGGGATCCTTTCAACGTCACCGAGGATTGCGATCTGGGCGTGCGCCTGCACCTGCTCGGCCATCGCACCGAATTGCTTGATTCGACGACCTGGGAAGAGGCCAATAGCGTCACCGGCAACTGGATCCGCCAGCGCAGCCGGTGGTTGAAGGGCTATTTCGTGACTCACGTGGTCTGGGGTCGGCGTCCGTTATGGCTGGCTAATCGCCTGGGACCCTGGGCCGTATGGGGCTTCCTGTTATCGGTGCTCTTCGTGCCGCTGCTGGCGGGCACCAATCTCGTGCTGTGGATCTATGCCACGGTCTACGCGACCCTGGTCGGCATCGATTGGTATAATGGCTATCCGCTTTGGGCCCTGCTCGCTGAACGCGACTATGCCAACGAACGCTACAGCTGGCCGATGTGGTTCGCCGGGCCGATGGAGGACTCGTTTTTCGGGCCGGCATCGCAGGTGCTGTTCATCGCCTCGGCGGTGCTCCTGGCGGGTAATGCCGCCTTCATCGTCATCTGTGGCTTGGCGGGCCGTCGTCCTGGACAGCGCGGCGTGTGGTTGCCGGCCTTGCTCCTGCCGGGGTATTGGTTCCTGATCAGTATCGCCGCCTGGAAGGGTCTGTGGCAGGCCATCGTGCGCCCGCATTACTGGGAGAAGACCATTCACGGCTTGGACAAGCCGCACACCTGAGCAGTTATTTTCCCAGTGCCCGGCTGTAAGCACGCGTCTGGGAATGGGCGGGCAGGTAGATCGTGATGCAGGTACCTGTGCCCGGGGTGCTGCCCAGTTCGAGGATGCCTTCGTGTTCGCGGACGATGCGATTGACCAGTGACAGGCCCAGGCCGGTGCCTTGCGGTTTGGTACTGAAGAACGGGGTGAACACGCGCTGCTGGAGCTCGACGGGAATACCGCAGCCATTGTCGAAGACCTCGATCACCACCGCTGGCATGCCCAGGGGATTGTCATCGCTGGCGCGTTCGGCGCTCACCGAGACGCAGGGGTTCTCGACCGTGCGCATGGCATCCAGACTGTTGTTCACGAGATTCTGCAGTACCTGGCGAATCTGATCGGCATCGGCCAGGACCGAGGGCGTGTCGTCGGCGAGAGTGACCACGACCGCGACATCCTCGGGCAAGTCGCGACGCAGACGGGTCAGGTACTTCAACTCTTCGAGCAGGGCTTCGAGGTCGAGCGGCTCGCGTTGTGGCGCCCGCATCCGCGAGAGCGCCAGGAAGTCGCTGACGATGCGCGCCAAGCGATCCGATTCGGTGACCAGGATGCTGGCGAGCGCGGCGGCATCGGGATTTCCCGAGCTGCGATTCATCTCTTCCAGTTCCTGGGCACAGCCGCGTAAGCTGGTCAGGGGGTTGCGGACTTCGTGGGCGATGCCGGCGGCCATTTCGCCGAGCGCGGACAAGTGCTCGGAACGCTGGGCGTTTTCTTCGAGCACGCGCAGGCGGGTCTCGTCGGCGATGAGGATGGTTCTGCCGACCATCACCCCGTTGCGCCCTTTGAGCCGGGTGGCGCGCACCACCAGATGTCGACCATTGGGGGCGAGCAGACGTCGCAGTTGGGGGAGGGTGGGATCGAGCGCCAGTTCCCGGACCACCGCCACGTGCTCTCCGGCGAGGGCGGTACCGGCCGGCAATCCCCGGCATTGCGAGGGCAGATGCAGCAGCCGTTCGGCCTCGCCGTTGAGATAGATGAGCATCCCATGGCGATCAATGGCGATAACGCCTTCACCCAGCTGATCGAGGAGCTCCTCAGTGAAGAATTGCTGCTCGCGCAGGCGCCGGGTCAGCAATTGCGCGAGCAGATCGACGACGAAGAAGCCGCCGGTCTGCACCGCCAGATTGCCGAGGATGCGGTTGGTATCGAGGAGTGCCGGATAGCGGGCGAGGAATTCGCTGGGGAAGGGCGAGGCCTGGGCCAGATACAAGGTTGCGCTGCCGGCCATCACCAAGGAGGCCAAGGCAGGCATCACGAACAGGGCCACGCCGGGCAAGGCGAGGTTGGCGATGAGGACCACCGCGAACAGCAACAGGACCGCTGGTGAAGCCACTCCGCCCGTGAGATAGATGAAGATTCCAACCCACAGCAGGTCGAAGATCAGATGCAGGATGAGCTGCCAGCGATACCGCGTCCAATGTACCAGGGCTGCGAGGATCCCCGCGATCACGCCAACCCCCAACAGCAGCCAACGGGCGTTAGCGACGGTCTCGGGGGCCAGTGTTTCTTGACGGTTCTCGGCGCCGAAGGTCAGTACGGCCAGCGCCAGGGCGGTCAGCAGCAGCCGCAATAGGCTGACTTGACGAGCTGGCTCGGTGAGGGGTCCGCGTAGCGCAGCCATGGCCGTAAGCGCCGGCTTACGAGAGCTGCTTCTGCAGTTCCAGGATCGGCAGGAAGATGGCGGCGACGATCGTGCCCACGACCACGCCCATCACCGACAACATGATCGGTTCGATCAAGCTGGTCAGGGCCTTCACCGTCGCGTGGATCTGCTGGTCGTAGAAATCGGCGATCTTGAACAGCAGGACTTCGAGCGCGCCCGAACGTTCACCGATTGACATCATTTTGACCACCATGGGCGGGAAGACCCACGAGGTCTGCAGATGCGAGGTGAGGTTTTCGCCACGACGGACCGAGTCGCGGGTGGCGAGCAGGGTGTCTTCGATGACCATGTTGCCGGCGGTCGAGGCCACGATCTCAAGTGCGGCCAGCAGGGGAACACCTGAAGAAAGCAGAGTGCCGAAGGTGCGCGTGAAACGGCTCAGGGCGACCTTCTGGCCGAGCGGGCCGAAGACTGGAATCTTGAGGGTCACCGTGTCGCGGATACGTCGCGCATCGACACTGATCTTCATCATGACTTTATAGCTGATGATGACGGCAAGGACGAAGAAGACCACGATATACCACTGATTGGTCAAAAACCGCGAGGCCTCGAGCACAATGACGGTGATCGCGGGCAATTTCGCATTCAACGAGTTGAACATGGCTTCGAACTTGGGGACCACGCCTACCAGCAGGTAGCCGGTGATGCCGAAGATCAGGCACAAGGAGATGATCGGGTAGGTCATCGCCGACTTGATTTCGCTCTTCAGCGTCTCCGACGCTTCCATGAAGTCGGCGAGGCGTCCGAGGATGATATCGAGCTGGCCGGACGATTCGCCGGCCTTGATCATGTTTACGTAGATCTCCGGGAAGATGCCGGGGAAGCGCGCCATCGCTTCTGACATTTCCGTGCCGCCACGGACCATGTCGGCGCATTCCTGGATGCCGGTACCGAAGTTCTTGTTCGTGCTCATGGTCTGCTCCGAGAGGATCTCGAAGCTTTCGAGCAGGGGGATACCGGCCCCGATCATGGTCGCCAGCTGGCGGGTGAACATCGCCAACTCGGCAGGTTTGGCACTACGCCGACGGCTCAGTCCGGCATTCTTTTTGTCGGCTATAACATCCAACTTTTGCAGCTGCAGTTGCATGCCGCGGATCTGCGTCAGGGCTACTTCCTTGGTTTCGGCTTCGAGGGTCCCGCGGACGTCCTTTCCGGCACTATCGCGTCCGACATAGGCGAATTTTAGTTTAGCCACGAGATCTCCGTTTCAGATCAGTATAGCCTCGTATTGAACATCTGGCAAGTCGTAGGGCAAAGCTTGGCACTACCCACCAACGAGCACGACCGGAGGGGTGGCCTCTGGTCGTGCTCGTTGGCGTACGCATCTGGCAACGCTTACGCGCTGGGCGTCTCGTCTCCGCCGGCCGCGACTTCCTCGGTCACCGGAGCAGCGACGTCGCTGGCGGCGGCCTTCTTCTGAAAGCGCGGTGGAGGATTGCCCTTGAGGGTGAAGGCCTCGCCGGGAGCCAGCACCACGGCATTGTCGTGGGCCTTCTTGATCAGGTTGGAGATATCATCGATGGTGAAAGCCGTGGCAAGTTTGAAGGCCACACCCGTCTTCATGTCACCGGTCAATTCGCTGTAGCGGACCCAGATAATGTGCCCGGATTGGGTCAGTTCGAACGGGGTGGTGATCCACAGCTTGTAGATCACGTCCTCGTTCTGGGCAATGAAGTGGCCGACGAAATCACGGGTTTTCTCACTGGTGGGAACCAGTTTGGCCTGTTTGGAGAGGGCGTTGAGGGCCGTTCTCGCCGCGTCATTGGTGGCCTTGCCCTTCTCCTGTTGCAGGAAGGACATCTCGTAAGTCCCGATCGACAGGCGCGTCAGGGTCTTAAGTGTGGTCGCGTTGATGTTCGGGCCGATGGCTACCTGGAGCTCGCGCTCGGGGAAGTTGGCGTACTTAGGTTTGCTCTCGCTCATAGGGTCGTTCTAGGCTCACCGCCATGCGGTACAACGGGATTGGTGACGCGAGTGGCCTTAGTATAAACGCACATTGTAGTTGGATCCATGTGGCGTCACGCACGGTTCGGCATGTTCTATGCTTAAGTTGAGCAGAAAGCCTTGCGATCTCCGCAAGTCTATGTCACCATGACCATGTCAGGCATTCAACACGTGCCTACCCGAGGTGGACTATGACGACTGCCGCCGTTCCTGCCACGTTAGATCGTTTGTTGTCGTATCTCGCCGCCTGTGGCGGTAACGATCGCTTTGATTTCCACGATTTCCGTGGTGAACCTGATCCTCTTGCGGCTCGCCGCTTTGCTGAAGATGTCCGTGAACGTTTTCACGATCATCTCGGCAGTGAATTGTTGGTCGAACAGGTTGCCAACCACATTACGCTGCGGCGTGTCTCCTAGGAGATAGCTCCCTCTATCCGCCCGCCTTGCCGCCTTGGATCTGCCGCACGAGACCTTCGCCATCCCTGGGCGCCTATCTCCGACAGTCTCCTAGATGTTCCATCGGCGGTCTGAAGTACGATACGTAACGAGTTTGAGATAGCTGCGAGCGGTACTTTAGTACCGCTCGCATTTTCATGAGGCCGGCGTCTCGGCCAAAACGCGTACGATGTCGGCATAGCGGAAGCCCTTGCCGAGGAGACGTTGGATCAGCACCCGCGGGGCGAGTGGTCGGCGTTGGAGACGCTCAACCGCACGGTGCAAGGCCTGATCCTCACCGCCGGCTACGTTCAAGGCTGCCTGGACGATCGGACGATCGGCGGCCTGGCCCATGAGCCGGCTGCGCATGGCCTGCTGCGACATCCCCTTGCGCTGCAATTTCTGGATCTTCCGGGCCAATGCCGAGGTCTCGAGGACGCTGCCGGTGGCCGCCGACAGCTGTTGCAGGCACTGCTCGATTGTTTCGTTGGTGAACAATCGCTGGCGCAATTTTGCGCGGATGGCGGCGGCGTGATCTCCTCGCTGCTGCAGCATCTCGGCCAATTCCCCGGCGCGCTGAGCTTCATCCATGCTGCCGGAGATCTGCTGCATGGCCTGCTCGACCAGCGCCTCATCGGCCCCTTTCAGCACCAGCTGCTGGCGCAGTTTGGCCACCGAGGGCTGATAGCGTTGGCGATACTGCTGAGCGTACCCGAGAAGGTGCGGCAGGGTCTGATAATATGCCGTAAGACGCTGCTGGCGATCTGCACGCTGCGCCGCGCGTGAGGCCGGAGTCGCTGTCGCCTGCGCCCGTCGGGCCGCCTCACAGCGTCGGGAGAGGAGCTCCCAATAGGCTTCAAAAGCCTCGCGATCAGCCAACGGCGGGCGCGGCTGGCGGCGCTTGAGAAGCGCTTCCATGTTGGCCAGGGATGTCAGCTGCCGTTCAGTGAACATGGTTCCACGGTAGGTCTGATTACTCGACTACCAATCGGTTCGTGGCTAATGATCGATCACGCCGGGGCGGATGCTTGCTCGGGATGCCACTCGGGCGGCAATTCCATGCCGAAGAGCTTACACGCGTTGCGCGTCGTCCAGGCTCGAACGTCATCGTCACGTTCGCCGCGGATCTCGGCCAAGCGTGCGCAGGTGATGGTGATCATGCCTGGATCACAGCGCCGGCCGCGGTGGGGGATCGGCGGCAGATACGGTGCGTCGGTTTCCACCAGCAGCCGATCGGCAGGGGTGATGCGCGCCGCCTCACGCAGCTCATCGTTGGCCTTATAGGTCAGCATGCCGTTGAAGCTGAGATGCCAGCCGAGCTCGAGATACGCTCGGGCATGCGCGGCGGTGCCGGCAAAGCTGTGGATCACGCCGCGATTCTGTCGATGCCGCGAGAGTAGTTCCAGGGTATCGACATGGGCATCGCGACCATCGCCAGCCGTGCCCTCGCGGACATGGATGATGACCGGCAGGTGATGACGGTGCGCGAGCTCGAGCTGAGCTTCGAATTGCGCGATCTGCACCAGCGGCGGATTGAGGCGATGGTGGTATTCGATACCGATCTCGCCGAGGGCGACAAAAGCCCCGCTCGCCACCAGGGTCGCGAGTTCGGCGAGCTGGGTGTCGAAAGCATCGCCGGCGTCATGGCAGCTATGCGGATCGAGTCCGGCGGCTCCCGCGAGACGTTCGGGGAAGCGCGCCACCAGGGCTGCCACCGCCCGTGCATCATCGAGGCCAGTGCCGATGCTGATGGCGCGCCAGACGCCCTCCGCCGGCAACGCCGGGATCAGCGTCTCACGATCCGCGTTGAAGCGTTCACCGGTGAGGTGGCAATGGGTATCGAAGAGATGGATCATGGACTCGTCCGATGCTGAGCACGGTAATGGCTGGGAGGCTGGGAGAGAGGCCAGTGGCCTCCTTGATCATGCGGGCCATCGTGTGCCCGCTGGCAAAAGCCATGCACGGAGCTTGCTAGAAGGCTGCAAAAAAACAGAACCAGGCACCGTAGTGCCTGGTTCCCGGAAAAGCGCGATGGCCTGGAGACCCAGGCCGAGAGGCTCACTTCTTCTTGGCAGGAGCCGCAGCGGGCTTGGCGCCGGCAGCGGGCTTGGCACCAGCAGCTGCGGCCGGAGCCGCGGCTTTGGCTGCGGGCTTGGCTGCAGCCTTGGGGTCGGCGGCCGCGTCGGTGGCGGCTTCGGCGGTCTTGGCCATGCCGCGGGTGATCACCACTGACAGCACCGGCAACTTGGGGTTGGTCAGCAGGAAGACGCCCTTGGGCATGATCAGCTTGTCGGCGTAGACCGTCTGCATGATCTGCACATCGTCGAGGTTCAGGCCGATGGCATCGGGGATGCCATTGACCTTGCACTTGACTTTGACCTTGCGCAGGCGCTGTTCGACGATCCCGCCGGCCTTGACGCCGGGGCAGTTGCGGGCGTCGGGGGTGACGTTGACGTCGACCTTGATCTCGGACTTCTCATCGACCTGGATCAGGTCGAGATGTTCGATGTTGTCCTTGATGCAATGACGCGAGATCGCGCCCTTGAGGGCGGTGACGGTCTCGCCGCCGACGGTCAGGTTCAACAGATGCACGACGTTGTGCGCCACATCTTCGGCCGACTTGTTGTCGAACACCAGATGGGCGCTGGGCTTGCCAGGACGCGACAGGGTCACGGGGACCTTGCCTTCGGCGCGCAGCAGGCGGGTGGCGGAGCCCCCGGTGCTGGTGCGCGGCGTAGCGGTGAAGGAGAGGAGGTTCTTGCTCATGTGGGTACTCACTTTGCTGTTCAGAGAACAGTGCATTCCCGTGGATGCCGGCGATCGTTCTTCACTTGAAGAGCGAACTCACCGACTGGTTGGTATGAATTCGTTTGATGGCTTCGCCCAGCAACGGCGCCACCGATAGCACCTTGACGGGCAGTTCGGCAAAGCGGCGCTTGAGGGGGATGGTGTCGGTGATGACCAGCTCATCGAGCTTGACGTCGCTGAGGCGCTCGAAGGCATCGCCGCAGAGCACCGGGTGGGTGGTCATGGGGATGACGCGGGTGGCACCGAATTCCCGGGCCGTGCGGATGGCATTGGTCATCGAGCCGGCGGTGGTGATCATGTCGTCGACGATGATCGCCGGACGCTTGCCGATCTCACCGATGACATTGGCGACTTCGGTCTTGCTGTCGCCGGTGCGGCGCTTGTCGATGATCGCGAGCTTGGCGCCGAGGTCCTTGGCGACCTTGTCGGCGAGCTTGATCGAGCCGGTGTCGGGGCTGACCACCACCGGATCGATCAGGCCCAGGGTCTTAAGATATTCGACCTGCACCGGGAAGGCCGTGAGGTGATCCACCGGAACATCGAAGAAGCCCTGCAGCTGCTGGGCATGAAGGTCGACGGTCAGCAGGCGATGGAAACCGGCGGCGGTGATCAGGTTGGCGACCAGCTTGGCGGTGATCGGGACGCGCCCCTGATGCTTGCGATCCTGCCGCGCATAGCCGAAATAAGGGATCACGGCGGTGATGCGATGGGCTGAGGCCCGGCGCAGGGCGTCGCAGATCACCAGCAGCTCCATCAGGAAGTCATTACTGGTGGTGGGTTGGACGACGAAGATGTCCGCCCCGCGCACGTCGTCCTGGATTTCAACTTTGATTTCACCGTCAGGGAAGCGCCCACAATGCATTTCGCCCAGCGGCATGCCGAGATGATCGGCGATGGCCTGGGCGAGCGGGCGGTTTGCGTTACCAGAGAAGATGCGCATAGCGGGGCGAAACATGGTGCCGCGACAATTCCCAGGGCAAGGTCGAAGACTGGCTCAGCGATGCGTCTGGCGGTTAGCTCCTGAAGCGCCGGATTCAGGAGTGGAAGTGGCGATCTACCAGCAGTTCGTGACAGTTCACCGACGATTACCGGCCTGCGATGAAGGCCGGTTCACGGTCATCTGGGGGTTGGCTCATGATGTGCTCTGATCATCGCAGGTCCTGAGCTTTTCCGTGACCGCGATGGTGCTTCTGCGTTGAATGGAGTCAGTCATGCATTTTTTCCCGGATTTCGCCGCCCTGGAGGCGCTCAAGGAAGAGGCGCTCAAGGAAGAGGCGCTCAGCAAAGAGGCTCTCAACAAAGAGGCGCTCAACGAGCCACCTGGCGCCGATCCCGAAGCTGCTTCCGAGACCTCCGGTAATTCCACGGCCCACCCCCAGGCTTCGCGTTCCGAGCTGCTCTCAGGTGGATTCATAAGCCATGTTTTGACTGTGGGTGTGACCAGCTCCTGCGATCATCTCAAACAGATGTTGACCGACGCGATCGCGGAAAAAGGCGATGTCTATTTCGCGGAGGCCCTGGCACGAGCGCGGGGATCGGCCCAACGCAATGGCATTGCGATAACAACGATGTGTGAAACAGCTTGAAAAATCAGGGATATTTCACTTGTATGTAGCCTGCAGTAAATTTTGGCGACTGCATGGACATCTCTCGTCGCGCACTGCGCTATCCC
>JBIILZ010000100.1:0-14590 GCA_044338255.1 Planctomycetota bacterium | reverse complement strand
CTGGCCCCTGGCCCCTGGCCCCTGGCCCCTGGCCCCTGGCCCCTGGCCCCTGGCCCCTGGCCCCTGGCCCCTGGCCCCTGGCCCCTGGCCCCTGGCCCCAGGCCCCTGGCCCCTGGCCCCTGGCCCCTGGCCCCAGGCCCCTCGCCCCTGGCCCCTGGCCCCTGGCCCCTGGCCCCTGGCCCCTGGCCCCTGGCCCCTGGCCCCTGGCCCCTGGCCCCTGGCCCCTGTTCGCTAGTGCCGATACGAAACGCCAACAAAGAGGCGCATATCATCGCTGGCCTTGGTCAGGCCGACATTGGTGCCGGTATCGAACTGCAGATTCTCAGTCGGGCCCCAGGTGATGCCGCCGTTGGCGTAGGCTTGGGCCTCGGCTCCGGCCTCGGTCGGGGCGACGTTGACGAGCTCGATGAAGCCATCGACCTGCGAGCAGAGCTCGTGGCTGGCGGTCACGGTCTGCACCAGGGTGGCGGTGTAGGCGTCGTCGGCTTGATTGCGGTCGATATCCAACTCGAGCATGACCGCCGATGACCACCCACCGGGGAGGGTGAAGGCCAGCGGCGCGATCAGGCCGCCGGTCACATGGCGCTGGTCGCCGAACTCGCGCCCATGCGTGGGCAGGGTCACGAAGGGCATCAAGGCGAAGGCGGTATCGCCGGCGTCATTGCCCCAGAAATTCATCTTCAGGCGCAGGGTCAGGTCATCGATGCCGCGCGTCACCTGGTCGGTCGCGCCTTCTTCCTTGGCGGTTACGCGCGAATAGCCGATCACCGTCTGCAGGTCCATCCAGGTCAGCAATCCAACTTTGATGTTCACCGACGGATTGGTCGTGGTCGTGGTCACCCCGTCTTCGCGATCGCGGGTCCAGCTCAGCGGCTCGGCTTCAATCTGGAGGTGCCCGGCGTCGACGGTGTACGGACTTTCCGTGGTATCCGGGCGATCGGTGGATAATTCACGCATTTTATCGCTGGGTACCGGATTCCCCAGCCAATACATTTCGGCTCCGTGCAAGGAGGCGGACATGGCGATGGCAAGACAGGTGAGCACGGGGCGAAGAAGCATGGAAATTCCTTTACTGAAAGGTTACCACATACTTTCCAGCTCTGCTGGAACTTTTTAGCGAGCCCGTAGCCCTGTCGGGTTCACTGCCAGATTTGGAGCGCGATCAGCCGCTTGGTGACCTGGCCGGCCCAGTCGCGATTGGCGGCGGGATTGGCTGGGCTGGGGTGCAGAATAGTGCCGACTTTGACGGTGCTGATACCGGCATGGGCGAGGGCTTCCTCGGCGCGCTTCTTGGCAAAGGCCCCGACGCCGATGATCCACTTCGGGCGCAGGGTCTTCACGAGCGTGATGAGGTGCGCGTCGCAGGCTGCCTCAAGCGCGCGCGCTTCGGCGGCGGGGAGCTTGTCCGGCGTCAGGTTGGCGCCGCTTTTCTCCATGAAGACCAGCGGGCAGTAGTTGGCGACGTAGTGCTTGGCGAAGAAGGCGGCGGGTGTGCCGAAACGAAACTTGAACAGGCCCCACAGGCGCCGGCCGCTGACTTCGCTCTTGGTGCAGGCGAGTCCTTCGATCGGGCGCCGGGGATGTTCGATGGCGGGCTTGCTGATGGGTGCGTTGAGCTGCAGCCACTCGCGGACAGCGACGATTTCGCCGAACGGGATACCGGTTTGCGTCATGCCCAAGGGACCGGGATTCATGCCTAGAAACAGCACCTCGACATCGACGTGCGCGAAATTCTCAATGTAGGCGCGATGCATCGCCCCGGCGTACTCGAGCGGGTTGTAGACGGTATGTACCGGATCCGCAAAGCACAGGGGAGCAAGCTGCTTGCACAAAGCCTCATCGGCGCGGAACAGGGCCGGGGAGGGTCCGTTGTCCAAATGGTTCATCGGTACACTATCGCCAATCAGATTCATGTGGTTCAGTGGAGATTGAGGATGAGAAAAACAAGCGAATAGGAAGCACTATGAGCCGATCTCCGACTGTGGATTACCCGAGGGTGATCGAGACCGGGCAATGGTCGCTACCCATGATCAGCGGGTAGATCGCGGCATCGCTGACTCGGCTGAGCAGATTGTCGCTCACCGTGCCGTAATCGATACGCCATCCGACATTGCGCGCCCGGGCCCCGCCCCAGTTGGTCCACCAGGTATAAGCCCCGGTGAGCTCGGGATTACGTTCGCGGAAGACATCGTGGTGACCGAGACCGAGATAGCGCGTCAGCCAGGCCCGCTCACCGGGCAGGTAGCCGGCATTCTTCTCGTTATCCTTGGGTCGGGCGAGATCGATGGGCTGATGGGCGATGTTGTAATCGCCCATCAGCAGGATCTGTCGGCCGGCCGCGCGATGGGCGGCGAGGACGGTTTCGAGACGGGCGCAGAAGCCGAGTTTGTAATCGATGCGCTTGCCGAGTTCCTGCGAATTGGGGAAGTAGGCGCTGATGATCACGAGGTTGCCGAAGCGCACCGCCAGGACGCGACCTTCACGGTCGTATTCGGCATCGCCGAGGCCGGCGATGATCTCGTCGGGGCGCTCGCGGGTGAGGATGGCGACTGACGAATAGCCAGGTTTTTCCGCGGAATGCCAAGCGCTGTACCAGCCCTCGGGGGTGGCCAGGGTGGGAATCTGATGCTCCTGGGCCTTGGTCTCCTGGAGGCAGATGACCTCGGCCCCGGGGAGGATCTCCCAGGGCAGACATTTCTTGGTCGCCACTGAGCGGATGCCGTTGACGTTCCACGAATAGCACTTCATGCCGGATTTCCCAAAGTGGTGACATAGACCACCGCTTGTTCGCGGGGGATGCCGAGGAGGTCGGTGATCTGATCGTCGAAGAAACCGCCGATGCCGCTGGCGCCCTGGCCCTCGGCCAAGGCGGCGAGATTCAAGCGCTCGCCGAGCATGCCGGCATCGAGGTGCAGATAACGGTAGGCGCGGTCGCCGTAGCGGCGCACCGCCGTGGTCAGATCGGCAGCGTGGAAGACCACCGCCGCGGCGCGCGCGCCGAGCTCCTGCCCGAGGCACAGGAAGCCCAGGGCCTGACGCGAGACCTCGCTGCGGATGCGCCGCAGTTCGAGCCCCTGCGGCGCGAAATAATAGACGCCGTCGTCGAGGCCATCGACGCCGACGACGGCGATGAAGGTCATCAGCAGATCGGGCACCAGGGCCGGCTGGCTGTGCAACCTGACTTCTTCGGGCAGGTAGGTCGCCGCCAGGATGCGCGCGAGCTGCTCGCTGGTGATCGTGGCCTCGCTATAACTCCGTGTCGAGCGGCGCTCGCAGATGCTGCGGAAGATCTGGTCGGCCAGGGGATTCGCCGCCAAGCCATCGCCGAGCAGGGAAATGCCTGCAGTCCAGCCGTGCTTGGCATGGAGCGCTTCTGCGGATTCATCCCCGAGTGCGGGCAAACGCGGGCGTTCGAAGCCGCAGGCCGAGGCCGCATGCAGGGCCTGCAAGCTGTCGCCGGCCGACTCGTGGTCGGCGGTGCTGCTCGCTAGCGGGCTGGGCAGCGCTGCCCACGCCGGGCGTTCAGGAGCTCCCGGGGCATTGATCGGCAGCACCGCGAGGGCGCCTTCTTCGTCGGTCTCGCAGCGCAGCAGGGCGTTCAGGCGCTCATCGCAGAAGGCCGCGGTCAGCCCCACGCGCAGCCCGAGTTCGGGGCCGACGAGCAGGGCATTGGCCAGAAGATGACCGGTATCGAGCAGGACCCGGCGATAGGCGCGCTCGCGATAGCGCCAACGGCTGCGCTCGAAGACTCCGCTGACGATCATCGTCAGCGGCGCAGCCGCGACCTGGGCATGGCCATAGCACGCTTGGGTCAGGGCGGTGTGCGCGCCGTCGTCTTCCCAAAGCAGGACCAGGGCATGTTGTAACGGGTGATAGCCATAGAGGCCCGGAGGCAGGCCGGCGAAATCGCGGACCACGAGGTAGATCTCGGCCGGATACAGGCCGCCGGCAGAGGGCGCCGCGCGCAGATAGGTGGGCTTGGAGGCCTGCGGGATCAGGCCGGTCACGCCGTAGGTGGCGTAGATCAGCCGCGATAATCCGGCGAGGGTCAGGCCGCCTGGGGCCGAGGCGAGTTCACGCGGATGATCACCGGTGAACGGATTCGGATCGTGCGGCAGGAAGGCCGCCATGCGGATCGGGGCTTCGCTGGCGTAGGACTTGAACGCACTGGGCGCCGCCGCCCAATCGATCTCGGGGTGGTTGTTGATCGTCTCGGGGGCGTACTTGGTGGCCTCGTGATAGCGTAGGGCGGTGCTCATGCGTGGGCCTGCTGCGTGGCGGCCTGTTGCGTGACGGCCTGTTGCGTGGTTCGCGGTTGCGCCATGAGCCGCTTCCAGCCGGCGAAGAGCTCGTCTTCGGGCAGCTGCGTCAGGCAGATGTTGGCGCGGCAGGCTGCCATCCGCGGGGTGTTCTGGCACGGACCGCAGGGGGCCTTGCCAATCACCCGTTCCAAAGGGCCATCGCTGCGCGGGCACCAGCGTTCGGGGATCGTCGGCCCGAACAGTATCAATAGCGGACAGCCGACTGCCGCCGCGATGTGCGCCGGACCGGTATCGACGCTGACCAGGGCATGCGCGGCTGCCGACAGGGCCGGCAGTTCGCGGAGCGGGGCTTTCGCCCACACCACCACGTGCTCGCGCCAGGCCGCCGGCACGAGGGCGGCGATACCCTCGGCGTCGCGCCTCTCCAGCGGACTGCCGAGCAGGACCACGGCATCGGCCTCGTCGCTGGCGAGCAGGCGGGTGATGAAGCCGGCCCACTGCGCCGGCGACAAGCTGCGCAGGTTGGGCTTGGTGCGGATGAGCTTGTGCGTCGATGACGAGCCCGCCTGCACCAGCACCACGCGGCGGCCGAGGGTCTGCAAGCGCAGGCGCGCGGCGGCCAGCGCCGCGGGCGCCACCGTTAGCGCCGGCACCGCCCGGTAATCGCCGGCGTACCCGGCGTTGGCCAAGGCCTGGCCGATGCTGTCGGGGACGTAGCCGGCATCTTCGGCAATGAGCACGCGGTGGTGGGCCTGCGGGAAGTACTGCCGCAGCCAATCCGCGATCACCGGCCGCTCGACCCCGAAGGTCAGAACTTCATCAAAGCCCAGGCTGGCGAGGTGGCGGCCGAGGCGCTTACGCGGGCTTCCCCGGAGCCATTCGCTGAACGCTCCGTGGTTTGGATGGGGTAAGACATGCAGCCCGGCGGTGAGCCCTTGCTCGCCGAGCAGATCCACGCCCCATGGACGGCATAGCAGGTGCAGCTCGGCATCTTGGCTGAGGCGCCGCAAGGCCGGGGTGAGCATTACCAGATCACCGATACGAGCGAAATTGATGAGGAGGCGGCGCATGGCGAACAGCCTAACGAGGCTCGTCAAAAGGGGAGCGCCGACGCTGTTGCCTAACGCCCCCGACCGCAATCATTATCCAACCATGGACGCGCGCATCTTTCTCAGTCAGTTGCATGACGAAGTCGCCCATCATCCCGGGGTCGGGCATTCCCTGCTCGGGCGCATGCGCCTCGATCCCAAGCGCCGCGACGACTTCAAGATCTTCAGCAGTCAGCATTACCCGCTGGTGGGGACCTTCACCCGCTACCTCGAACTGCTGCTGCTGAATGCCCCGTCTTCGGAGAGCAAGATCTGGTTGGCCAAGGTCCTTGTCGATGAATACGGCGAGCGTAGCGAAGGCGAAGACCACGCCGCCCACTACCGGGTCTTCATGCGCGCCTGCGGTTGGCAGGACGGCGAACTCGATTCCATCCGCCTGCATCCGGCCTCGACCGGTTTCATCGCCGAGCACCTGCGCCTGTGCAGCGAGCAGCCCTTTCTGGTCGGCCTGGGCGCGGTCGGCCCCGGCCACGAATGGGCGATTCCGACGATGTTCGCCAACATCATCGGCGGCCTGCGCGACGCCGGCTTCGCCGATGAGGAGATCAATTATTTCACCCTCCACGTCGGCCAGGATGTCGATCACGCGGCGTGGCTCGAAGAAGCCCTGGCCAAGCTCGCCACCACCAGCGAGGCCCAGGAACAGATCCGCGCCGGCTGTCTGGCCTCGTTGGCGGCCCGTGAGCGCCTGTGGTGGGGGATCGCCGACAAGGTCAACGCCGGACGCATGACTCAGCGCTTCGCGGCTCTGGCAGCGTCATTGACCTCGTCCACCGCCGGTAGCGAGGAACGTGAGCTGACTCTCGCGGAATTCCGCAGCGGCATCCGCTTTCACGTCGAGGTCCCCGGGATCACCCGCTGAGCTGCTGAGCTGCTGAGCTGCTGAGGCCACGGATCAGCCGCGTGCCGGCGGTACGCGGCCGAGCACGGCGAGGACCTGCTTGAGATCTTCCCAGCATGGTTTCTTAGCGGATTCATTGCGCAGCAGGAACCCGGGATGGAACGTCGGGATGAGCGGTATGCCGCGGTAGTCGAGGCGAGTGCCGCGCAGGCGCGTGACCCCCAGGCGGTCATCGCCGAGCAGCGCTCGCAGCGGCAGGTTGCCCAGGGTGCAGATGACCTGCGGACGCAGGGCTTCGATCTGGCGGTGGAGGAACCCTAGGCAGGCGGCGGCCTCATCGGCCACCGGCGGGCGGCTCGCCGGCGGCCGGCATTTGATGACGTTGGTGATGAACACCTGCTCGCGGCTGAGGCCCATGGCGGTGATCATCCGGCTCAGCAACTCACCGTCTTTGCCGGTAAACGGCTGACCGCTGGCGTCGTCCTCGGCGCCCGGTGCCTCGCCGACGAAGAGCACCTCGGCCCGCGCATCTCCCGCCCCGGGCACGGTGGTGAGGCGGGTCGAACACAGCGCGCAGGCGCGGCAGGACGCGATATCCTTGGCTATTTGTTCCAGCGGGGCCACTGGTTCCAACGCAGGCAGTGTAGTGCTGGCAACGGGCGGCTCGCTGGGCGGGCTTACCTGGCTTTCAGGAGCGACTCCTATCACCGGCGGCGCCGACGGCACCGGCGTGATCGTGACTTCAGCGCGCGTGCTGGCGCTGGCTGAGGTCAGTCCGCCACGTCCCATCCATTCCAGACCGAGACCACGATCGAGTTCGAGCAGGTTCCGCAGATTGCCGAGCAGCTCGTCGCGCATGCCGCGATCATTGCCGTGCGCGGTGCCCGCCAAGGCACAATCCTGCCCAGCTGTGTCCGTCACCGTATCCGTCAGCCGCCTTGCACTTCCAGGCGCTGCTGGGCGCGCTGCCATAGCCACACGTTGGCCAGCCTGAGGATCAACGCCCAGCCGACGGCGAGCAGCAGCACGTGCGGAAAGGTCGGGGCTTCGCGGCCGTCGAGATGTCCGACATAGGCCATGGTTGGATAGTACGAGATCAGCGCGAAGGGCAGCCAGGCGGTGGCGCTGGCGATGGCGCTGGGCAGGAAGTGCAGCGGCACCAGCAGGCCTGAGAGCAGCATCAGCAGGTTGCGCTTGAGGCTCATCAGGCCGGTGACGTCTTCGAGGAAGAACGCCGCCGTGCCGGTCAGCACATTGAGTTCGGCGTTGATCAGAAACGCCGCCACGAACAGGATCGGGAACTGCCACCAGCCCTCGCCGGCGGGCGGCAGGACGCCGAACAGTGGCATCAGCACCAGAGCCATGGGCGCGGCGAAGAAGAAGATGCGGAAGGCCGTCTCGCCCGCCGCCTGCGCCATCCATTGTCCGTGGAAGGATAGCGGTTTGAGCAGGTCGAGGGTGACGTCGCCGGTCTGGAAGCGGCCGGCGATCTCGCTGTCGGTATTGGTGAAATAAGCGGCGCGCGCGAGGTAGCCGACAGTGATGTAGGTGGTCAGTTCCGGCAATGATAAGCCATCGAGGCGGGCCCCGGGCGCAAGCTCCTTGGCCGCCCACACCGCCTGCCAGATGGCGTACTGGCCGCCGACGAAGACCCCATAGGTGGCGATGCCGGTGAGGTAGCGCATGCGATAGGCCATGAGCTTGAGGAAGGTCAGGCGCATCAGCCAGAAATAGGGAGCCAGCGCCATCATGCTTGGGTCCCTTACTTGGTGCGCACGGAGGCGCTGCGCGTCCGCCGTTGGTCCTGGGCGCGATTCCATGCCACGCAGTCGGCGTAGCCCACCTGGCTGCCGCCGAAGAGATCGAGCGCGCTGCCAAAGGTCAGGTCGACCCGGCCATGGCTCAAGCGATCCACCAGCAAGAGATCGCTGACCGACTTGCCGCCGCCGGCATAGACGCAGGGCAGCGGACTGTGTGCACCAAGGTACGCCACCAGTTCCTCATCGATGCCGCGGCAGAGGCCTTCGACATCGGCGGCGTGGATGAGGAACTCGCTGCATGAGGCCGCGAGCAGCGCGAGATTTTCGGCGTCGACGGCGAACTCCGTGACGCGTTGCCAGCGATCGATGGCCACCAGCCAGGCGTCACCGCGCCGGCGGCAGGAAAGGTCGATGACGAGGCGTTCACGGCCTACTGCCTGCACCAGCGCCGCCACCCGTTCAGGAGCAAAACGCCCCTCGGGAAAGAGCCACGAGGTGACGATGATCTTCTGCGCCCCGGCGGCCAGCCACTCGCCAGCATTGTCGGCGGAGATCCCGCCGCCGAGATGCAGGCCGTCGGGCCACGCCGCCAGGGCGGCGCGGGCGGCGGCATCATTGCCCGGCCCGAGCTTGATCACGTGCCCGCCGCCCTGGCCATCGGCGCGGTAGCGGGCCGCGAAAAAGTCGGCGCCATGCGGTGAGACGAAGTTGGTCGTCGGCCCCGCGCCGTCATCGCGCAGGGTGCCACCGACGATCTGCTTGACCTGTCCGTCGTGCAGATCGATGCAGGGACGGAAATAGGTCACTTGGCTGCCGAGGCCTCGTCAGGATCGCTGTAGTCCGGTCCGCCGAGGTTGCCGGTCTTGCGCAGCTGATCGCGCAGCTGCTGACGCACCAGCTTGACACCGCTGACGAGGTCTTCGCCCTGCGTGGTCAGGCCGATCCGCGCCAGCCATTTGGCGAGGGCCTGATAGCCGTTGAGCGCATGCGGATGGAGGGCCATCTGCACCGCCTGCGGTTGCAGGGCCTGCGGCAGCACCTGCAGCAGCAAAGCCGCGAATTCCTGGCCGGTGAGGTCCGGCAGGTAGGCGCGGATGGCCTGGGTCGAGAGCTGTTCGAGCAGGGGCCCGAGTTGCTTCACCAGGCCCTGGGCCTGGGGCGACAAGGCGATGAATTCGTCGCTGCTGGCGAAGGCCAGCCAATCGATGCGGATCGGTTCGGCGGGAGTGGCACCGGCTTCGCCGGCTTCGAGCGCTTCCATGGCCGCAAGCTCAGCGGCCTCCTCCTCGCTCAGCGCCTCCTCATTGCCGAGATCCGGCAGCACCGAAGCGGGCGGCCGGGGAGCGGGCGGCGCCAGTGGCGCGCGTGGACCTTTGGCGGCGGGTGCCGCTGCCGGTTTGGCTGCCGGTTTGGCTGCTGGTTTCGGTTCTGGGGCTTCGACCGGAGCCTTGGGGAGATGATCGGCGAACACCGTGCGCCAGGGATCGGTGAGCTCGGTCGCGAGGTGCCGTGCCCGGCCGTGATCGGCGACCTCGCTGCTCAGGCGATTGAGCTCGAAGCGGTCGCAATAGCGATCGCCGTCGATGATGCGCTGCATCAGTTCCGCGAACTGCGGATGACCGAGGATGGCCAGGGGCCGGGCGGCCTGTTCGGCGAGGCCAGTGCCGCCGGCCTTGGCCTTGGCGATCTCGGCATCGATGCGCTCGACCAGCCACGCCCCGAGCTGCGGCGAGGCAGCTCCACGCGCGGCGAGGATCGCCAAGGCCTGGTAGCCGTTCTGCCGCGTATCCAGGCGCCCGTCGCTGATCGCCGGCAGGAGGGCGGCTTCGCTGGCCAGGTGGCCGAGGGCCCAGCCGGCGATCAGGCCGGGCAGGCCGTCTTCACCGAGCTGCGTGATCAATTCGGGAATCTGCGCCGGAGTCAGGTTGTCCAGCTGTTCGAGGCTCAGCACGATGGGGCTCCTTCGCCGGCATGGATCTTGTCGATGCGCCGCTGATGGCGGCCCTCGAAGGTGATGGTGAGCCAGGCGTCGACCATCTGCAGGGCGAGCTGCTCGTCGACGACGCGCGCCCCGAAGGCCAGTACCTGCGGCTTGTTGTGGGCGGCGGTCATTTGCGCGGTGAAGAGGTTGTGGACCAGGGCGCAGCGGATGCCGGGGACCTTGTTGGCGGCGATCGACATGCCGATGCCGGTACCGCAGATGAGGATGGCGCGCTCGTTGGTGCCGTTGGCGACCGAGCGCACCGCCGGGTATCCATGATCGGGATAATCGCAGGAGGCTTCGGTGCTGGTGCCGAAGTCCTCGACCTCATGCCCGAGGGACTTGAGGTGGGCGAGGACGACGTTTTTGTGGCCGACGGCGGCGTGGTCACAGGCAATGGCGATACGCATAGGGAGGTAAGACTAGCCCTTCGCAACGCCTTTCCAGCTACGAGCGGAGCTGGCGGCGGCGAGCGCCAAACGTGCATCGGTCCTCCATCTATCCTCCATCTATCCTTCATTATGCCTGTTATTGTAGCAGACATGCTACGCACCGGTCCGATTCTCCTCATACGTACCGGTGCTTTGGGCGATCTGGTGCAATTCTCCGCCGTCATCGCCGCCCTCGCCGATCATCACGATCAGCCGGTGGATGTGCTGACCAGCGGCGGTTTCGCCGATCAGGCACTGCTGGGCATGCCCGAGATCGGCCGTCTCTTCGCCGTCCGCCATCGTCGCCGTCCGTCCTGGCTGGCCCCGGATCTGCAATTGCTGGCGCGGACCTTGGCCAAACGCGGGTATTCTGAGGTTTACGCCTTTGATCGCGCGCCGGTGATCGAACGCGCCCTGGTCGCCGGTGGGGCGCTCGTGCACACCGAGCTCGATAGCAGCGCCGAGCACGCCATGGATCATTTCCTCGCCGTGCTCACGCGTTTAGGGGTGGCCGCGCCCCAGCCATTCGTGCCGTGCATGTCTGTGCGCCATGGCGATCGCCAAGCAGCGCAGGAGCTCATCCAGCGCCACCAGCTTAGCGGCCGGCCGTTGATCGTCATCCAGCCCGGCAATTCGCGGACCCTGCATCCCCTGCATCGCCTGCGCCCACAGCGCAATCTCAAGTCCTGGCCGACGGCGAAGTGGATCGCCACCGTCGAAGCCCTCGCCCTGAGTCATCCCGAGGTCGGCTTCGTGTTGGCTGGCGCGCCCTCGGAATGGGGGATCTGCGAGGAGATCAAAAGCGGTTTACCCGCCGCGATCGCCGCTCGTTGCGCGAACCTCGCCAACGAATTGCCGGTGCGCAGCCTGATCGGGATCCTCGATTCGGCGCTCGGCTGCGTCAGCGTCGATACCGGGCCGGCGCACCTTGCCGCCGCCGTCGGCTGTCCGGTGGTGGTGCTGTTCGGGCCGGCCGATCCGGCAGCGATGGCCCCGCGCGGCAAAGCCCCGGTGCGGACGGTGGTTTCCGGTGTCGCCTGCAGTCCGTGCTACGGCACGACGGCGCGGGATGCCTGCCGCGACAACCAGTGCATGCGTTTGCTGAGCGTGGTGACGGTGCTCTCGGCGTGGGCCGAGATCGTTCCCCAGCACGTCCGGTTGCGCATCGGAGCCTAGCCGCAGCATCCGTCGACTATGACGTCTGCTGTCGTGCCTCCGCTCACTCCCTCGGCCTTGTTGGCGGCGCATGGTTCGCCGTTGTACGTTTACGACCTAGCGGTGGTGCGGGCCCGGGCACGGCAGATGCGGGCGGCGATCACCTGGCCGAAGTTCCAGCCGCTGTTCGCGATCAAGGCCAACCCCTGCCCGGCAGTGGTCCGCACGATCCTCGCCGAGGGCTACGGCATTGATGCCGTAAGCCCCGGTGAAGTCGCGGTCGCCCTGCGCCTGGGCGTGCCTCCGGAGTTGGTGCTGTACACCGAGAACAACATGACCGACGAGGAGATGGCCCTCGCCGTGGCGCAAGGCGTGCTCGTCAACTGCGGTAGCCTCGATCGTCTGCAGCGTCTAGCGAAAGCCGGCGCCAAGCGCGCCAGCGTACGCTTCAATCCAGAGTTCGGCGACGGCGCCCACGAGAAGATCTGCACCGCCGGCCCGCTGACGAAGTTCGGGGTCCATCAATCGCTGCTCGACGAGGTCCGGCGCATCGAGCGCGAGACCGGTATCCAGGTCGTCGGCTGCCATATGCATATCGGCTCGGGTTTCCTCGAGGCCACCGCCTTCACCAAGAGCTGCGAGGTGATCTTCGCCATCGCCGCGCAGCTGCCCAATCTGCAGTTCGTCGATGTCGGCGGCGGCATCGGTATCCCCTATCGCGAAGAACAGACGGACTTGGATCTGCCGGCGATGGGCGCAGCGCTCTCGGCGAGCTTCGCGGCGTTCTGCCAAGGCTACGGTCGCGAGCTGGAACTGCGCGTCGAGCCGGGCCGCTTCCTGGTCGCGGAAGCGGGGACTTTATACACCACGGTCACGAGCGTGAAGGCCAACCCCGATGGGCGCGTCTTCGTTGGTTGCGATACCGGCTTCAACCACCTCGTGCGCGTCGCGATGTACGACGCCTATCACCGCATCAGCAATGTCTCGCGCCCGCAGGCGGCGGTGCAGGTCGTCGACGTCGTCGGCAACATCTGCGAGAGCGGCGATGTCTTCGCCCGCCAGCGGGCGCTGCCGACCGCGCAGGTCGGCGACATCCTCGCCCTGCATGACACCGGCGCCTACGGCATGGCTATGGCCAGTACCTACAACACCCGCCCGCTGCCGGCGGAAGTGGTCATCGACGGGGCTACGGTCGCTGTCGCGCGTCGGCGGCAGACGATGGAAGAGCTGTTGGCGGCGTACGCCTGGTGATACCCCCCCCTGGGAGCGCCGGGCACCAGCCTGGCTCGCAGATCCCTGCCGTCATAGGCTGACAAGATTTTTTTCAGGGCTGGTACCCGGCGCGCCCAGGAGGGGGCCCGAGTTCATGCTTCCGGGGGTCCGAGATCGACGGCCAGGGCCAGCACCGTGAGATCATCGCCCATCTGTCCGCCGGCCCAGGTGCGGCTTTCGGCGACCAGCCGCGAGACGGCCTCGTCATAGGGCTTGTCGATCGCGGACAGCAGGCAGCCCATGGCCCGCCAATCGCCGTATTCCTCACGCTGCTGATTGGCGGCTTCGGTGAGGCCGTCCGTATAGACGCAGACCACGTCGCCGGGAGCGAGGGCGATGGTTTGCAGACGCAGCCTGCTGCGCAGCAGATCGCCCTTGACCAGGCCGATGGCCGGGCCGGGCATGCCGATGCGTTCCATCACCGCTGCCCGTGTGGTGCTGGCGCGCAAGGCGGCATGGTGACCGGCACAGACACAGGTCAGCGACTGCGCCGGAGCATCGAGGATGGCGGCAAAGACGGTGATGAACTGTCCGCTCAGCAGATCGGCTTTCAGATCGTCATTGAGGCGCGCCAGGACCTCGACCAGATCCTGGGTCTGCTTGAGGACATGGCGCAATGATTTGAGGGCGGCGACGACCACCATGGCACCTTGGATGCCATGGCCGGCAACGTCGCCGACGGCGAGTAGGAAACGACCGCCGCCAAGGTGCATGCACTCATAGAAATCACCGCCGATGGTGCTGTGCGGTTCGTAATGGACCATCACCCCGTAACCGGGAATGATCGGCATCGGGGCGAGCATCTTCTGGATGATGCGGTTGGCCTTGTACAGGTCTTCGTCGACGACTTTGACGGTGCCATCGTTATCGGCGCTTTTGGTATCGACGCCTTTGGTATCGGCGACACCGGATCGGCGCACTGTCGCATGAGCCGCATGAGCCGCATTTGCCGCCTGACCGAGGTCGAGGTCGTTACGGGAAGCTTCCTGTTTTTTTCGGTCAACCTGCAGCATCAGTTTGCTGCTCGGCAGCATACTCGCCTTGGGCTTGGCGGCGACCGGGCAACGGCTCAAGGCAACGGCGATATCCTTGATGCAATCATCGTCGAAGGTGGTGTGCAGACGCTGGAGGCGCTCCCACAGCCCGGAAAACGGATTCAGCCAGCGCCGATCGGTATGGAAGATCTGCAGGCGTGACTCATCGGGCAATTGCTGGCGCAGCCACGCCAGCCAGCGCACCGCCTGCAATTGTTCGACGGACTTGAGCTTGGTCTTGGCCCATGGCTGGGTGTCGAGCAAATGCTTGAGGGCCGGCTCGACAAAGCCGAACGGCGCATCGATGACGTTGCCGGTATAGGGACAGATCCAGCCCAGCTCATCGACGGTCATGATCTGGAAGGCGGGATCCTTCTCCAAGGCCTGCTGCAATTTCGCGAACTGCTGCTGACGGGCGAGGGCCGCACGTTCTTCGGCGGTCGGCGTGGCGGGCGGTGGCGGTGGTTTGTTGAAGAACATAACGGCCTCAGTAATGCCGAGCTGGCGCATAAGCGCAACCACGGACAAACCGGTTTCTGCATCCGAATTGATTTTCGCGATGCCAAGCCGGTTTACAGAACAGGATTTTAAAACGTACGCTTTACTATATCGAAATATGCGAGTAACTGCTCAGGCAGGTCAGTGGCCGAGTCGACTTTTTAGCTGGGTTCTGGCTCCCGAGTGGTTAGGATGCCGTCATGCCCGTGGTCACGGTTCAAGGTCGGCAGTTGGACGAGGTGGCCCT
>JBIILZ010000197.1:0-4147 GCA_044338255.1 Planctomycetota bacterium | reverse complement strand
ACACCTGCACCATAGCCAAACCTGATCAGACCGCTACACCAACCCCAACAACTGGCCAGAGTATTGAGACTGGACCGGCCAAGGTTTTGAGACTCCACACCGGCGATTGGGACCGCGCAGCATCTCGCGCTCGGCATCGCGCTCGGGATAGCCGAGTTCGATGCGCATCAGGAAGCGATCGAGCTGCGACTCGGGCAGCGGGAAGGTGCCGATCTGATGCGAAGGATTCTGAGTGGCGATGACGAAGAACGGCAGCGGCAGCGGATGCGTGCGACCATCGACCGAGACGTGATTCTCCTCCATGGCTTCGAGCAGCGCGCTCTGGGTCTTGGGCGTGGCACGATTGACCTCGTCGGCGAGCACGAGGTTGGTGAACACCGGCCCGGGATGGAAGGTGAACTCGTGACGGTCGCGATTGAAGATCGAATTGCCGATGATGTCGGCAGGCAGCAGATCGCTGGTGAACTGCACCCGTCGCAGGTCGAGTCCGAGGGTCCGCGCCAGGGCATTGGCGAGCGTGGTCTTGCCGACCCCGGGAATGTCCTCGATGAGCAGGTGCCCCTTCGCCAAGAGACAGCATAAGGCCAAGCGGACGGCGTGCGGCTTGCCGAGGATCACGCCATCGAGCTGGGCAGTGATGCGCGAAATGAGTTCAGACATGGACGCGATTGCCAGGGGTTGAACGAATTGCGAAGAGAATCAGTGCAAACACGTACTCGCCGGGATAACAGGAAAGAGCGTACCCCATAAACCCGACCGAAGAAAGAACGAAGGCCGGACGAGGTGTTCCTCATCCGGCCTTCAGATTGTCGATCTCTGGGATGGAGATATTCGACAGCTTTATTCAACGGCTCTACTCAACAACCGTCGCCTGCGTCTGACCGCGCGCGTCTTCGCGCTTGGCTTCTTCCTCGAGCTCCTTGGCGAGCTGATCGAGATCCTGGAGATCCTCATCATCCCAGTAATCGTCTTCACGCACCCATAAATAGGTGAGCATGCCGCCCGAGAGGGCGAGGTTCAGGCAATAGCCGACGAGCAGCGCGACGATCAGCGTCTGCCAGATGCCGATGATCAAGCCCGGGCCCCACTTGATGAAGTCGGGGTAGGAATTGACCTCGTCACGCTCGACGAGGTGCTCGATGGAATTGATTCCGCCGCGGCGATCAGGATCGAGGACGCGCAGGGCGGTGACCTCCAGGGGATGCAGCCATTCGATACGCCGGGTGCTGCCGACCTTGTCGACCTGCTGCACCTGATTGCCGGTGTTGAAGGTCGGGAGATTGTCGCTGATGTTCGACAGACCATCGATGGCGCCCATGCCGACGCCGAAGGCAACGCGCACCAGGACATAAGTCAGCACGACACTGGCGACGAGCAGATGCGGCTTGGTGCCGACGGCCTCGATGGTGTCGACGACATTGTCGAACCAGCCGTGGCGACGCACGGCGACGATCCCCGGAAAGAGGAACGCACTGAGGGTCACGGCGATGACGATGAGCACGCCGAGCACAGCGGCGCCGAAAGCCAACGGCCACAGCAGCGCATACAGGGTGCTGCCGGCATAGGGGATGCTGCACACCAGCGAGCCCAGCCAGATGGCGCCCCAGATGCCGGTGACCAGCACCAGCAGGAACAGCGGCACAAGCACGGCGGGCAGGATGCGCGGCACGAACTGCGCCCAGGCTTCTTTGAAGGACAGGAACTCATCGTCGAGCAAGTCAGCCTTCAGGAACACCGAGACCAGGGTCGCGCCCAAGGAAAAGATCGCCAGACCGACCGCCAGCCACAGCCAGCTCACGACATAGAGCCAAGCCGGAGAGGCGAAACCGTACTTGAGCTGACCCTGCAGTGAGCGGCCGCTGCTGCCGAAGGGCTCGGTGAAAGCCATCACCCACAGGCCGACCAGCACCAGGGTCACCGCCGAGATGAGCATACACTTGGGCTTGAAGGCCAGCATCGGGGCGGTGAACAGGTCCTTCCAGCTCCACTGCCGGGGCTCGGGTTTCCACTTCGGCGGCGGGTCGCTGGGCGCCGTGTGCGCGGCGGCGGCCGTGGTCGGCGAGGTGGATTGAGGATCAGCGTCGGTCATGGGGTCACCTGAGGTCCGAGATGGTAGATCAGCGCGCTGCGAGGCAAACCCCGGTCCCGGGGGTTCCCCGGGCGTCGATGCTGACAGTCTGAGGGCCATGGACCCCGACTACGACCCGTTGGCGCGCCGACTGGAACAGGCCAAGGCCCTCTCAGCGGGATCTTTGGCGGTATTAATGGTTGGCTTCGTGTTGGGCATCCACGTCATCACCGGCGCAGCACTGTTGGCGTTGATCATCTTCGCCGGGAGATGGATCCACCTCGGCAATCGACTCCGCGAACGAGATGTCGAGGAACCCGGAGAGGATCCCCCGCCAAGCAATATCATCCAATTCAGGTCGCCGCATAAACCGACGGAAGAGGGACGACGAGGGGAGGACGATTGAGGTGTGGGTGAGGCTACTTGGTGGTGACTGGGAGGGACCAGCGACCAGCGACCAGGGACCAGGGACCAGGGACCAGGGACCAGGGACCAGGGACCAGAATCCAGCGACTAGGCAATACTCAATCCGAACGGGACCTTGGGTCCATTCCCGCTTTCGTCATCATTCCTGCATGACCACAGTCTACCTCCTGCTCGTCTCGAATCTCTTCATGACCGTCGCCTGGTACTGGCATCTGTCGTCGCACCGCTTCGCACTGTGGATCATCGTCCTCATAAGCTGGATGATCGCCCTCCCCGAATACTGCTTGGCGGTGCCAGCGAATCGCATCGGACATATCTCCAACGGCGGATCGTTCACCGCCCCGCAGTTGAAGATCCTGCAGGAGGGCATTGCGCTCACGGTGTTCTTGGCCTTCTCGATCCTCTACCTGAAGGAAATGCCGCGTTGGACGGATTTTGCAGGGATGGGGCTGATCATGGCCGGACTGGCGGTGGCGCTGCTTGGGAAGACCGCCTAACGGTACGATGATCCATCTTATCGCCACGATGGACCAATCTCCGATCCTACGAATTGGAGCCCCTATGCTCTTCTCCGACCTGATGTCATTCCCCTACGATAGGGGTTCTGGCACAATTGATTTGGTTGCGCTCCAATCTGCCCTTCCCAATACTCCCGAGTCAGTGTGTCGGCAGTTTTATGCCGATCATGGACGGAAGCAGGTCTTCCAGGATTTGTACGCCAATGTGCGGCTGGATCGCATCATCTGGTCGTCAGTCTCTTTGACGGCGTCTGATCTAGTTACGGCTAGTATGAATCCTGATTTTCGCAGGTGGTTTGACAGCGTTTCGCATAGGGCGGAAGACGTTCTAACGGACGGCTGGCGTTCGGTTGATCTCAGGCGGGATGTTGTGCGGCACTGGGAACTGTACGGCACCTGGGTGACGCCACCGGTCATGATCGATGCGAGTGTGATTGGTTTGTCAGGGAGTCTTCACCTTGTGGAAGGCCATACGCGGGTGGGCCTGCTATCCGGGCTACTTCGCCAAGGTGTAATTAGCGGAGAGTCTGCTCACCTAGTTTGGCTTGGTGCTGCCGTTGAGATCAAAAGGGACACACCCAATGCTGTTCGGCTAAGGAATATAGATTTATCCCAATGAAATGGAATGTTTCGCCAATGCACCTCTGAATTGTCGCGCCTCGCCAGGGCTTTCCTGTACAGAGGAGGGCACCGAAATGCAATCATTGGCCGTGGATTTGACACAGTTTTCCTTAGCCGAACAGCATTGGGGTCGCCGTAGATTTCCTAAATTTCATCGGTATTTACCGATTAAATCCTCGGATACCCGGCACAGATCCGTACGGGCGGAATTACCGCATACGGCTCTTCCATCAGGTGGTGACGCATAGCCGCTCGTTGGGATAAGGGTGCAGAATTTTCACCGGGGGCAGGTATCGTTCAGCGAGTCGGCGCATGATGATCCAGGCGGTGCCCGTGCGAGCTTTCTGGCTGCGGCGGCTGAGTGCCCGCCGCCATGCGTCGATGATGCGATCTTTGAATTTGTGGATGGCCTGACTGTTTCCTGGGACGGCATGGTAGTTCAACCACCCTCGAAGAGCCGATGCCAGCCATCGGCCTTGTTGGTCGATGGGCAGAGCACGGTTTTCTTTGAGCG
>JBIILZ010000021.1:0-42256 GCA_044338255.1 Planctomycetota bacterium | reverse complement strand
TGGCGGGGTTAGATCTGACGCGGAAAATGCCTCACCAGATTGGTGGGGCGGCAGAATGGGTAGATCTGATGACATGGCATACACTTACGGCGATACGGTGGATGCCAACTGCGTTTTTGAGGTTTAATGGACTGGTGATAACCACCGGGACGGTCGAGTCATCATCACCAAAAGCCGCGCGCGCATCACTAAGTGGATTCGCTGCATTGACATGGATCTCACCCGGCTTGCCATCGACGGGGAGCTTCGGCAAAACCGGAGCATCCGGAACGCCATCACTATTGGTATCAAGATCGTCGATCGTATAGCGGCCGTCATGCGTCGTATCACTGACGCGTGCCAGGAATCGGTTGCGTTCATCCAGGTCAGCGACATCGATCACCAGCACTCCGGCGGCGGGGAATTCACTGGTGCCGATACGCGGCACGGCCAAACCGGCAGCCAGAGGCGCGACGCGGACATGCAGATGTTCAGCCGAAATCGCCGTGCCTGGAATGATCGCCGAAGGGCTCCTCGATAACACCACCATTCCCGAAACCGCGCTCACCCCAGCTGCTTTTGCAATCAGATCGAGCGATTCGAGCTTATCGAGGTGCCTGCCGTAGAGATCGACCTCTTGCGGAATGCCATTGGCCAGGATGAGCGGCTTGGTGGCCAAGATGAGTGGCTGTGCCGCCTGCGCGATGGTGAGCGGTATGTAATGCAGCACGAGGTCGGAAGCATTTCCCGAACCGTCTTCGAGATGGATCAGGATCCGCGGATCGGAGGCGGGAATGGTCACGACCTGCTTGGCGATAAGATCTGACGAAGTCGCATCACGGGTGAACTTCCCGGTGACATCCAGCAAACCGGTGAGACTTGGCACCTGGATGCGGATCTTCGCCGGCTTCACGCCGGGGTTGGTGTCGATGTAGCGGAGGCTGAAGGACGTGAATTCCAAGTCACCCGCATTGTTCGGCGTCACCGGAGTCAATGGATCCGGTACCACCGAGAGTAATTGCGGCGGCGCTTCACTGCCCTCATAGGTCGCCGCGAACGTGAACGTGCGACTGAGCGTGGCTCCGCCAAGCACTGGGAAACGGACGGTGGCCGTGCCGACCGCCACCGTGGTCTGATCGTTCATGAATGCTGGCAATGTCGCCTGGATCACGGGTACGGCGGAAGTTCCGCCGGTCCAGGTCCCGGGGGGGATGACCGTCCCATTGAAGGTAAGCTCAGTGAGCACAGGCTTATCAACGGCGTTTTTCTGCGCGCCTTGCACTTGAATGACGGCATCGAGCTTTCCGCTACGCATAGTGAGCGTCGCCTGACATGAGATCCCGTCATCGGAGGTCGTAAGCGCGATCTGGGTCGCGGCTGAATCGTTGCCCGCGAGATCGGTCATGACCACCTGGATGACGATATTGCCGAGGGGTACTTGTTCCTTGTTGAGGCGGATGGCGAAGAAACCGTTCTGCACCGATGCCCGTTCTGCATTCAGGGAGATTGCCGGTCCAAAGGAGCCGTTCGCGGCTCGCACCCACACCCGCAGATTACTGATACCGCTGTCTTCGACATAGGTGCCGGCAATCGAGAACGGCCGTGTAACCAAGGAATTGGCAATCGGTGAACGCAGGCTGACGAGAGGCGCCTGATCGTCGACAAGGATCGTACCCAGTAGCGACGAGGTGGTCGCACCATCGGCATCGGCGGCATTGAGGGTGAGGCCATTGAAGCCGCGCTTGAAGGACGTCGCCCCATTGATCACCGCCGTGACTGGTGCAGTGATAAAATGCCGCTGCTCATCATAGATGAATGGGGCAATCAAGACGCTCGGATCATCTTCGGTGCCGGTGACGTGCTCACGCTGCACGAGTCCCAGCGTTACATCATTATGCAGAACCAGTTCAGCTCGCGTCAAAGCACGATCGCCAACCCGGGGTCCACTGACACGGAATGAATCCACTTTCGTGGTCGCCGACACCAACCATGGGGTGGTATCGACATTGTTCACGATCCAGGCCGGGATGGGCTTGAGCGGATCAGTCAGGATCTCGCTGATTTTCTTGACTACGGTACCGTTGCGCAGACCGCCCTCGGTGGTCAAGGTGAGGTTGGCGGAAATTATTTCCGGCGGCGAGTTCGCCGTCGGCATCTCGACCGTCACGGTGTTGACGGCAGTGGCGGGCAGCTGATTGACGCCATCTTCCTGCGAACCGAGGTTGGGCACCGGCGCCGCGGTCGAGAAAACCGGCAAGCCATCATCCCATGGATCAAGCGTCAGCAGCGCCGGATGCGCGGCGTCCGGGGCATTGGTCACGCCGGGAACCGGCATAGGAACTCCCGGCCGATCCGCATGGTAGAAGAACAACGGCATCGAACCCGGACGGGTATAGGACATGAGACTCGCGGGCAGCAAGGCGCGGATTGCGCTTTGCTGAGAACCGGCCACCCGACCGAGATCACGCTGCTGCAGCAAACGCAAACGCTGCACCGTATCACGATCCAGACGAGCAGCGATCCGCACCGGAACACTATCGGCTGCCGTGGTCGCCGACGACTGGTTCCTCCACAGAATATAACCGGCGGTGTCAGCAGGATGGCGAGAGACGGCCACGGATGCGAAACGATCACCGGCAGCAACGGACAGCGCCGGCAGACCCGCGGCGAGATCGACTGAATGCATATCCAGAGTGGAAACCGTGGCTTCCAAAGGTTTGCTGATCCACTGGTGGTTGTCAATCGTACGACGGGCCGACAAGGCGAGTTTCAAATCCCGACCGCGGGCATTCACGGGCACTGCGATGGTGCAGGGCAATTGGTCAAAACGCACGACTCTTTCAGCCCCCGCGACCGGACCGCTCAAGGGATCATTCAAACGCACTAGCACATCATCCGTCGGTCCGGCGGCCAACCACGTCAGCACCAGGGCATCGGCTTTGGCATCGACGGTGAGCCCTATCGGAGCGGCAACGATCACGGTTGACGGAGCCGGTACGGTCGGATTGACCACCACGCTGCCAAGGGACGTGGTGATGTTGGCCACGCGACGGAGGGCCGTAACGCCATAATTTCCGGGACGGGTATAGACCTGCATGACCTGTTCGGCGAGGCCGACGTCGACACGTTGCGGCGAGGCCAGGCTCTGGCTGACCGGATTGCGGACATCGAAATGCCACGAGAGTGGACGATCGCTACCTGCTAAAGCGCCATGCAAGAACAGGTATCCATTCTGCTTCGGATCGGCGAATCCCTGGGCATCGGCAACGCCGAAAGCCAGGTACCGAACAGGTTCACCAATCGGCTTCAAAGCCGCATCATCGGCATCGATGGCCGTGGGTATGAGCAAGCGCTCGCCAACCAAGTCCACCGTCGCCGCAGAATCTACCGACCACGCGATCCTTCCTGAAATCGCGCCTGAGTCGGCCCTGCGGGTTGATATTTGGTTGCTCGCACGGACGCCGTTCACGAAGAGCACGCTCGCCGTAGGTGTACGCACTATACGATAGGTCGCAGCACCACTCCTGAGTGCCACCTCCGTCACCACCAAGTTGCCATCGGGTAACCTGCTCGACACGGCAAAGCGCGATTGGCCGTTGCCCGTACTGGTTGCATCAAACTGCATACTCCACGTTGGGGCCAGTGCGGCCTGATATGCCAGGGAAGTCCCAGGCGCTAAATAGATGATTCCACGTCCAGGCTCTGCAAGCGCACGTGGAGCATTGCTAGCGCCGACGCCCTGCACCGTCCACGTCCATCCCGAGGTGCTCAGATCTTCGGCAACGAACCCCGAAAATGCTGGCGCAGCATTACCGATCTTGGTGGTGATCGCTGTCCAAACCTGTGGGAAAACCCGTACCACCCCTACGGGCTTCAAGACCTCATCCGGGTACTTCACCTGACCGAATGCAAGTTGCGCCGTGGGGGCGAGCCGGCTTGACAGACGCAAATTGATGGTCAGAGCCGGAACTTGATCGATTTGCAAGGTGACGATGGAGATAGGCTGATTGTTCTCATTTATGGTCTCATTATCACACGTGAGTGATATGAAATGCGTGCGATCGGGAGTGAGGCTTATCGTAGGTATTTGGATATAATTAACCCCGAGCGGCATGGCGGTCACGATGGTCGAACCGACGCCGGCGACGGTGAGGGCGCCCTTCGTGAAATTAACCGCGAAACCTTTTTCATTATTGTCGGCAACCCGTACGATCGTACCGCTGAATTGGCTATCGATCGCTACATATCCCGACCAGGTCCATGTCTGCCCGACCGTACGTTGGAAGGCGTTGGTTTCGGGGACCGCATTGATCGGTGTCGGAGTCGCGCCGATGGTCAAGGCTACGCCCGGCATCTGGAAACTGGGCGCGGTCAGCGTATGGACGCCACTACTCGCCGCCGTGGGCATGAAGGTCCATGGCGCCACCGGCTGGCCATTCGGCAGTTCAAGTCGAGCAACAGTCCCCCCCTGCCGCCAAGGCAGATGCAGATAGCTGAAACTGGAACCAACACCTGTTACGCCTTGAGCTCCGATAGGGACGGCCGTGAGGGCAACCGGCATCGGATCGCCGTCGGCGGGAATGGTGCAGGAAGTGACCGGCTGGAAGGAACCGTTGATGAATTTTTTCGTCGGAATGGAGCGAACTATACCCAATCCGGAGCCACGACTCGAGCCCGATACCCGAATTTCCTGAACATCATCAGAAACCTTTGACCATGCCAGTTTCAAGGTGTTCTTCACCGGATCGAAGACACTCCTGGCCTGGTCGATTTGTACTTCAGGGACGGCGGTGATCGGTGCCGGAAAAGTCAGGGCGGCCATTGATGCGGTGCCTGTTGCACCAAAACATGCACTTGCACGTTTTAGATACCAGGGAGCAGTTTCTAATGAGGTAATGCCATCATAGGTCAGTCCGATCCGGTCTATTCCTTTAGATAATGGAGAATAAAGCGTGTTATCAATGGTCATCACCAATTTCTGATCGATCCATAGCTGGATTTCGCGGAGGGTCCCTTTGCTGGAGTCGGGCAATCCGAAAACCCGCATACGGTGCGGCATTCCGCCCAGATTAACCGGCACTTGCTTAATTACATACCTGGCATTAATCGAGGTCGAGACCGCGAATACCAACTGGCCGGAGGGCCAATATTCAAACTGACCATAAGCATGCCCATTGTACGTAAAATCAGCACTTAATCGGAACTGGAAAAGACTTGCCGCACTTGAGGTCCAGCTGCCATCCTCCATCTCCTTCTGTGGCAATGCGAAGTCGGCTTCAAGTGACCAGATCGTACCAGCTACCGTTTCTGGTTTATTAAATGCCATTTGGAAAAGGTTTGGCCCAGGCTGAACATTAACCTCAAACCATTCCGTAGAACCCGAGGCCAGATCCAGGTACCTTCCAGTACTGTAAACAAGTGGCCACTCGCGTTCATGATTGCTGAATGATCCGCTCGCGACGTTACCGATAATGAGCGGATTCACCGTGAACGTAAGCGGCTGAGTAGGGACGCTCGCACGACCCAGCAGATCTAATGCCTGTATGCGGGCTTGATAGGTTCCCGGTATCACCAATGGCGCCACCAACGAGGCCGAGCTCGTCGCATTGGACACGATGGCAGACCAAGCAGGCAGCTGATCAAGCGTCACACGGTATGCCAGCACCTGCGGTGCAGGCGCGCCGCTCCAGGCCAAGGTGACCTGACCCGGCGTCGTGACATCAGCGGTCAGATCCGTAGCCGGTGGTACAACCTGATACGGAATACTCACACCCGCCGGGAACCATTCATTGGCACCTGAGGTTGAACGGAGGTTCGACCACTGCGTCAGCACCGCCGCATTGGACGAGACGGCTCCGAAACGGAGGAACGGACGTACGGCCGTCGGCTGAACCTCAAGGCCCTCGCTGACGGTCGTCTCCGTCAATGGGATACGTATCCCGTCGACGACTAAGGATAGATCGGCAGCATCTTTGAAAATGGTATATTGATGCGGCTGCGCTCCATGCACCACTACCGCCTGTCGATTCCCTAGAATCACATGGTCGGGGTAGACGATGAATTTCGTGACCTGGCCATAGCCGTTCTCGGCCGAGGAAGTCATGAACTGGATGACATTAACGCCCGGATCCTGTACCGGAGATTGCCCTAGAATCTGCAAACCGAACGATACCGCAAATTGATCATTATCCGCGAGGATTGTCTGATAAAACTGGGTCGGTGCACCCGTCGCCAACGGACGAGCCGGGATGCGCAGATACGCAGGCGCAGCGGCAACCGTCGGCTCATTGATCACAGGCGTTGTCGGCGCCGTGAAGCCCGATGGCAGCAGAAGGCACGAAGAAGGGATGATCTGTGCTGGTTGGCTAGTGCTCTGCCAGCGTAATTGGGCCGACGCATTTCCACTGGAATCATAATACTCCAGCTTCAGTTCATATTCCTGACCCGCCTGCAAAGCAATCGTACCACTCCAGGCTGTAGCCCCTTGATTGACCCATTTATCGATCAATAAGACCCCATTGACCCAAAGCCTCGCCCCATCATCCGTGGTGGTTGAAAAGGTATACGTTTCGCTGAAACGCGGCTTCACACGACCGGTCCAACGAGCGCTCCATTGATCGTTCCCGAGACGGTCGGGCCAAGGGCTTCCGTAGCCCCAGAGGAAATCGATGGGGGCATCGATCCGCTCGAACCGTTTCGTGTTGAAAGCAACACCATTGAAGTACTCGCCACGTAGCCCGGCAGTACTTGCCACGGGGGTTACAGGTGCAGGCGTGGTTGGCGGGGTCACCACCAAACTCCATGTCGCAGGTTCACCCGCGTCACGATAGGGCTCGGCGAAAGTCGAACCCTGACCAGAACCAGTCCAGCGGTTGCCGCCATCACGACGATCGGTGAAGAGTCCATCACTGGTGAAAATCGCTTCGCGCCACCCTAAGCCAGAAGTCGCGGCGCTGAGTTGCGGCGTCGTCACCACAAGCGCCTGTCCAGGAGACCGGCGGTTCTGCTCGTCAAGGGCACTGACGAGGTACGTGAATGAGATCCCCGCATCTACCTCGTTGTCGGTGAAGGTGTAGACCGAACGTGGTGTCGGCCCGAGATCAACGGGCAGGACGCCGATCAAGCGCTCGCTGCCGACCGCTCCGATGACCTGACGATGTACGACAAAACCTATCGGTTTCTGCGCCTTCAAGAGACTGTTGGTCGGCTCATAACGCCACTGCAAGTAGACATGGGTCGGATCCGTCGTCGCGGTCAAGCTGACCAGATCGAAAACCGAAACCACGCCCGGCGCTAAACGCACCGGCGGAGTGACCGCAATAACTTCATCACCCGCAAGCCCCACGGCCACGACCCGGAAACGATAATCCGTAGCCGCCGCCAAACCCGGAACAGAGAACCAGCGTTGATCCTTCGCCAGCGAGGTAAGGACGCTGCCGGTATCAGCGTTCTCGATACGGATCGCACTCACCGGCAGGCGATCGGGGTCGGAGCCCAGCCAGGTCGATGCAAATGACCACGTCAACTGGATGGCATCGCTGGCCGCAGTCGCCTGCACCGTCAGCGGCGGGAGCTTCCGATAGGGGTTCTTAACGCTGGGATCAGAACCGATGCTGACTTCAAGGCTATCATTGGGCACGTCGCCGGGATTCACCCCCGGCCCGAAATAATCCTGGTCTGAATTCGCATTATTAACATCGACCCGAGATTGCTGGTTCCATAACAAGGCCTGCTCTTCCCGGTCAGTCAACCCATCATGATCGCTATCAATTTCACTATTGAAAACTCCAGACTTGGCGAGTGTAAGATAACGCTCACGATCAGGACGGTTGTCGCCTAAAGGGCCACTGTTTGCCCGGTGTGGAGAGAATGTGCCGTAGGCAGCCTCAAGATTGCGTGCCACCAGATCCTGTGTGAGCTTGTTCTCAAGCTCATCTGACAGGCCGTCGGTGTCCTCGTCGTGGACTTCAGCGAATGCGAGTTTCAACTTAGGCCCGTATGGGCCATTTGCCGCAAAACGCAGGCCTCGCCAATGATTGTCGTATTTCACCTGAGGATTCGAACCAGGCTGCACCGACAATCCACCAAATGGGGCTGGATCAAAATCATAATCCGTCATGTAACTCATATCGCCTTGCAGATTGAAATAGCTGTGTCCGCCATGATACGGTGATTGATTCCATGTGCGACCAATCATATTAACGATGAGTATTGGCGGAGTCGGAGCTCTCCAGGCTTTGATATCATTATCAATATATAGCCCAAGACGCTTGGTTATATAACGACCAATGGGACCGCTATCAGTTGGCCCGTTAAAGGTTATCGTCGGAGATGCCTCAGACGAAACTCCTATGACTTCTTGCAAATCACCTAATGGAGTCGTTGTTAGCGTCGCGGGCTCATTCTCAAAACCATAGGACGCACCCCCAACGCCAACCGAATAGTAGCGGTGGTAATTCGGATTATGAATCACTCTACTTGGAGTATCGAGATTAGGTTCTGAGGTTGCAAGTTGCGTTAATTCCAGTTGTGAACCTACCAAGTGATAACTCGTCGGCACGATCGGCGCAGGGAAAAATATGAATGGCCTCCGGCAGATGACTTCACGCACAACCTGATTAGAAAGAATTGGATATCTCACGACATCATATCCCGCTGGCCTAACTATACTACTCCAGGTCATATATAGCTGATCGCCCTTAAAAGCGCGATCAGCGTAACCATTTGGCTTTGAACTATCGATTTGGCGCTCGGCCGTAAACGCAACACTAGGATCAATTGTCATTTCCACGTTAGGCGCTGACTTCAAATCGATTATTCCAAACCGCTCTTGAATCTGCGAATTCACCGGATCGGTGGCAATTAGTGCTGCGATGTCTGCATCCGACAAGCTCCTTCCGAAAATACGCAGATCATCGAGGCCCCCGACCCACTCATGATCGACTCCCGCATTTCCACGTGATCTGCCAATGACCAGATCCCGCATTCCACCCAAGGCGGAAGCTCCGGATGGCCACAGAGTTTTTATCTTTTCGACGCCATCGAGCAGCAGACGTGGTCCTGTTGGATCAATGATCACGATAAAATGATGCCATTTATTTGCATCAAGGCCCAGATTTCCCGTCTGCAGAACAATCTGGCCGCCATCGGTCTGGAATTCCGCATGCAGTGATCCGTCACCGACACCATAGATCTGGCACCCGTTCGACCAGGTACTGCCATCCGCGGAACCCAATAATCCACTGGGCTTTTGCAGATCACCACGAAACCAAAAGGACATGCTTGCCACGTTGAGGAAATTCAACCATCGCCCGGCCCCAGGCGCACGTACCTGCGACCCTGATGCAAACATCCACGCTTTCCCGACCGGACCTTCGGTAATGGTGGGTAGTGGAGCTGGCTTGCTCGGGATGATGAAATCACTTCCGCGCACCTCATCGCTTTTGTCCTTGATGGTAAGATCGCGCGCGAAGCCACTAGCATCGATCCCCCCATGAGCACCTATACCTGCCCCAGAGTCAAAACGCCAATGCGCCAAACGGCCTGTCAAAACATCGCCGATCTGTTGCATCGTCACCGTACCGGCATCTTTTACCAGATCGGCAATCGATGATTGCGAGAGAATGTCATTATTGACGCGCAACTCATCGATACTGCCACGCATGAAGTTCGCGCCGTCCGCCTCACCTCCCAGACGCAAGTTCGTCGCAAGGGGGAATACCGTGGGAATTTCATCATCAACCGTTATGCGCGTTCCATCACGATACAACTCCGCCTTACCCGACCGGCGATCAACGACGACCGCCACATGCATCCACTGATCCCATGCCATAGTCGGGCTGGAACGAGCATTCCAGATACGGCCGCTGGCGCGCACCTGAAAGCGCAACTCGCCATCGACCACCTGCCAGGTGAATCCGTCGCGGAACGATTGCGGCAGACTGGCGTCAACTAGCGCAATTGGTGAACTCGTTCCCGGAAGCAATGCGGCGGCGATTGCAGATGAAGGATCGAGCTTAATCCAAGCTGACAGGGTGAATCCATCGCGATTCAGCAAGACCCGGCCCAGATCGATCGACGACGTCCCGTTCAAGATGACCGATCGCCCGATGCGACCCTCACCTAACGTCGGTGCCTGGCCAATCGGCAGACCGAGGTATCCGCCGACCGAAGACGAGAGATCGCGCTCGAACGACCAGCGTGCAGCCAAACCGCTCGACGTCGTGCTAGCCGGCAGATACCAACGCGGCAAGGTCACACCCAGTTGCTGGGTAGCAGGTGGCGACAACGGCGTCCCGGGCAGGGAGTTGGCATTGATGACCTCATTCCGATCGGTGCGAATCTGCATCAGCGTACCAACCCGGTCTGAAACCGCCTCGGTCAGCAGATAGGTGCCGGCCGCCGGGGTCGCCGGACGCGCAAGTGCGGAAATATATGCCATCGACTGCGGAATGTCCGTGAACACGCCGAGCGCATTGATTCCTGGCACGGCGAGCGCCCCAGGAGCCCGTTCTTCGACCTGGCGCTCGAGATATCCATTCGTGTCATAGGTCCAGAAAAGACGTCGAAGATCCGGCAGCTTCATGGCGATGAGCTGGCGGCCCCGACCATAAGTCAAGGTCGTATAGCGTTCAGTGCCGTCGCGCGCTTTGCGACAACTGCCGAGGAGACTTAGCTCGGAATCGTAGGTGAACCGTTCGGTTTCATTCAACAGGCCCTTGCGGGTATCGATAGCGGTCGTGCCAGGAACGTAGCTCCAGGTCCACAAATCATTCATCGCACCATCTACGCCCGTCATCAAGAGGGACGTGATCCGCCCTTGTTTATCATATACTGATTCCTTTGCCGACCCATTCCTGAAAACCCGCTGGCGGACCTTGTCCGGATTGTCGGAATCAGGCGCGAAGAAAGTGATGACATCGGTCGTCTGGTCGCTGTAATCGATCTTCGTGATACGATCGCGGAGATCGTAGTGGTAGGTCGCCGTGACGCCGGTTGCTGCGGTACTCGTAGCAAGTCTGCCCGACGTATCATAGGTGAGCGATTCACTGCTCTTATGCTCGTCACTGGCGGCGTCGTAGGCGCGATGGATCAGAGTTGAAAGACGGCGCTTAGCATCATAGTCATATTCATACCGATCGCCGCGTGGGTCGGAATAAGCCATCAGTAAACCACGCAGCGTACTCTTCGGAGCGGTCATGTATTCCCATGCCCATTGGCTATACGCCTGGGTGACTTCGTCCTGTCCGGTTGCATAGCTATATTTCAGACCGGTTTCAACGCGGATGAGATTATCATCGGCATCATAGGTATATTTTATGACATCGTTGGTTCGACTCTGGTAACGGGAAATGCGGTCAGACCGTGGTGATGCAACTTGGTACAAGTCTTTCGTGCCATCAGGGTAGATCATCGAAGTCATGACCCGACCCGTATACTCCAACGCTACGCGCTGGTTATTACGCAAGATGACGCCTGCCGGTTGATTGGCGGCATAATTCGACCAGTTTCCACCCAGATCGTTGGTCACTCCCGATACCCGGGTCGAGCCGGTAATTGCGGAAAAACCGGTCTTTGCCGTATTCACCGTCCATTGATCGCCATACCACTTCACTGCCGTCGGACCCACCTGCTTCAGAACGCCGCCACCTTCGTACACCAACCACGTTGCCCACGTCGAGGCATCGTAGATGTTGGCGTATTTCGCCCGGCCATCAGCGTCGACCAAGGCACGCACCAAAAGCGAACTGCTGTTATACACCGAACTGTACGTGCCATGATCCTCCTCAGAAAACAGGTTGCTGAGGTAGACCTTGCGCTGAACTATGCCATCCGTAGCGGTGACATCGCGCATATCCAAGGTCGTCGACTTGCGTATCGCATCGAAATTCCAGGTGAAACGGGACTCGGCGCCATCCGCGTAGGTAACCTTGGTCAGATAGCCGAGGCTGTCGTAGTCATACGCTACCTCATGGCTTTCGACACCGGAGGGAACAATTATCTTGGCAATTGACCAACGACCACCACTCAGCTCAGGATTATAGACCATCGAAAAGGCGCGACCGTGCGCATCGACGACACGTTGCATCTGGAAGATCCGCCCGGGCTCTTGTTCCAATTGGGCACGCGTCCAATTCCTCTCGTATGAAATCTTCAGCTGCTGTCCTGGTGCATTTTCAATTGAGATAAGCCGACCTTCTAATCGGGTACATGTCTGCTCGATGGTGCACCACCAAGTCGTGACTGGCCCCTCGCGCGTCATTACCACCGTACTACCTGATGTACCCTGGCCCTTAGTAAATGCTGCCTGGACGATCTCGAAGCGGAAGACGGTGCCGTTGCGCGCCACCACCTTCGCGCCTCCTGCCGCTCCGAGTGCTGACACGGGTGTATCATCTGCACCCCCTGCACCGCGAGTCAGAACGAATTCCTTGACTACCAACGGGTTTTCAAAGGTCTTCTGTCCCGTGAACCGTCCGTCACGGACGTCGCCATAGGCGCCATCGTAAAGGCGGATCGCCTGCTCGTAGGACGGATCAAACAAACGGACGCCGGCACTATTGCCATTCAGCGTGACCGTGCATGAGATATCGTACTGCGAAAAAACTCCGGGACCAAAACTGCCCCGCTCACCGATATCGCGAAAGCGATGGATGCGACGGATCATCGCCGGTTCGATGCGCCGGTTGCCGAAGATCCTGCCGCTCAAATTGGTAGCGGCGGTCGCATCGGGAAGGATAGGCACATCATCAGCAAAATGAAGATAATTACTGGTTATGTTATCAATGCGCGTCGGAGAGGTGAAACCTTGTTGATCGGTGGCAAAGCCGGGTTGCAATTCGGGGATTCTCGGCGTTTCAGAGCCAGTGGAAGACGGATCGACTGGAGGATAAAACGGCGTACGAGGCGGCCACATTCCGCACGATATGGACCGATAAGGGGTGCCAACCGATGGTGGTGCGCTCGCGATACTTTGAATTAAGGTGTCGAGTTTGGTACCTCGAAGTTCGGGCTGAGCGATGAGGCACCTATATAGCACTCCCGCCGGAGATTCCGCAGGCATCTTCGGATCGACGATGGAACCTGAGGCGAATGTACCGTTAAAATAAATCCCCTGGCGCAGAAGAGCAGCAGAATATGCAGCGAGATTAACAGGATTAAATGGTGAATTATTGAAATCAGTTTTACTAGTCGGTGCTTTATAATCAGGCTGTTTACCAAGCCAGGTCGTACTGTTATCCTGAACCCAATTCGCAATCGGCATTCCAGGAGACTGACTCAATCCTTGCGGCCACGTATCCGCCGGGGTCGCAGGTCCTGCCCCGTGCTTATAATTCCGGCAATTCTTCGGGATCGAATTGAGTGCCTGATCGAGAATGGAGGCCTCAAGCACCTTCAATCGCTGCTCGGCCTTGCCCGGATCCATTCCCGCATTCGGATCCGCCGCCAGTGCCGCCGCTCGATTGAGCGGCGGTGGATCCGCAGCCACCACCGCACTGATACCTACAGCCAACAGGAACAGGACTGATGAAAAACGCATGTGATACTTGTGCTTCATGGGAATCATGGCGAAACAGGCGTGACGGATGCGACCGGGGCCGCAGGCGGTAGATCAACGATCATCAGGAAACGCACCTGGCCGGCGGCAAGAGGTGAACCGGCGAGGGTCGAAACCTCGCCAACCGTTCCCGGAGCGGCCCGCAGATGGACCCGGGCGATCCCCTGCGCGTCGGCCTGCACCGAGATGGCCGCCAAGGTGTTTTCAACAAAGATACCCAGATCCAATGAGGTGAAACTTACCGGCGCGGAGGCGGCGGTGCGGACGACCAATTCGATCGCCTCTCCTTGGACCACCCGCTGCTCAAGCGGACTCTCAGCCGTCAGCACCGGGATTCCTGGCCCGGGTTGGGCAGTGATAAACACACGACCGGGCTCGATGATCGATAGATACGCTTGTGGATTTTGCGCGAATGCGTGAGCGTCGAAGGGCGTCGGGGCAAAGACTGGGGACAGGCGTTCGGGATGCTTGCCCTGATGCAGAGCCTCTACCACCGATGCCGCTCCAGGTGCCTGTTTGTCGATGGCCGGAGTGGAGCCGATGCGGCGCATTTCCGTCTCCACCAACGGATCGACGTCGATGGCGGGTGCCACCTGGCCAGGCAGCGGCACGAATGTTTGTATGCCGTTGACGTTCACAACCGTACCAGGGTTAACAACATTGACTTCACCGGCGGGCACAGCCTGCCTCTCGCTAACGTGGTCATCCGTAAGCAAACCACGGTGCATCCCGTTCGTGTGACGATTTCGATACATAGCAGATGCCACCACCAACAGACCAACTACGGATATAGTGAATATGAAAAAAATTGTTTTACGCATATTAGGGGGGCTATACATAAGACGGACCCTCTGATCCACAAGTGATAATCTCGTGAACGTTTGATACAGAAATTGCCAATCCGATTCTCCAGACGTCGGTTGCGTATGTGACCCAGGCCGACAATCAACCTCCCGATGTGCTCTTCCTTTAATTGCTTCGGCTGGCCTCGCCGGTTGCTCTTTGTCCTCGCATGCTTCGCGGGGATATCCTCACTGGTGGGGGCAGAAGCTTCCGCTCAGGGACTCACCTTGCCGCCTCAGATCGAGGTGGCGCAGCTGGTCGGCCTGGTTGGCGAAATGGTGGGAGTATCCATTCACTACGATCCTCAGAAGATCACCGGTACCGTCCGCCTCGAAGTACGTCAGAACCTCACTCCGCCAGCGACCTGGTCGGTACTCAACCAAGTCATCCTGCAACATGGCTTCACGACCGTGGTTGCCGGTCAGCCAGCTGTTTATCACGTGGTACCAATCAGTGACGCGGAAGGCATCGGCACCATTTTTACCGACCCAGCCGATGCCGCAGCCGTGACCCCTCCACCTGGCTATCTGACCATTCTCCAACCGCTGACCTCCATTTCGCCAGAGAGCGCCATCCAGGCACTAAGTTCGGTGCTCGGACAGAAAGCCCCAGCGCGAGCCGTCGGAAAAGAAGGCGGACGGGTCCTGATCTCAGGCGACCGCGAGCGTGTCCTGGCAGGGAGCCGCCTACTTTTGGCGATCGACCGACCGGGAAACGAGGTGGCATTCCGGACCTACGAACCCCGTTACACCAGCAGCGCCAAACTCATGGCCGGATTGACCGCTGCCTGGGGCGCTTCAGCGAAAGTCAGCGGACGCGCATTGCCCAGCGATGTGCAGATGATGCCGGATGGCCAACGACTGCTGGTGATCGCCACCAACGAGGAATTGCCAAAGGCGCTGCGTCTGCTTGAAGATCTCGACCGGGCAGAACCAACCACCACCAAGACCTATCGATCCGAGCACTTCCGTGTGGATGACTTGGCACAGCTCATCGAACAGGTGCTCGGCAACCGTGATGACGGCCGCACCAAACTGGTGCGAGATCATTTGACCGGAGGACTCCTCGTCACCGCCAGCGATACGCAGCATGAACGGATTGCCGGGCTCCTCGCCGACCTCGAGGCCTCGCCCGTCGGCAGTCGCCAGGAATTACGCACGTTCGTGATCAAGAACCGGCAGGCTGCGGATCTGGCGGGAGTGTTACGGGAATTAACCGCCAATGGGCTTGGCGATTCTGGAACCACGGGGAAAACCGGTCTAGTAGACGGTGCCCCACTACCTCCGGTGACCGCTCAAGCAGTCGCGCCAGCACGTGCCCAACCGCAACCCGAGCAGACCAATGCACGCAACGGCACTGCCGCCAATCCCACCGGCGGTGCCCGCGCCCCCGGACCTGCAGAAGCGACTTTCACCGTCGATCCCTACACCAACAGCCTCATCGTCCTCGGCACGCTCCGCTATCTGGAACGGGTCACCGGTCTGGTCGACCAACTCGATCGCCGCCAGCCCCAGGTTGAAGTGGAGGTGACGTTCGTCGTCCTCTCGGATGATGATACCTTGGCTTTGGGCGTGGAGTGGGCCCGCATCACTCAATCCGGCGATAAGACCTTTGCTTTTTCACAGCTCTTCGGCCTGAGCAAACAGGGCACCTCGGTGGTCGATCGCTCTGCCGCCGGCACCGGACTGACCTCCTTGATGATCAATCCCGGAAATTACGCGGCGGTCATCCAGGCGCTCAAAACCGTCAATCATGGACGCAATGTCGTGACCTCGAAGGCCGTCGTGACCAATAATGAGGAATCGACCATCGATGCCGTCCTGCAACAGCCGATCGCCAATATCAACTCGAGCTCAACCGTCTCCACCACCTCATATGGCGGAACCAGCGATGCGGGCACGAAGATCAAAATCAAACCCCTGATCAGCGCCGCTGACCAGGTCCAATTGACGTTCACCGTGTCGCAAAGCGCTTTCGTCGGCGAAAGCACCAAAACCAATGATGGGGCGATAGTGCCTCCGCCCAAACGCCAGGATTCGCTCGCTAGCATCGTCAGCGTACCGGATGGCCATGTCATTGCCCTGGGTGGGCTTTCCAACCAGACCGAGTCGCAAGGGCACTCCGGCGTTCCTTGGCTTTCGGACATCCCGTTGCTGGGGTCGCTGTTCCGCAGCGAGACGAAGAAGAACCAATCGTCGAGATTCTACCTGTTCATCAAAGCCGATGTGCTGCGTCATCCGTCATTTGAGGATCTCAAATTGCGCGTGGTCAAGCCCGCCGATCAAGCGGGAGTCGACGTGGCGCCCGGGCCCAAGCTGCAGACGCGCTTCCTCGAATGAGCTCGCCGAATCCACTCACTCCGGTTGGGGACGACCTGGCCGTCGTACCCGATGCACATCATGCACCAGCCCAGCTCCTGGCGAGGGTTTCACGGGATTTCCTCCGCGCCCACCATCTGCTTCCGCAGGTCATGGAAGGCCGTTCACCGTGGATCATCGCCACCGCCGATAGCGATCCGTGCGCATGCCACAACCTTGCCATGACCTGGGGCGAACGCCCGGAAATCCACCTGTGCGACAACCCGACCCTGGTGGCGGCGGCCATCGATGCGGCGTACGAAAAGAACACCGTTTCGGGTGAGTCGCATATGGTGACCCGCGCTGAAGACGCCGCCCGCATCGCAGGCTTCAGCGAATCCCTCGACACCCTCCTCCAACGTGCCGAACGCGACCTGCTAGCCACGGCCGGCAAAGCACCGGTGGTTCAACTCGTCGATGCGCTTCTCTTCGATGCTGTGCGCCTTGGCGCCAGCGATCTCCATCTGCAACCACTGGCTGACCACATCATCATCCGCCATCGCATCGATGGGGTTCTCGATGAGGGGCGCCGCCTACCGCTGCCGTTGCTGACGCCCATGGTCAGCCGCGTGAAGGTGATGGCCGGCATGGACGTCGCCGAACACCTCATCCCCCAGGACGGGCGGACCACCGTACGCATCGGCGAACGCTCATGCGACGTGCGTGTCTCCACTCTGCCTACGCCACATGGCGAACGGGTGGTCCTGCGCTTGCTCGACTCATCGAAGCAGCTGCAATCATTCCCAGATCTCGGCATGCCGCCGGCCATCGCCCACCACTACCTGACGGCAGCCCGGCGCAGTGCCGGGATCATCCTCGTCACCGGACCGACGGGATCCGGGAAAACCACCACGCTCTACGCCACGTTGCGCGAACTCGACAGCCGTGAACGCAACATTATGACCATCGAGGATCCCATCGAATACGAGCTGGACGGTCTCGGTCTGCCGATCAGCCAATGCCAGGTCAATGCGCGCAAAGGCGTCACCTTCGCCAACGGCCTGCGACATCTGCTGCGTCAGGATCCCGACGTCATCCTGGTGGGTGAGATCCGCGACGCGGAAACCGCCCGCGTCGCCATCCAGGCAAGCCTCACCGGCCACTTGGTGTTTTCGACCCTGCACACCAATGACGCACCAAGCGCGGTAACCCGTCTCATGGACCTTGGTGTCGAACCCTACCTGGTCGCTGCCTCGCTGTCGGTGGTCATCGCCCAGCGCTTGGTCCGCACCACCTGCAGCGCCTGCCAAGCACGGATCCCCGACTGCGCAGCGTGCCCTGTCTGCCATGGCACCGGTTACCGAGGACGCCAGGGACTGTTCGAATTCCTCCCCATCGACGAACAGATGCGCGGCCTTATCGGCGCGGGCGCCAGCCTACAAGAATTGCGCTTGCAGGCAGAACGGTTGGGTATGCATACCCTGCGTCAGGCGGGCGATGAATTGATCGCCTCGGGACGCTCGACCAGGGATGAAGTCGAGCGAGTCATCCATGGGTGATCCAGGTCATCAAGGCGCATCGCGGCTCTTCCGCTATCGCGCGCGCAACCGTTCGACGGGACTTCTGCAATACGGTGAAACGACCGGGCAGGATGCCTATACCGTGCGCTCCGGCCTGCGCGCAGTCGGGCTGGAGGTCGAAACCATCCGTGCAGCGCACTCCGCGTGGGGTTTGCCGCCGCAGTGGGCGGCAATGGCCGCACGGTGGCGTTGCCAGCGACGACTCTCACAGCGGGCCGATCTTGCCGATGCCATCGGTTCATTGCTGGGCGCCGGTATCCCCCTGGAACGGGTGCTGAGCGACCTGGGCGGCTCGACTATCCGTGATCGCGATGAGCGACGTATGCTACTCGCCCTGCGCGACGGCATCCGCGATGGTGGCAGCCTCGATCGGCTCGCTGCCGCCCAACCCGACTGGTTCGATCCGATCGATGTCGCAATGCTCGGGGTCGGACAGCGCACCGGCGACCTCCACCGCGTCCTGCAAGATCTCAGCCGCAGTCATCAACGGGGTTCTGAAACCGGTCACAAGCTGTTGATGGCCTTGTCGTATCCCCTGCTGCTGCTGGTCGCCGCCATTGGCGTCGTGGCTTTCATCGGCACCAGCACGCTGCCTGCACTCATCAAGATCCTCGTCGATGCCCATGTCCATCCGCCGACGCTGACCCTGGTCGTAGCGCAGATCGGACAGATCCTGGTCGGCTGGTGGTGGGCGCTGGCCGGCATCGGCATCATTTCAACCTGGCTTGTCCGCAAGCTCCTGGCGCGCCTTTCCGATTCCCATCCTCTCTTCCGCTGGTTCGCCACCACGCCCGTGGCGCGCGCCCGCCAGCGCTTGCGCGTAGCGGCGATCGCCGGCGTCCTAGCCCAACTGCTGCGTAATGGCGTCACTCTCGCCGAGGCCATCGAAACCACGGCCCAGACCACCGCTGCCGGCCCGCTGCGCGCCCTGCTCCTCAGCGGTGCGGAGAGCGTCAAGCGCGGCGAAGCGCTGTCGACCGCCATCGGCAATTCACGTCTCCTGGATCCCGAATTCGCCCAATTGCTGCGCGTCGGTGAACAGGCCGGCGAATTGCCGGAGCTCTGCCAACGGGTGGCCGAACGCTATGAACGCGCCGCCCAGCGGGCCCTGGACAGGCTCGCTGCCATTGCCGAACCAACTGCCATCCTGGTCATGGCAGCGGTGGTCGGCGTCGTGGTCATGGCCGCCATCCTCCCCCTCATCGCCCTTGGAGATATCTTATGAACGTTCGCACCAGCGGTATGACCTTGATCGAGGTGCTCGCCGTAGTAGTCATCCTCGGCATGCTGGCGGCGACGCTGACCATCGGCATTTCGGGCCGGATCGGCAAAGCCAAACATGAAATCGCCAAGACCCAGCTGGCGCAGATCGCCGGCGCCATCGAAACGTTCCGGCTCGATCAACGGCGGCTACCGACCACCGGCGAAGGCCTAGCTGTGCTGAGCTCGCCCGCGGATTCCGCCTATTTCCTCGAAGCCGGCAAGCTCATCGATCCCTGGGGCAAACCCTATCTGTATCTGGTGCCCGGCCCGGACGGGCTCTCGTTCGAAGTCGTGACCTACGGCGAAGACGGGCAGCCCGGCGGCACCGGGGACAAGGCCGACATCAGTACCTCCGATCTCTCTGCGACCGGCAAGAAATAGACATGACACGTCATGGATTTACGCTCCTGGAAATGCTCGCAGTTGCGATGCTTCTGGGCCTGGTCGCAGGCGTGACCCTGACAGCTTGGCGGCCGCATGGCTCAGCTACCGCCGGCCCGCTTTCCACTCTGAGCGCCTTCGATCAGGCGATACGCGATGCCGCACGCGAACACGGCGGCTATGAACTGCTCATGACCGATGCAGGCCTCAATTTGCTGCCTGGTGACGGTTCGCCAGCAACGGTCCGGCCACCATCCGATTACCAAGTGCTATGGAGCCGGCCCGATGGCACACCTCAGACGCGGATCACCTATGATCAGCATGGCTTCAACCAGGATCTTCTGACCACCCTTTTCGATCCGACGACCCGGCATGAATGGCAATTCCTAGTGGGTGGGATCAGCGGCGTCATTACACCGCTGCCTCTCCCATGAACCGTCAGGGTGTTACCCTTCTGGAGATCGTTGCCGCAACAGTGCTGCTGGCGATGGCCTCCGCTGCCGCGCTGGTCGCACTGCGCTTGAACGCACGCACGCACGGAGGTGTCCGCCCTGGATATGCCATGGTTTCCAGTGAATCACCGACACGCATCGGCACGGCCGACATGCACGCCAAGGCCTACACCGTCACCGATCTGGGTCCTGGACCGGGCACCACCGCCGAACAATCGATTCACTGGTACCAGGTGGAAGCGAACGAAGAGCATCCCCAGCCGTGCTTGCGCTTCACTCCCGTGGTCAATCCCGTGGTTAATCCACCGCCATGAGGAACGCTGCACTCACCCTGCTCGAAATCCTCTTGGCGACTACCCTCCTGGCTTTCGTGACTATCGCGTTGGGGACGTGGCTGCGTGTTGTCGGCCGAGCGTCTGCTCAAAGCGGGCGGTTGACCGAACAAGAACGGGCATGGTCAGCCATAGTCCGCCTGCTGAAGGCGGATCTCGGTGGCCGCGTCTCGTCACTGACCATCGCCGTTGATGGACACAGCATCCGCTTCGCCACGATCAACTGCCTGCCCGGCGAGCCGGCACAACGCCGTCTGGCCCTCTGGGCATGCAGCGCCCAGGGCCTTGGCCTAGAAGAACCACTCAGCGGAGCGCCGGACGCAGCCATGGCAGTGCCGATCCCACGGTCGCCGATCATTGCCACCTATTCCCCCTCTCCGAGCCGCTTCCGCATGGATGACCAGGGCACTCTTTGGCTCGATCTCGCTGCCGAGACCAGCGTGCCAGAGACCCCAGTAAATCCGCAGGCGCCTGGTAAGGTCCCGTCCATTCCCTTATGGCGCGAGTGGCACTGATGGCAGCACTGATGGCACCCATGCGCGACGGAACCGCACTGCTCCTGGTATTGATCGGCATCGCCGCCCTCTCGGTGGCGACGATGACGATTGCTGCGCATGCCACTTCGCGTGTACGGCAGTTACGCATCGATCGCCTCGATGATCAATGCGACGTACTGCGGGCCGATGCCGAATATGCCGCCGGCGTCTGGCTCCGCGAGCATGGAGCCGCCATGAGCACGCCTCTCACGGAACCATACCGGCCGACGACGGTCATTGATTCCGACCTGATGTGGGACGATCAATCGGTTCACATCCTGGTGCAAGCCTGGGACGCCCTGAGCAGCATTCCCCAGCCCAATCCGGGTTCGCTCATTGCACAACCGACTGACATCCATTCTCCTGAAAAGAGCGAACCTGAAACTTGGTGGTTGGGTGCTACCAGCGACGAACGACCGCGATTCCCCCCTTGGCTGGATGCTTCCACCCCTCCGCCATCAGCCCATACGCTTCCGCCGCTCGCGCTGGTCTGTTCGGCCCTGAACGGTCAGCGGGTGAATTGGCGGACAGCGCCTTGGGAGGTGGTTACCGCACTAATCCCCGCCCCGCGTCAAAGCGACCTCACCGGTATCCTACGCGCCGCACGTGAAAATGGACAGACGATAACCTTCCCCGACGATGCGCGCCGCACGTCGCCGCCCTACCTCGTAGACACTACCGACCGCTGGTGCCTGAATGTGCAGGTCCAAATCGGCGATCTGCGCAAGCAGTGGTTCCTCATGGTTGCTCAACAAGATGGCGGAATAGCCACGGTGGTACGTTATGCCCAACGATAATCCGGCACGGCCCTGGCAGATCGCGCTGACCGGATGCTCGTTACTCGTCTCCGGGCTCGTCCTCGCACTTGGATGGTGGGCATTCATTCCCGTGCCTCTGACAGCATCCGCACCGGCACCGGCGCATACCGGGAACGACCCTGCAAACGAGACTCCCAGGCTCGCCCATGAACAATGGGGCCGGCTCACCTGGCAGCCCCCGGAAAAAAAGGCCGTTGCCAAAATTGCAGATCAACCCTGGAATATCCTGGTCGTCGGCGTCCTCACACGCCAGGGCAAGGTGGTCGCGGCCATCGAGCCTGCGAAAGGTCAGCCGCTACTTTTCATCGCCGAAGGAGAAACCCGCAACGACATCACCGTGAGCCGTATCACCAGCCAAGAAGTCGACGTCCAATGGTCAGGCGAAAAGAGAACCATCGGAGTCAGGCCATGACCGACACCCTGTATGTGGATGGCGAACGTGCCTGGTGGGGCCTCTTCGAGACAGAGGCCGATCATGGCCCCGAACAATGGGCATATCGTTTCGAGCAGGTCCTGCCATTCCCGGTCGAAGACCTGGCATGTGCCTATACCCGCCTCGCCGATGGCCGGATACTCGCCGTCGGGGTTTCAGGCGCTGCCGTGGAAAGTCGTTTATCCGACCCGCAATCGCTCACTTCCTGGACGCTGTCGCCGGATCGGATCCCGCAATTCCTCCTAGCCCGGGGCGTTGCTCAGGCCTCCGCCACCACGCTCAATCTCTTCTCCGGCGGATATATTTCCCAACCCCTACGCCGCCAGCGGCGTAGGCTCATCGGCTGTTGGCTGGCCGGTTGTGCCATGACTGGCATTCTGCTTCTCGGTGGGGGGCAGCTGAAGATCGCCGCCATCGATCGCACGCGCGCGTCGGTGGATGACGATCGCCGGCAGATTGCCGAAAGAGCCGCGCCTGCCTCCGTCGGCGGCCAGCAATTGCCGCCCGAGGCACGTCTCCAACAGGCCCTGCGGCAAAGTCAGGGCCGGGGCGGCGAAACGCAGATCATCACCGATCAAATGATCTTGCTCGACCACCTGTGGGCCGTGTGGCCGGCACAACCGCCGGTGCATCTGCGTGACGTCTCGGCCAATGCGCACCAGATTTCAGTAAAGATAAGCCTGGCCTCGAATAGCGACTTATCGGCGCTCATGACTCCCTTGACGACCATTCCCGGCATGTCCGGCGAAGAGCCCTGGCGGCTCAATCCACCCGATCTGCCCGCATTTTCCGGCGGGGAGGCAACGATCGTCCTCACCTGGAAACCACCCCCAACCGGGAGAACCCGATGAACCGAAAACTCTGGCTGATGGCCATTGCCGGCCTCTGCTTCTCTCTCGCAAGCTGGGCGGTGACGAGCGCACGCATGGCGCAGCATGACACCGAACTGTCAGAAGCCCTAAAGGCGCGTACCGAGACAGAACGACTCGCCCGCCTGGTCGGCAAGGGCGCCCCGACCACGGCGAACGAAACCGACCTGATACCCATGATCCATGCGGCACTGTCGGCGGCAGGAGCATCGTCATCATCCCTGACGTCGCTCCGCAACCGCGGTTCAGGCAGGACACGCAAGGTCGAAGTGCATCTCTCCGGCCTTACCGCCGCCAGCATCGCCCAGTGGTATGAGGCGTTCCGTGCGCATGCTCACCAATGGAAGGCCGAAGAAGTCACGCTCACTCCCCAGACCATCTCGACCCTCACGGTTCCCGCCAATGCCACTCTCGACGCCACCATCCTCCTCGCCATTTCACGGTAAAAATACTATGCCTGCACGCCTGTGGATATTCCCTGTTTTCATGCTCGGTATGATGCTCATGACCGGTTGCGAAAGCCGTGAGGAAGACCCCGCGAAAATGGAGAAATCCGCTGTCATGCGCGATACGACGGCCAGTGCCAATTCCTTCGCCGAAGCAAAGACCTATCTTACCTCGGATCCGCAAAAAGCCGAAGGTTATCTACGCGAAGCGATTGATGAAGACCTCTACAATGGTCAGGCCCACAATAATCTTGGGGTTCTGCTGATGGCTAAAGGCGATCTGTACGAAGCCGCCCGTGAATTCGAATGGGCACGGAAGCTACTTCCCGGTCATCCTGATCCGCGCGTAAATCTGGCAATCGCCTTGGAATCTGCCCTCAAGCACAGCGACGCGATCGAAGCCGCACAGTCCGCCCTTGAGGTACAGCCAGGGCATCTACCCGCGATACAAACGCTCGCCTTCATCCAAATCACTTCCAATCAAACCAACGACAAAACCTTGGAGCTGCTGGCCAGCATCATTGAACGCAGCCAGGAACCCGAGTGGAAATCCTGGGCTTTAACCTCGAAGGCACAGCTTGAGAGTCGTCAGCTCTCGAAATGAGCCGCGGCGAATCACTCGTCGTACTCCGCAAATATCCGTCACAGCCCTTGCCGTTGCTGCCTAACCATCGACTCGACCAGCACCTCACCATAATTCACCAACCATGGCAACTTCGCCCACCTAAAAAACTCCGAGTAACCAACCGAACTGGTTGGTTTTCGTCGGCTTTCTTCAACTGTGGGCAAAGCTACACCGGTTGTCTGACTTTGCGTCAGTGGTTCCCGAAATCCGTGGCTTTATCGAGTATATGCCGGACATCATTTCTCGGGTGCTTGGGCGGCGGGCGAGAAAATGAGCCACACGCGGATCGGCGAAAAAAATCCCCTAGGAGCCTGTCGGGAATAGATGACCGAGGATGGCGAAGGGATCGTCCGGCAGATCCAAGGCGGCAAAGCGGGCGGATAGCGGGAGCTATCTGACCGCTTTGCTAACGCCGGAGATGCCGTACGAGACCGAGTCAGCCGACCGAATCTATTCCCGACAGGCTCCTAGGCGCACGCAGGGTTCCCAGGGGCCGGGCCGGTCAGCTGTGCACCGTCATCGCGGCGAGCGTCCTGCGTGGGTCGTTGATTCCTGGCGCAACGGCGCATGCCGACGACCACGACTCGGCTGCCTCCATGGCCCGGCGCTTCGCGACCTGATCGGCAATTTAATGTGGGCTGCGAGATGTTGGCGGCATCCCCAGCACGAGGGTTGCAATGGACCGATCCTGTCCTTCTCATCGAAAGCATGCCACCGGCTTGGACCGCAGAACAGATTGTCGCTTGGGCCCCCGATGCCGCTTCGGCCAAAGCGGGCCGGGAGCAGGCCCATCTGCGCGTCTGGTCAGCCCTCGGATGCGACGACGAGGGCGCGTGGGGCCTCTGCCAGGGAAGCGGCAAGAATCCCTACCAGGCGATCGTCGATCTGGGTGAGCCCGCGTTTAAATGTTCGTGTCCGTCGCGTAAATTCCCCTGCAAGCACGGGCTTGGCCTGCTGCTGCTGTGGGCCGGATCACGTCCGGCATTCACCACGGAAGCGCCACCATGGGTTGCGGAATGGCGCGCGAGCCGCTCGAAGCGCGCCGAGGCCCGCGAGGTCAAGATCGCGGCCGCCGTGGAACGAGCCGCCGATCCGGAGGCCCAGGCAGCAGCCACGGCCCAGACCGCCAAGCGGGCCGCGCAACGCGACCAGCGGGTCGATGGGGCCGTCGATGACCTCCTCACCTGGATGGGCGATCTGCTGCGGCATGGGATCGGTGATCTGGCCGACAAGCCCGGGGCTTTTTTCGCTGATCAAGCCCGGCGGTTGATCGACGGCCAAGCGCCTGGCCTGGCGCGCCGGGTCCGGGAACTCGGGAGCGGACTCCATGGCGAGGGCTGGCAGGAACAGGTCCTCGAACGTCTGGGGCAGTTGCAGCTGCAGGCCCAGGCCTGGCGGCGACGCGCCTCCCTGCCGGCCGCGCTGATCGACGATCTGCGGCAGCAGGTCGGCTTCACCGTGCCCCAGGAGGACGTGCTGGCCTCACCACCGGTCAGCGGCCAATGGACCGTGATTGGCCGTCACCTCTCCGACGAGGACGGCGTCCGCACTGCCCGCAGCTGGTTGCACAATGGTGCCGACCGCACCGCCATGATCCTGCATTTTGCCGCCGGCAGCCAGCCCCTGGATACCTCCCTGGTCGCCGGCACCCGCTTCCCCGGCGAGGTGTGCTATTTCCCGGGACCAGCATCGCAGCGCGCCGTGATCCGTAGTCGCGGTGCCGCCACTCTGGCAAACGCCTTGCCCGGTGGACGGACCATCGCCTCGGCCGTCAGCGACTTCGGTGACCGCTGTCGCGAGGTGCCGTGGTTGGAACGGAGGTGCCTCGTGCTCGCGGGCATCGTCCCCCTGATGCACCAAGACCGGCTCTGGGTGCGCGACGAGTCAGGCGATGCGTTGCCGGTCCAGACCGGCTGGGTCCACCGCTGGCGCCTGCTGGCCTGGAGCACGGGAAGACCGCTCACGATCTGCGGCGAATTCGATGGCCGCAGCCTGCTGCCGTTGAGCGCGAGTTCGGCCGACGGGATGGTCGCATGGTGACCACGACCCCCTGGACCACCCTCGTCTCCCAGGCCGTTCTCGGCGCGCGATCGGGGCAGACCGTGACGGCCGATGGGGCACTCGGGGCGCACCTCTCGCAGGTCCCGGCTGGTGACCTGGCAACCGCACTGGCCCTGGTCGGCGGATGGCGACGTGCCGGTCGGAAACCACCGACCTGCAACCCGCCACCAGCCCCAGCCACGCCGGACACCCGCCCCATAGTCAGCTCGGCAAGCGCTAGCCTGCTGCGCGGCTTACTCGGCTTGCTCGGTGACAGCGGCGATCAGCGATTGGTGCACGCCTACCTCGAGGCCTGCGCCGGAGCACACCGCCGGATCCCCGCCGATCTGGTGCCCGATCTCCTCGATCTCGGGCGCGCAACCGCGGGAATCCGCCAGGCGGTGCGTACCGTGACCGCTGACGTGGGTGCCTGGTTGGCTGCGCAGCACGACGCCTGGGAATGGGCGCAGAGCACCAGCGCCGGTGCCACATGGACCACCGGGACCAGCGCTGAACGCGTGGCTCTGCTGCGCACCTTGCGCGCGCAGGATGCCGCAGCCGCCAGCGCCTTGATCGCCTCGACCTGGGATGAGGACACCCCGGTCGACCGGACCGCGTTCCTCGAGGTGCTCGCCGTGGGTTTGTGCCTTGCGGATGAACCCTTGCTGGAGCGGGCGTTGGACGATCGCCGGAAGGAAGTCCGCCAGGTCGCCGGCTCCTTGCTGCGCCGGCTGCCGGGCTCGCAGCTGGGGCAGCGATGCCGCGAGCGCGTAATGCCCTGCCTGGCATGGAAATCAGGACTCTTCGGAACCCGCCTGACCATCGAGCCACCTGCCACCTATGATCGTTCGTGGGCACGCGACGGCATCAGCGAAAAACCGCCGACGGGTACGGGCGAACGTGCGTGGTGGCTCCAGCACCTGCTCGCCGCCGTCCCGCCCACCACCTGGAGCGAGACCTGGAAGGCGACCCCCGAAGCCATCCTGGCGGCAGTGGCGAAGAACGATTGGGCGAGTTCGGTTCGCACCGGCCTTTTGCATTCCTGCGCCCACACCCCGGATCACAGCTGGATCCTGGCGCTACTCGCTGGCAACGACGCGGTCACGGATGCTTACGACTTGTTGGTGCATCTACCGCCCGCCAGCCAGGAGGACCTCCTTGAACGCATGCGACCAGGGGAGACCGCTGCGCGTGGTCGGTGGTTCCACCTGCTCTCCCGACTCGGAACGTCCTGGAGCCTCGCCGCGACCCAGCGCATCGTCAGTGCGCTGATGCAGGAATCTGCCGACCATCGCAGCGGCTTCGTCCAGCTGCTGGCCTACCAATTGCACCCGCTGGGCGTCGGCCCGCTGATGGCGGCGGTGGAACCGGCATCGACCACACCCGCCATGGACCGTGCCCGCGTCATCCTCGATCTCCGTCGTCAGATCCATCTGGAGTTCTCATGAGCAAAGCCGCCAAACCGCCTGCCGTTGAAGCGGTCGTCTCCGAACTGCGTCAACATGCCGAGCGTCAGTACGCCGCGGAACTCACTGCCTTGGCCGCGCAGGACGACCGCCAGCGCCCGCCCAACTGGAAGCTTTCGCCGTGGGCGGTGACAACCTACCTCCTGGGCGGAACCCTCGCCGATGGCACCGAGATCGTGCCCAAATACATCGGCAGCCGCCGGCTGATGGAGATCGCCGTCGCCACCTTGGCGACCGATCGGGCGCTCCTCCTGTATGGCGTTCCGGGCACCGCTAAGAGCTGGGTCAGCGAACACCTGGCGGCGGCGATCAGCGGGGATTCGACGTTGGTGGTGCAAGGCACGGCGGGCACTCCGGAAGAAGCTATCCGCTATGGCTGGAATTATGCCCTGCTGCTGGCTGAAGGCCCCAGCGAGAAGGCGATCGTCGCCGGCCCGATCATGCGCGCGATGCGGGAAGGGCGCATTGCCCGGATCGAGGAACTGACCCGCATTCCCAGCGATGTGCAGGATGCCCTTATCACGGTGCTCAGCGAGAAATCCTTGCCGGTACCGGAACTGAATCAGGAGATCCAGGCGCGCAAAGGCTTCAACATCATCGCCACGGCGAATAATCGCGACAAGGGCGTGAACGAACTCTCCAGCGCCCTCAAGCGGCGCTTCAACACCGTCATCCTCCCGGTCCCCGACACCGCCGAATCGGAAGTCGAGATCGTGACGCGCCGTGTGCAGTCTCTCGGCCGCAGCCTCGAACTCCCGGTCGAGAAGCCGCCCTTGGAACACATCCGCCGCCTGGTGACCGTGTTCCGCGAATTGCGCGCCGGCGTGACCGAAGATGGCAAGACCAAGCTCAAATCGCCCAGCGGTACTCTGTCGACGGCGGAAGCGATCAGCGTGGTCTCGTCCGGCATCGCCTTGGCCACCCATTTCGGCGATGGGCAACTCTCCGCGGCGGATCTGGCGGCAGGCCTGGTCGGCGCGGTGGTGAAGGATCCGGTCCAGGACCGCGTGGTGTGGAAGGAATACCTCGACACCGTGGTCAAAGAACGTGATGGCTGGAAGGATCTCTACCGTGCCTGCCGCGAAGTGCTCGAGTAAGCACGCGCGACGCACGCCATGACTGCTCCCACCATCGCCATCCTGGGCATCCGCCACCACGGTCCGGGCTCCGCTCGCGCGGTACGTGCGGCCTTGGAACGTCTGCGTCCGGACTGCGTGCTGATCGAAGGTCCGCCGGATGCCGATGCGCTGATTCCGCTCTGCGGCCATGCCGAGATGCGTCCGCCGGTGGCGCTCCTGGTCTACGCGACCGAGGATCCGCGTCGCTCCGCCTTCTATCCATTCGCCTCGTTCAGTCCGGAATGGAGCGCCTTGCGGTGGGCGGTGGCTGCCGGGTGCGAGGTCCGCTTCATGGACGCACCGCTGCGCCATCGCCTGGAGGTGCAACGCATCCACGATCAGGTCGGCGAGGACACGCCGACGCCGCCCGTGCCGAAAGCGCGCATCGATCCGATCGCCCTGCTAGCGCAGGCCGCCGGCATCGATGACCCGGAACGCTTCTGGGAGGTGCTGGTCGAGCAGCTCCAGGACGCCGCCGATGTCTTTCCCGCGATCCTCGAAGCGATGTCGGCGGTGCGGGCCGAGGTCGGTGAGGATTCCGATCCGATCGAACGCCTGCGCGAAGCCTGGATGCGCACGAACATCCGCCGTGCGGTGGCCCAGGGTCATCAGCGCATCGCCGTCGTCTGCGGCGCCTGGCATGGTCCCGCGCTGACCGGCGATCTCACGGTCCATGAGGCAGCCGACCGCGAGGTGCTGCGCGCATTGCCGACCGTCGAGACCGCCGCCGCCTGGGTGCCGTGGTCGCAGGATCGTTTCGCCTCCGCCAGCGGGTATGGCGCCGGGGTCGAGTCGCCGGGGTGGTACGATCACCTGTGGCAGGTATCCGATCGCGGCGTCGAGCGATGGCTCGTGCGGGTCGCCCGCCTGCTGCGAGAACACGGCCTCGATTGCTCCAGCGCCCATGTGATTGAGGCGGTGCGCCTCGCCTCCTGCGTGGCCAGCCTGCGCGATCAGGCCAGCCCGCGCTTGTCCGACATCCAGGAAGCGGTCCGCAGTGTCTTCTGCTTCGGCGCCGAGGCGCCGCTGGCCCTCATCCATCGCGAACTGGTCGTCGGGACCGCCCTGGGCGCCGTCCCTGATGACTCGCCGGTCATCCCGGTGCAGGCGGACCTCGATCGCCAATGCCGACGTCTGCGCCTGCCGCGCGAGACGCTCGCCAAGACCATTGACCTCGATCTGCGCCACGATGGCGGACGGGATCGCAGCCGTCTGCTGCACCGCCTGCGCCTGATCGGCATCCCCTGGGGAACGCCTGCCGCCGTGTCCGGCAAGGGAACGTTCAAGGAAGCCTGGACCGTCGCGTGGAAACCCGAGTTCGTCGTCGCGCTGATCGCTGCCGGGCGCTTGGGCACCACCGTCGAAGATGCCGCCGCGGCCACGGCGGCTGAACGCGCAGCGAACGTCACCGACCTTCCTGGCATCACCGCGATCTTGGACCAGGCGTTGCTCGCCGAGTTGCCGCAGGTGACCGGCCCGCTCCTGGTGCGACTCGATACACTGGCGGCTATCGCCAGCGATGCGATCGCGCTCCTGGACGCCATTCCCGCCCTGGCCCGCAGCGCGCGCTATGGCGATGTGCGGGGCACCGACACCGAGGCGATCGGACGGATTCTGACCGGCATCGTCGACCGCACCGCCATCGGTGTCCCGATGGCCTGCGGCAGCCTGGATGACGAGGCCGCGGCCGCGATGCGCGATCGCCTCATCGCGGTGACCGATGCCCTGATCACGCTCGATCGCCCGGACCTGCTCGACGCATGGCGAGGTGCTCTGCGCATCCTCGCAGATCGCGATGGCTTCCATGGCGTCGTGGCCGGACGTGCCGTCCGCCTGCTGCTCGACCAGCAGATATTGACCCAGAGCGAATCCGAAGTGCGCTTTGCCCGAGCCCTGTCGGCAGGTGCCGATCCGGCTGATGGCGCGGCGTGGATCGAAGGGCTCTTAGCCGGCTCTGGAACCGCGTTGCTCCACGATGACGGCCTGTTCGGCATCCTGGACCGCTGGTTGAATGGCCTGAACCCCAATGCGTTCATCGCCGCACTCCCCTTGATCCGGCGGACCAGTGGGACGTTTGCGCCCGCCGAACGTCGCCAGCTCGGCGAGCGCGTCGCCAGCGGACCGGTCGCCATCCGTGCGTCCTCGAGCGACGAGGTCGACCTCGCTCGCGCGGACGCCGCGCTGCCCCTCATGGCCCGCATCCTCGGCGTGGAGATCCCCGTATGAGCGAACAGGAACGTCGTCGTCGCTGGCGTCTCGCGCTGGGGGCCGAAGCCGACGGCGGTTGCGGTACCGTCTGTGGTGACGACCTGCGCATGGACGGAGCCCTCGATGCGTTGTACGGCGGGTCTGAAGGCCGGGCTGGCGGCTTAGGCCCATCCTATCCGCACGCAGCCCGTTGGCTGGGGGACATCCGCGACTATTTCCCGGCAAGCGTGGTGCGCGTCCTGCAGCAGGACGCCTTCACCCGTCTCGACCTGAAACGCATGCTGCTCGAACCGGAAATGCTCGCGGCCATGGAGCCGGATGTGCATCTGGTCGCCAACCTCCTGGCCCTCGGCCAGGTCATCCCGGCGAAATCGAAGGAGACCGCCCGCCTGGTCGTCCGCCGGGTCGTGGAAGAGCTCGAGCGTCGCCTGGCTGAACCATTGCGCTCTGCCGTCTCCGGAGCGCTGAACCGTGCCACCCGCAACCGGCGGCCGCGTCACAGCGAGATCGACTGGCATCGCACCATCCGCGCCAACCTGCGGCATTGGCAGCCGACCTTGCGCACGATCATTCCGGAAACCCGCATCGGTTTCGGCCGGCGCCGCCGGAGTCTACGCGACATCGTCATCTGCCTCGATCAGAGCGGCTCGATGGGCACCTCGGTGGTGTACTCCGGCATCTTCGGCGCCGTGCTAGCCAGCTTGCCGGCGGTGAGCACGCGCATGGTGGTCTTCGATACGGCGGTCGCTGACCTTTCCGAGCAATTGCAGGACCCGGTCGATATCCTGTTCGGGGTCCAATTAGGTGGCGGCACGGATATCGCCCGGGCGCTGGCCTACTGCCAGAGCGTGATCAGCCGTCCTGAGGAGACCATCCTCGTGCTCGTGACGGATCTCTACGAGGGCGGAGATCCGCAACGCATGCGCGGACTCATGGAGCAGATGCGTTCGGCCGGCGTGCAGGTCATCACCCTCCTGGCGCTGAATGATACCGGGGCACCGGCATATGATCATGCCCACGCGGCGTACTTCAGCTCCCTCGGCATTCCCTGCTTCGCCTGCACTCCGGATCTCTTCCCCGGCCTCATGGCCACGGCTATCAGCCGGGGTGACGTGGCCGCCTGGGCCGCCAGCCAAGGCTTGGCAGTGACCCGTGACCAGGGGTGAGCCGCCTCAGGTGGTCAAGCGGCGAACGTCCGTCGAATTTGGCATGCGAACCCGACGAGAATGTATTCTACCTCGCCTTTATTGCCCGCACTGATGTAGCGTACTCCGCGGATATCCGCCGCAGCCCTTGCCGTTGCAGCCTAACCCATCGACTCGACCAGTACCCTATTATATTTCCACCAACCAAGGCAACTCCGCCCTCCTAAAAAACGCCCAGTAATCCCGCTGAGGGCAACAGCATTTTGCTTATCGGTGGCGTCAAATCGACGAGGTGTGTCTGGTGATGGTTCTATGTCAGTAGAGGACGTGATTTTTGGAGGCTTGGCCATGATGACATCCTTGGAGAGCGGGCGCTCTTGTCAGGGTGTCAACCAAACGAGGGGAAGGTCACACGTCGCAGCATGCGGATCTGATACATACCAGACTGGATGGCGATCACCTAGCGACGCACGAAATTATGCAGCATCCAAATCCTCAATTACTACGAGGTCGAGCCATGCATCATTCGTCTTTTGGTGTAAATGAGCAATGGGGCGAACATCCAGACCCCCTCCCTGAATCCGTAAAAACGTCTCCACCGCTGCCGCCACAACGGCCGTCACCGTGAGGTGATACCGACGAGCATCTGCTCGAATCTCAATTTGAAGTACAGCAGGCATCCTGCAGCTGAATACGGGCTCCGAACGAGCGGTCTCCATCCACGCACTCATCTGCTCATGGAAATTAGCCCCCCTGCTCAGCAACGCTTCGCTCACGACGTCACCCACAGCCATGCCCTGTTGCACGGCGTGATTCCGAATCGCATTTTGGAGGTCCCTGGCGAGGCGGCAGACGAATACCGGGGTTGGCATGTGGGGTTCATACCACCATTCCAAAGCACATCAAGTTGTAAGCGTCTTAATTATAATATTATTTGTCGATCGGGCATGGTGCTCTTTGGCATATGGCATGGGCGATGTATACACCCCCCTGCCATGGCATGGATTAATCCGTGTGGTTTTGGCCTTGATATATTCGTAAATACATAATTTAAATGGCTTTATGATTTAGTTTATCTGACTTAAACCTGGCTTAATCTAACTCAGAATTAATCCATGTCCCTCCATTTCACCTATCTTCTCGACCGTACCTCGATCGATCGTCCCGTTCTGACAATGGGCTTCTCCATTTTTTTTGAGCCTTTAGCAGGAGTCGCACATGACTCGTCCCTTGGCATGGCTTACATGAGAGCCCCTTGAGCATGCCACTCAGCGTCCAGGTGGCCTAGCGGTGAGTTCCTGCCTTCGCCATCTTTGGCATTCCATGGACAGGTGGAGGGGGTCCCCGTACCCTAACCAATTGACTCTAGGTAGCTTAAAGGTACGGTGTTGACATTGACCGTACATGCATGGGATTCCAAGGCCATGCCACTAGATCCAGGAGAACGCATGACCGAGGCTCCCAAAAATGGCATCGAGAGAGCGTATGCCGTTACCCTCGAATTACTTAGGAAGAACGGCCCGCCATTAGTGGGGATCAATAAGCTCCAAGATCTCTGCAAGGATCGCTTTGGCGTTGGTGGGAACACCGAAGCCCTCAGTGAGGGACGCGAATTAGCCCATACCGCCTGGCTGAAGGAAGAAGCTGCCAAGCCGGAGCCCAAGGCCAAACAGGCCGAACGCATGCGCTCGGAAACCCCGGAAGGGGGGACGCACGAACGCGATACTTTTAACGATCATCGCGAGGGACAGGGAGCGCCAAACAGCACGCAAGTTTCTGTCATGAAGGAATTTATAGACGTTACCGTTACTCGCGTCGTCGGCCCACTCACGGCCGCACATCAGGGCCAAATTGCGGAATTGAAGGGAGCCTACCAGGAGCAAATCGCCGGCCTGAAGGACATGCACAAGGAACAACTGGCGGAACTCCGTCAAACTGTGCTGTGGTACCGTCGCGGGGCGCTCGGATGGCTAGTTGGCGGGATCATAACGGTCGTCGTTGTCAGTGGTGGTGCGGCTTATGGCGCCTATTGGGTTGGTGAAATGCATGCCACTACCAATAACCGTAACCGTTTACCTCTAAATACCTTACCTATATCTCCTGATGTCGGCGGCACGGTCGCCCCTAAGGATCCGCCACCAACGACCGCCCCGGTCGTGGCAACTCCTGCCAACGATCCCATTCCCGCGCCTACGCCTTCACCGTCGCCGACTCAACCAGTAGTGGCCGACCCCAAGCCCTGAGCACGGTAATACAGGACATAGTCGAGCAAACGCTTCGAGGCCGTGGTAACGGCTGGAGTATGTGGCAATGCCAGCCATGCCTCCAGTGCGTCGATTAACGCAAGCTCAGTCGAATCAGCAGGTTGCGATTTTACGGCAGGTGGCATACTGCGTTCAAGCTCGGTAAGGCGATGATGTGCCGCGTCGCGGAATGCCTGCAGTTCACTGCGGTTCGTTCCGGACTTCACGGCCACCATCAACTGTGGCATAATTCGATCAGCAAACGTCGAAAGTGCTTGCGGGGGAGAGACTTGCGAACCATGTACTTTTATTGGCGTATTTAACCTGGGGTTTATTGGCGTATTTATCGATCGCTCCGCTTGAATCGCCTTCATTGCAGCTGCCATCGCGGCCGCGATCGGGCTCATAGCCAATCGTTCACGCTCTCGGCGTTGGATCATGGCTCGAATCCGAGACCAGGTTCGTTCGCTACAGCCAAAATGCGCACACGCGGCCTGGGCGAGGCCGACTTTACCCTTTGGTGGTTTCCCACGCTGCGCGTGCACGTGCGCTTCTTGTGCGCGCCACCACGCCTCGGCTTCGGCAATACCAATACGGTTGCGTGTGGAGGGGGTCACCGAGGGCATGGCCAGCCTGCAACCGAAACATGTATCGTTGTTTTTATGAAGATCGACCGTGAGGACGACTTCGGGATCACCTGTCCCGCTCGGGACGTTTTCTGATCCATTATCCGTGCCTGCCTGACCGCGCTCATTCGCCGTCCTTCGCCTCGCTCACCAGATCATGCTCGTCATCGCGTTGCGACCCAGGCCCCGGCATGGGCTCGTCTTCATGATCCTGACCTTCGGCCGCGGTCTTCGCCGAACTAGCGGTCGTACTCTTACGCGTGACCAGATTGCGCTCCTCCAGGTACCGCTCGGCCATACGGCGAGCAAACCGATAACCGATCTCCCGCTCCCACACTGCCGCTGAGGTGCCGGTCATGTTGGCTACCAATTGGGCACTGGCCGGGAAACGCTTCGCTGCCGCCACATAGTAGGGGGACGACAGTATCGAACCTGGTTTCTCATCGAAATGCGGTGCGCTGCGCTTGGCAAACTCCTCGCTCCAGCGCGCCACACCAGCGATCTTCGTTGCCAACGGAAGGGCTTCTTCCGCCAGCTTCGACCAGATCCGCACGAGGTCCGCACTGCCCATACGCACATGCGGGACCAGGACATCACGACTGATCAACCGATCACTGATCAGACGATCGATCACCAGCTTGAATGCCTCGATCACCGGACCCATGACGAGGTGCTTCTCGACCGTCTCGGGAATCTCATAGGCCAGAATGCTGACCTGCTCGAAAACGCTCGTCGGGCTCGGCTCCTCGGGCAGGACATACTTCGACTTCACTGGCTGGGCGGTGCAGTAGGCCTGGACCTTCGCCTCGAAGTGCGGCGTGATCGCCAACACGCGCATGCGTTCGAAGGCGGGGATGGTGACCACTTGGTCGCCGACCGTCCGTGCACGGGCCCGCATGTTGGCCTCGATCGAATACATCCGCTCCAGATGCTGAAGAGCTGGCACCGGAGTCGTGGTCCGCAGCCAATGGCAAATCGGGAGACGATCTAGACGGTCTTCCAGCTCCTTCACCAACACGCGCAAATGACCATAGCCCAGCTGGACCATCGTCTCGGCGCCAATCCGATTCAGGAGTCCCTCTGCCTGATCGGGACGTTCGCAAATGGTGTTGGCAATATCCCGCGCGAAGTCGATGCGCGCCTTAGGCTGACCCTCTAAGAAGGCCGGACCTGGCTTACACTCCACCCAGTCTCGCAGCGGCTCTTCGTCGCGCATCGGCACCTCCATCTTGGTGATGCCACTCAAGCTGCGCTTCACGTTCACTTCCATGAAGCCTGGTGCATCTGGGAGCGCATCACGTAATTCAGACGCAATCTGCGAATCCGACGCCCGTCTGGTAAAAAATTCGTAACTCGAAATGTAGCCCGTCGCCTCCAGTTCAACGAGAAACGCTTTCACCCGACGCCGGATATCACGCCAGTTCACGGCGTTCTTCGCTACCGTTGGATCCTGACCGAGGACATCGACCCACAGCTCGCGCAGCGGCATGGAAAAGACACCTCGTCGATACAAACGCGCATCCAGCTGACGGTAGAGCGATCGTTTCCATCCGGGAGCGTGTTTCCACAACCGCGTCATGTTCAACGGCCGCAAGGCCCACTCACGCGCAGAGGATCTTCCCGTCAGGGCCGATACCAACGCACTGTTGAGGGTGATCATCATCATATCGGCCGGCCGATGGTCATTCGCCGCCGCGCGCTCGGTGGTGTAATTCTGGATGAAGCCGCCAATCACCTCGATGACCTCGTTGAGGCCACTGGTCTCGTGGTAAACCTTGATGACCTCGACCCCACGTAGGGTGCTGATCGCTTCCTCGATTTTCTTACGCAGGCTGCCGTTGATTTGCTGACCGATGATGCGCGCGATATCGGGCTTGGTCACGCCAATGGTTGGCGAGGTGTCGTGCGTTAAGTGGTAGCGTTGCTCCCAGAGGTGGATCAAAGCGTACAAGACGTCTTGATGCACATCGCTGATCACGCCACCATGATAGAGAATGGTGGTCGTCAGTGCCGTCATCACGACACCGCCACCGGGGTGTGTGGCACCACCGGGGTGCGGTGCCCGACGGTGCACCGTGCGACCGAACACTTCTTGCGGAACCTGCTCACCATTCGGACCGCGGATCATCACCTTTAAGGTCGAGATCACATTGTTTGCCGACGCGGCCAACGGCACGTCATGAACCGAGGTAATGTCTTTCGTGAACGATTCTTCTTTACGAACCCTCTCCAAATCTTCTTCGGTTAAAAAAGTCAGCTGCGTCCCCGATACGGGGGGGAGAGGCCAAATGGATTCGTCGTCCGAATTCATCTGCGAAATATAGGAACTGGCACCAAGCCGGGCAAGAGCTGTCTCGGATTAACTCCTCATGCGTGTGAGTGAATGATCCGGAAGGGTAGCGACTCGTTGGTGATGAAAGAATCCGAAGGGGGGGCGAAGCCGCTCTGCGTGAATGAATAATACGGAAGGGGAGGTCCCACATACTAGGCCTACGTCATGTCGATCTCATCAAACGCACGGTTGTCTCGTCCTTCGCGCCTCACGGTCGTGAGCTGATAATCCGGAAGGGTGGCCAATGCTGCTGGTTCCGTGGGCGTGAGCAAAATATCCGAAAGGAAGAGGTCTCATTTATCGACGCGACCTTCCTGGCAGATGTGAGCAAAATATCCGAAAGGGAGATTCACCAACTAGCCAGCTGATAGTCGAGTGTGAGCGAAATATCCGGAACTGATCACCGTAACGGTCCAACATCGTCGTCAGCACTAGGCCTCATATTGCTCGTTTCTTCACGTAACAAGCGAACTACGGTGGTCGCGGGTTGGCAAGGTTGGTACCTCACCACGTGCGTGAGTAAAATATCCGAAACTACGTGGTGCCACAGTCCTTAAGGCAGGTCCCCATTCGGATTGCTTGCTCACACGTGTGGGAATTTGACTCACACTTTCGGACTTGGCACTCACGCTTGGAGTGGTCGAGCTCACGCTAACGGACCGTCGGCTCACACTTCCGGATAAACGACTCACGGATGTGAATGGAAAACATTAACCTGTAATGGTTTATAACAGCCTCTAGGAAGTTATCTAGGTTGTTTTCTATGAAGTCTATCTAGTAAGATATCTAGGGCTCATCTAGGACAGGCCGCGGGCTTTCTGCCCGCACCCCCTTGCCCCCGGCCTTCAGGGGCCGGAGCAGGGGGCCAACAACAAATAACTGCAACCTCCTCGCAGCTGACGGCTCTACCGCCTTTCGGATATTCTGCTCACGGCCCCTTCGGCGTCCGAGTCATGTAGATCCTTTCGGATATTTTGCTCACGGTCGCCGTCGTGCTGACGACTCTTAGTCGCCAGTCGCCATGCGGCTATCCAGGTTAGGGATTTGCCTCCTGAGTGGTATCAGTTAAACTGATACCATGGACCCGCGCACCACGATCGCCGCCTTTGACGAATTCCTGGCACACTCGGGTGCAGGGTTCTCGGGCATTATCATTGGTGGAACCGCTTTGGCGTTGATGGGTATCGCCATTCGTCCTACGCGCGATTGTGATGTACTCGATCCGCCCATTCCAGCAGAGTTGATGGCGCACGCGAAAGCATTTGCTGCGCAACAACGATCGCTCGGTGATCCATTAGCCGACGATTGGTTCAACGCGGAGCCAGCAAGCTTGACTGGTGTCCTGCCGATCGGGTGGCGCGATCGCCTCATCGACGCTTTTTCCGGACGTGCCCTGCGGCTGCGGACCCTTGGACGCAGCGATCTGCTTGCCACCAAACTCTTCGCGTTGTGCGACCGCGGTACGGACCGCAACGACTGCTTGGCGTTCGCTCCAACCTCCGACGAGCTTGCGACGGCGCAGCCGTGGCTGGAACAGCAAGACCTCAATCCCGATTGGCCGGCACACACCCGCACCGTGATCGCTGACCTGGCACAGAGGCTTGGCCATGGGGTATAGTCGTTCCCTGTTGCCCAATCCGATACCCTCCGGCGAGGTACTCGATGCGATGCTTGCCGGCATCGGTTGTGGCGTCTCGGCCACCCCGATGCGAAACGCGAATATTGAGGATACGTTACTCGGCGCGGTCGTCTCCGGAATGGAGGGGGACGATCTGCGGCACCTGGGTCTCGCCGTGCAGTGGATTACGCTCCATGCTCGTGCCATCAACGCCGATCGTTTGGTCCGGGCTATTCCGCTTCTCCCTGGCGAGCGCTCACGTGCGTGTTGGGCAGCGATCGCTTGCTGGCACCAGTCCGACCGCCGCTGGCAGCGACTCGCCGATCGTCAGGAGCCCATCGAGCTGCTGCGCGTCGGCAATGCCTTCCAGATGCAGCGTCGTGGTCCGGATTCGCGTTTTGCTGGTACTTCGTTACTCGCCCCGGCGGGCACGTTGCGCGAACGTCCCAGTGACGTGATGGACCCGGCGGCACTGGCGCAGTGGCATCTTGGCTATCGGCATCGCATCATGCTTGGGCCAAGTTATCGGGCCGACATGTGGGCGATTGCTGAACAGGAGCCTGAGGCCTCGGCGAGTGTGCTTGCCCGACGTGCGTATGGGTCCTTCGCTACGGCGTGGCAAGTGCGGCAAGATCTCGCCGTGCTCAGAGGTGGGTAAGGTTTGGTTGGTTATCGGCTACGCGGGTTTCATTACCTAAAACGAGTGGCCACCCATGATGGCATACTACCTAAAGCGCTGATCAGCGGGGCGGTTTACCAGTTCGTAGAAGACGTCGCAAGGCAGGGTAGCCTGCTTTTTGGCAGAGAGAGTCATTGTCAGTATCGGAATGACTTACGTCACGGCAAAATAGTAAGGAGATACGCCTGGCTGAACTCTTGTCGAGGGACTAACGTTGAGGGTTGTGCTAAGGGGCATTTTCACAAGCTTCACCTATGAAGAGCTACGCACAGCCGAGGGCGCTTATGCCCGCTGGCAGTCTACCGAGTCAGCCGAGGCCCCATTGGGCCGCTGGCAGTGGAGGCCCTGCACAAGGCCGGAGCGGTGGCTTGGTTGACGGTGAAGCGTCGTGGTCGTCTGGACTCCAAATAACCGAAGCGGTCAATGGTCGATAGCCCACCGGCAAGCTGCTTGAACGGCTAAAGGTCGACGGAATAAACGGCGTTATGCCTAATGAAGAGTGCAGCTCACGCAGGTCAGGAAAGAGCTGGAAGTGGGTGAAGTCATATATTAGTATGAGCGGAGAGAAAATAATATCGTACTCACTACGGTATTTTTTAAAAATTCCTCCTCTCGCCCGGCCTCAGCCGGGTCCGCCGCCTCCCTCCGGTCGTCTCCCTCAAGCAAACCACAGGCGGGCATAGCCCTCAGGATTCAGCCATGGCCTATGCCATCCTTCGAATCAAAAAACTTAAGACCGTCGGCACCATCAAGGCCGTCGGCCAGCATAACCAGCGTGAACGCGAGACGCTCAACGCGAACCCGAAACAACCGAATATGACGCTCATCGGTCCGGAAATTCGTTCCCTTGTCGCCCCCGTTCATGAGGTCAGCGAGGGGGCCGCGAGTACAGATAAAAATCCGGAATCCGGTCCCATGTGGGAAGCCGTCACAGCACGCATCACGGAGGTTGATGCGCGCATTCGGAAGAATGGTGTCCTCGCGTGCGAGGTCTTGATGAGTGCGTCCCCGGAGTTCTTCCGCCCGCGCGGCGGCGAGGCAGGGACCTGGGACGAGGCCCGATTACAGGCCTGGACGCCTGCCGTCCTGGACTGGCTTAAACAGGAGTGGGGGGAGAAGAACGTCGTCGCAGCGGCATTGCATCTCGATGAAACGACGCCCCACATTCATGCGGTTGTGGTACCGATCGACCCGGATTCGGGACGGATGAACGCATCTCGGTGGCTCGATGGCCGAAAGGCCCTGTCGGAGATGCAGGACCGTTACGGGGAATCAATGCAGGCAATAGGACTCGAACGAGGTGTTCGGGGGAGCGTAGCCCTACACTCCGATATCCGGGCATGGTATGGGCATCTGCAGCAGGCCGTGCCGCAGGTGCCGGAGCCGGTCGTGGAAGTTCCCGACATGCTGGTTCGGACTAAAAGCAGACAGGACTATTCCCAGCAGCAGCAGGCGAGGATTCAAAGCGAGCAGGAGCCCGCCATTGCCACCTTGGAAACGCAGGCCCGGGAACGCGCCATTGCCGTCACTCAACGTCGCGAGGCAGAGGCGACCAATCGGCGGCTGGCCAAAGAACTCCAGGCTGAGCGTGAGAATCGCGCGGCCCGCGAGGCACAGTTGCTCAAGGAGAATGCCGCCCTGATGGCGCAGCGTGATGACTACGGACGGCAACTTGAGCAGTTCCGGAAGGTACCGTTGGCGGAAGCGATGGGATGGTTCGACCCTGAAGAACTGGCGGAATCTGGCCTGCGGGTGGGTAAGGATGCCCAAGGCCGGGAGCGGATTTTCGACCGAGAGCAGAAAGTCGTCGGTCGGAATGCCCTCGACCTCGTAAAGGAGGTACATGGTTGCAAAGATATCGGGAAGGCGGTGGCTTGGATTCTGGTACGTCAGGGGGAGATGGCGGCTAAGCAGATAGCTTTTATGGGTGCTATGGAGCGGATTTCCGAGGATATTGCGCCTGCCTGCCAAGTCGTGAAAGATCCCAAGCGGGGGATGCATGAGGAACGCCTCGAACTGGCTGAAGAACAGGTGGCCCAACGGAAACCAAGTACCTGGGAGGGGGTGGTGGCGATTTTTAAGCGCATGCAGTTCGACATTAGTCGTATCCGGGAGGCCCAGGGGTATCTGTACCGCCTCTGGGACGCGATCTGTCAGCGGAAGGATGATCCCTATGATCCCCACCAGAAATCACCGACCGACCTGTTAGAAAACCCGACATCAGATATTTTCCGCCAGTTGGAGCGCCAAGAGGACGCCCGGATTCAGCGGGAGCAGGAAGAGGCCCGTCAGCGTGCCCAGCAGGCCTATCGTGGACCGCGGCGATGAGGCGGGGCTCCCGTGGTCAGCCTTTTTCGGGGGTGCCGCTG
>JBIILZ010000195.1:0-4299 GCA_044338255.1 Planctomycetota bacterium | reverse complement strand
GTAGCCACCTCCAGCGTCTGGGACTCGGCACGATCCAGGCGGCTCGTCAGCTAGGTTGCTCCCCCGTCGCCGTTCGCGACGCATTAATGGGTGGCGGGGTGGCAACGGATGAGCTGGCAGTGCTGTATTCCTGGGTTACGGCGGAAGATCGTCTCCACCCGCATGAATCTTCCTCAGACAGATCTAGTGATTGAGCATCACCCGTACACCGCCACCGAGCGCGGTGACGCGAGTGGGTTCAAGGTCAGTGATCGTGTGGCTGGTGCGCGGCCTGAGACCGGATTGAGATCGACGGAGCCGCATCCGATGGCGGTACGCGCCAAATGGAGTTGGTGTTACGTTCACCGCGCATCAAACCGCAGCAGCGGCCGAGGCGCAGTGCTAGGTGGCGCTCGCGGAGGGTACCGGTAGCCGTCGTGCGCCGCATGAGCACCCGCCGTGTCAGCGGCGCGGTATCCGGCAGGGCCTTCCAGAGCGCTTTCATGATCGAGGCGAGATAGGCGAGGTGATGGCAGGCGAGGGCATCGATCGGGTCGGTGCCGTGCGGGCCTTCCGGCGGCCAGCCTTCGCTCTCGTACAGTCGCAGGTAGAGCGCTACACGGGCATGGGCGCGGCGCTGGACCTGGGTCTTGGTGAGCGGGGGAGTGCGGGTGAACGAACGGAACGGCATGCGACCTCCTGCAGGGGGTGCGATCAGCGTTAGTACTGATGAGCAGGAGGTCGTGGGGGTTACATGATGGGTGCTCGCTGAAGGGAACTTACTGTGGTGTCGAGCCAGGGACAGCATCGAGGACCACGGCGCGTAGCTGCGCGGCCATGGCCTCGATGCTGGTGAGTGCTTCGTGCAGACGCTGTGGATGATCGAGGTTCATCTCGATGTCATCAAGAAGGCGTTTGAGTGGGACCATCTCCGCTTTTACGAGGGTGATGGCGGCCGTGAGTTCGACAGCGACTGTGGCCTGAGTAGGTGGCTTTTCGCGTCTGAAGCAACGGAGTGTGTCGATGGAATGCACGACCTGGCCGCCGAGACGGTGTTCATAGCGGTCGCGGGTCCACCGGTCGCGATCAAGCACGGCGTGGAACTCCTCCTTGGTGATCGTGATGGGCAGCTCCTGTCTTGGCGCCGCCGGTGGAATACTGACGTAGCTGACAGTGGCGCGTTGCAGCACCTGGGGAGCGCTGTGGCGGGTGCTGGTGTGCGTGGTCATGGTGACGCTTTCTGGGCGCTCATGCGCTGCCGACGATCTTGGATGCGGTAGGTGAGCGATGAGACGGTGCGGGCTTCCACGCCCAGGCCCTGGGCGGCAATGGCCGCGCGTTGCGCGTCATCGAGGCGATCGAGAAGGAACCAGCCGACGGCTTGATTGTAGAGTGCCGCGCCTTTTGCAGCGGTGCGGTTCTCGTCGTCATCGCCGATCGGACTGGTCGTGATCTGCTGCCAGAGATCGAGCGCTGGTTGCAGGCGGTTGGCCAGGCCGGTCGTGTCGCCAGTCTGGCCGATGGCCGCTTGCGCAAAGACGTTGGCCGCTTGCGCAAAGCGCGCATCGGTCTTGTGCGTGGTCGCGAGCGTGAACGCGATGGTTTCCTTGCGGGCCGTGAAGGAATCAACCAGGATTTCGGCGGCGAGGCTTTGCAGCCGTTGCACTTCCGCGCGGGAGGCTTTCGACAGCAGCGCTGGACGATCGCGGTTGAACGCCCATTCCAAGGTGGAGGGGTCGGTGAAGCGCTGCTGCGAGTTCGGATCCGTGTCATAGCTCAGGTTGGTGCGGCAGGGCGTGTCGTAAGCGATCACTTGGCCATGGGTCTTGCTGCGGATGCGCAGCAGGCTGGGCACCACTATTTCGCCGTAGTAACTATAGGCGGTATACTCACTGGAACCGCCGCTGCTGATAACGCGGTGCACCGTGCCGGAATCGATCTTCAGGTTCTCGATGGTCGCTTGGCCGACGTTGGCTTCGATCGTCACCTCGGCGGTGTCGGGCGCGGTGGCTTTGGCGAAGCCCGGAATACGGAGGGTTTCAGCCAATTGTGCCGCCCCGACCGAGGTCGGCGGGATGACGACCGCGTAGGTCGCCCCGGCTGGGAGGGGGTGCGCAGGTAATTGGTGGACCTGTACCGTGCGGGTTTCATAGGTGAGGGGGGAGCAGCCGCACAGCAGTGCGACGGCGAATGACCAGCAGAACGCGCGAACCATGTCGATCTCCGGCCATTAATGTTGCTATAAAATAGAAACATCAATGCCGGAGTACGCACTGGTCTACAACGATTATATACTGGCCGGGTGCCATCACGTCCGCTCACTGATTTTGGCCGTAATTTGGAACGGCTGTTGGCAGATCGATCGCTGTCGCTGCGCGGCTTTTCCGCACGTATCGGCATGTCCCCGGGATGGGTCTCACGGGTGAAGCGATTGACGATCGCACCCGAGCACATGGGCGCATGGGCAGATGCTTTGGAACTTCACGGTGAGGAGCGCGAACGCTTTCTGGTGTTGGCGTGGCTGACGCATGCCCCACCGTTTGTCCGCGATTACGTGGCGACGCTTGAACAGGCATTGGCAGCAAAGGGCACCGATACCGGTCGTCGTGTACGCGGCGCGCAGCGACCTAAGCGCTGAGCTAGATGGCCGTCTGCCAGCGGCTGGTGGTCACTGCGGTGGGGATGGCCGGTATGAATACGATGCCAGGTATGACTCGTCAGAGGATCAATCTTCCGAGCTTAGGTCCCGGGATCTTCGAGGGCAGATGCCTCAAAATCGCGGCGGCACTCATCGTAAGTAGGAGCAAGTTTTGGTGCTGTCGGAGGCGCGCGTTGCCGCCACTCATCGCCCAGCAGAGCATCGAGCACGTCATCGAGTACTGATGGGTCGATGTGCTCGGGATTGCTGGTCAAAATGAATTCAGTGCGCCGCTCCGCCTCCGCGAAGAGTAAATCCTTGGTCGGGAACCGCACGGGAAATTGCTTAGTGAGGGCGATCGTCATCGCAAATTCACGATAGCGCGTATTCCAAGGGGTACTCAGAAGGCTTCGAGCCCGCTCTATCCACTTTGGGTCAGACAGACGAACTAACCGTTCCTCATGTGGAGATTTCATAGCACGCCAGGAAAGATGTTCGGTCATTGGTAGTTTCAGGATTGAGCCGCTGGTAAGTGAATGCCATTGGGTCCGTGGGCGTTGTCACGACAAGCCCACGGGGGCTTCGGTCGGTAAACGTACCGCGCCCGCCGCGCCGAGGGCTCGATCAAAGGTGATCGTTGAAGCCTGGAGTGAACGATGCCGGTGGAGGATGAGTCGGTCAACGACACCGGCACCCAGCGACGACTCCAGCGCTGTGACAAGCTCCTCCGGTTCTGCGAGAACCGTGCCCGAGGTCACCATGCGGTGTAGTAGAGCACGGGCCTGGGATTTTTCGATCTTGTAGTGATGCACCAGGGCGTGGTAGGCCTCCGCGACTACGGTATCGATCACGATCACCTGGTCGCCATCAGCGTGGGCCTGCTCTAGTCGCTGGCGGGCGATCACCGCGTGGTCAGCGGGAAGGCCGATCAGCAACCTCAGGACCACCGACGTATCGAGGCCGAGCTTCATGCGCGGTCCTCGGCCGCGCCGCGCTCGATCGAGGCGCGGATGTCATCGAGGTCGTGCGAGATCCCATCGGGGACGGTAACCGCACCAATCCAGGACCAGTCGAGGCGGTGCGGCTTCATCACCCATACCGGGTGGCCGTCCACCACGGCACGCTCCAGATCAAGTTGGTCGCCGGGGCGGACGCCCAGCTCGTCGCAGACTTCGCGGGGCAGGGTCGCCTGTCGCTTGGCGGTGAGGGTCATCGTGAGCATGGCGACTCCTTACGTTGTTAAGTAATCGTAAGGCGATCACCTTACAAATCAAGGTTTTTGTAAGGCGATAACGAAGCGGGCCTAAGCTCGTGTAAATAACCATCGTCGGAAGCTTGCCAGTTGGGTGGTTGATCCGATGCTGGTTGGTATGTACCCACACTCCGAGCACCGTCAGGATCTGGCATAACGACCACCCACCACCTGTCCACATCGCCAGATGGCATTCCGCTGAGATCGTAGATCCATGTAGGGTAAGTTGGTGTCACCGGCGTGGATGCGGGTGATGATGAGGCGGAGCCGTGCGCTTGATGGGTGACCACCGACGAAGTTTTTTGCTCTGAATGGTAATTGTGGAGTCTCAAAACCTTGGCCGGTCCAGTCTCAATACTCTGGCCAGTTGTTGGGGTTGGTGTAGCGGTCTGATCAGGTTTGGCTATGGTGCAGGTGTGCCGGTCGGAGG
>JBIILZ010000099.1:0-14787 GCA_044338255.1 Planctomycetota bacterium | reverse complement strand
GAAAATCCAGCAGAAGGTCTCCGGCGGATTCCGCACCGAAACTGGAGCCATGGAGTTCTGTCGAATCAGATCCTACCTCAGCACCACGACCAAGAACGGGGTCGACCCGTGCGCTGCCATCGCCCTGACGCTGGCCGGGAGGCCGTGGTTGCCTAAGGTGCCGATGACGACAAAAGCCAAGTCTTCAAAGGATTATCGGAAGGCCGCCTGAGCTGTTACATATCGAATTGCTTATCCGCCAGTGCGATGAGTTCGCCATTCTTGATTCCGGCCCAACTCATCATCTTGACCGAGTAGACATGATGATCAGCGAGTGAATATCTCAGCTTGAAGGGAACGCACTCATCCAACAGGATCTTCATGCGACGCGAAGTCTGCTCGCTGCCAATTCGAGGACTGCCACGACCATCTGGTTATTTACTGAGGGGTAATTCTCAAGAAATTCAGGAAGAGACATGCCATCTTCGAGATTGTCGAACAATGCTTGAATAGGAACGCGAGTGCCAGTGAAAACCGGCTCGCCACCCATTAACTCCTTATCGATGGTAATGGGGTTACTCATGGTTTCCTGAGTATGGATTTTCTCGTGCATATCAAGTGGCGTTAATCGGGGCCGTGAGTGGCTTGAATCGATTCCATTCCATTCCATGACCTCGGGCTGAGCTTAATTGTTCTCCGCAAATCCTGAAGCGGAATGCATATGATGGTCTATTTCGGAGAGCTTCTCGCCTCCATGACCAGCGTTCCGCTCAGCCCGCGATGATCGCTCCCCGGAATCGTGAAGGCCTGTTGCCGGCCGAGCGCCAGGCCGCGACCGAGAAGATGGTCGATGGTGATGCCGAAGGGCCCAAGTTCGGCGCGCCACGTGGAGGGTTCGGGTTGGGCGACGCGCTGGATCTGGGCGCTGCCCTGGAGGGTCACCCAGGCCGGGCTGGCGACCGAAAGATTCCAATCGCCGAGCAGCAGGATCGGGGCCGGTTCGCGTTGCACCAGGTCATTGACCAGGACGGCAATGTCCGCGAGCTGGACATTGCGTCGTTGCCAGTTGTCGGGGCTCCACGGTGATTGGGTGTGCACGGCGATGACGTGCATCGGTCGGCCGTCGATGTCGAGAGTGGCTTCGATGTAGGGCTCGCTGTCGAGATCGCGGATCACCGAGCGCAGGATGGGGTACTTGGAAATCAGCGCTACGCAGTCGTGCCATTTACGCCGCAGCTGCGGCTGCCAGATCTGGTGGGGATAGACCTCCAAGGGGATGAGCGCGCGATCATGCGAGCTGATCGACTCCGCGAGCACGAAGATATCTGGCTGCTCGGCGAGCACGGCGTTGATCGCCGGCGTGCGCAGATCCTTGGGGCAATAGACGTTCACGTTCGCGGTGGAGATGCGAATCAGCTTGGCGTCGGGTGCCGGTAGGGGCGCGCGCGGCTCCCAGGCGGCGCGCAGCAAGGGCCAGCAGCCGATCACTATCAGGCACAGCAGGAGGGCGGCGAGCGCACGGCGTTGGCGCCAGATGATCACCGCCGGCAGCAGTGCGAAGGCCGCATGCATGCCCCAGTGGCAGGCGATCTCACCAGCAAACCACCAGCCGGCAGTGGGTGACAAGAGGCACACCGCCGCCGGCAGGACGCTGGCGGCGGCGACAAGCTGAGCGGTCCTCGGCATCGACGGTCAGCGTGCCAGCGCGTGCGGTAGGCGGGCCAGCGTGCGCGTGGCGAAGCCGGTCATGCCCTTGGCGAAATAGCGCCAGCCACCGGGGACGATGGCCGGGCCGGCGATGTCGAGGTGCGCCCACTGTACGGACTCGGGTACGAACTCGGCCAGGAACAATCCGGCGGTGATGGCTCCGCCATTGCGCCCGCCGATGTTGTTGAGGTCGGCATGCGTGAAGTCGAGCAGGCTGCGGTATTCGCCATACAGCGGTAGCTGCCACAGCTCTTCGCCCACTTCTTGGCCAACGGCGCGGACCTGCTGGGCGAACTGATCGTGGCGGCTCATGACCCCGCCGATGTTGGTGCCCAGGGCGACGAGGACCGCGCCGGTGAGGGTCGCGGCGTCGACGATGTGCGTGGCGCCCTGCTCGGCGGCATAGGTCAGCACGTCGGCGAGCACCAAGCGCCCTTCGGCGTCGGTGTTGTCGACGTGGATGGTCGTGCCGTTGCGTGCGACATAGATGTCGCCGGGGCGCTGGGCGAGGCGATCGGGCATGTTCTCAGCCAGCGCCAGGTAGCCGGTGACGGCGATGCCCGGCTTGCTCTGGGCGATGTGGACCATGGCCCCGAGCACCGCGGCGGCGCCGCCGCAATCGCCCTTCATCTCCCACATCTTGTCGCCGGGCTTAAGGCTGATGCCGCCGGTGTCGAAGGTGATGCCCTTGCCGACCAGGGCCAGCTGCGGGGCCTTGGCGGCGTCCTTTTTGGCGCCCTTCCTTCGGCTCACGCCTGTGGGCACATAGCGGATCTCGACCAGCTGCGGTTCGGTCGAGCCGGCCTTGCCGACCTGCACCAGGCCGGGGAAGCGGGCTTTGCGCAGCGCGGCGGTGCCGGCGATGACCTTGACGCTCAGGCCCAGGCGTCGGCATTCCTTCACCGCGCGCGCGGCGAAGGTTACCGGATTGCACAGGTTGGGCGGCATGTCGGCCAACTCGCGGGCGAGATTCTGCGCTTTGGCGGCCTGTTGACCGCTGACGACGTCGGCCGCATGCCCGGGAAAACGCACGGTGATTGCCGTGCGTTTGGCTTCCTTGCCGCTGCGCAGGACATTGTAGCGGTAATCGGCGAGGAGGACGCCTTCGACGAGGGCCGCAACCTGAGCAAGCTTGCCGCCCACTTGGACGGTAGCCGAGGTCGCCTTGGCCTGACGCACGGCGTCGACGATGTCCTTGCCCAGCAGGCGCCAATTCTCGCCGCCCACCAGCCACGCCTTATCGTCGAGCTTGAGCAGCAGGAAGCGCCCTTCAGGGGTGACGATGTGCAGCGGCGCACCGATGCTGCCGGTGGCGATGCCGGCGGCCTGGGTCTCGACCAGGCGGGGGACTTTGTGCGCGCCGTGACCGATCACCACGACGGTGAGATCGGAAGTGCCAGCCGTGGAGGTAACCGTGCAATCGTACATGGGGATCAGCTTGGGTTAGAATTTAAGTTAGAGTTTGGGTTAGAGTTTGGGTAACAGCTTGATGAGCAGCGCCGTCAATTTGGGCTCGGCGCTCTTGGCGGCGGCGATGATCTTGGGGATGTTGGCGGGTTCCAGGGCATCCGGCAGGCAGCGGTCGGTGACGATGGCGAAGGCCAGGGTCTTGAGGCCGCAATGCACGGCGGCGATGGTCTCGGGGACCGTGCTCATGCCCACGACGTCGGCGCCGAACTGGCGCAACATGCGGTATTCGGCGCGGGTCTCGAGATTGGGGCCGAGCACCGCCGCGTACACCGCCTGGTGCAGGGATTGGCCCTGGGCGAGGGCCTCAGCGAGCGCCAGCTTGCGCAGCTTGGTGTCGTAGGGTTCGATCATGTCCGGCCAGCGTGGCCCGACGCGGTCATCGTTCTCGCCGACCAGGGGATTGATGCCCATGAGGTTGATGTGGTCTTCGAGGACCACGAGATCGCCGAGCTGGTATTGCGGATTGAGGCCGCCCACCGCCGAACCCATGATCAGGGTCTTGGCCCCGAGGTATTTGGCGAGGCGCACGGGGACCACCACATCCGCCGGGCTATGTCCTTCATAGCTGTGCAGGCGCCCGCTGAAGGCGACCACCGCCACGCTGCCGAGGGTCCCCAGCACGATCTCGCCCTTGTGGCTCTCGGCGGTCGAGAGCGGCATCTCATCGAGTTCGTGGTAGGGGATACGGACCTCGGCCTTGATCTTGTCGGCCAGGCCGCCGAGTCCGGTACCGAGGAGGATCGCCACGCGCGGCTTGGTCTTAGCCCGCTGTTTCACTTGTTTGGCGAGGTGCGTCAGTTGTTCGTGGAGGCTCATGGCGCGGAATCCTGCCGGGAACTCCGGGGCGCGCCAGTCAGCGTCTGCGATCCAGCCTCGGCCGCACCGACCGGGTTTACCGCCAGGGTGCGAAATCAGCGTCGGCCAATTCTTTAGCCAACAGTTCGGTGGTGACGATGCGGCGCACGATACTGCCGTCGCGGGTTTCGACGAGTAGAGGCATGCCTGGCAAGGTCGCGATGCCGCTGAAGAGTTCATTGTCGGTGACCCCGCGGATCAGCGACAGCGCGCAGATGTTGGGTAGGCCCGGAGCCATGGATAGTTGGTAGGTCTTGCCCCCGAAGACGCGGGTGAAGCGTTGCGTGGGCAGGCCGAGCAGCACCGGCCCGGGCTCGGCGCCGGAGGCATCGATGGCCGGCAGGGGGCTGAGTTCGAGCTCCTGAATAGTCTTGTCGGGGAACAGGGCCTGGGCGGTGTTGCGGTTGCGATCGATGCGGTACATCACGCCCTGGGCGGTGAGCAGGACGCGTCCGCGACTAATCCGATACGAACTCGTGGCGAGGATCAGTTCGCCACCCCGGCTGACCACGATCTTCTCGAGTTCAGCGCGATAAAAGCCGATATCCTCGCGCAGGGTGGTGGCGACCATCGGCGGTGCGGAAGGGAGCTGCTCGGTAGCCTGCTTGAGGCGCGCCTCGATCACCGCCGCATAGCGGTTGAGTTCTTCGAGGTCGTTGCCGCTGGTCTGATCGCCGGCGATGGTCTCGGCGATCGAGATGGTGCCCGCGAAATCGCTCTCCAGGGCCGGGAGACCGGTGAGGGTCAGGAGCCAGAGCAGCAAGAACAGGGGGGCATATGCGCGCACCATGGTAGTCTGCGCGGCTTGCGGCCGAGGCCAGCGAGTATCCCGCGGACCGCGGAAAGCAGCACTTGCCCCGCAAAGCGAGGACCAACAATCCCGCCCCCGTCAATGGAGCCGTCATGGACCACCTCGACCAGCTTGAGCAACAGAGCGTTTATATCTTCCGCGAAGCCTACAAGCACTTCGACCGGATGTGCATGCTCTGGTCCATCGGCAAGGACTCGACGGTGCTCCTGTGGTTGGCGCGTAAGGCCTTCTTCGGCCATGTGCCGTTTCCGCTGATCCACATCGACACCAGCTACAAGCTGCCGGAGATGATCCAGTACCGCGATCGCCTGGCGATGGAATACCAGCTGACCATGATCGTCGGCCAGGATGCCGAGACCCTCGCCGCCGGCGCGACCTTCCCGGCGACACGCAATCTGCCCGATGGTGATCCCGCCAAGGTTGATCGCACGACCTGTTGCTCGCGGCTCAAGGCCGGGGCCTTGAAGGCCACCCTGCAGGGCACCGGTCCGCGCAAGCGCCTCAACCTGCGCACTGGCGTCTACGAGCCCGATACGGATCAGCAGCCGTGGAACGGGGTCATCGTCGGCGCCCGCAGCGACGAGGAGGGCAGTCGCTCCAAGGAGCGCTATTTCAGTCCGCGCGACAAGAACAATGAATGGAATGTCGGCGATCAACCGCCGGAATTCTGGAACCAGTTCAAGACCGACTACGCCCCCGGCACCCACGTGCGCATCCATCCGCTCCTTGACTGGACGGAGCTGCACATCTGGGAGTACATCAAGCGTGAGAGCATCCCCACGGTGTCGCTGTATTACGACCAGGGCGAGGGCACGCGCTATCGTTCGCTGGGCTGCGGCCCGTGCCAGAGCGCGATCAAGTCGACCTCGAAGAACGTCGATGACATCATCGCCGAATTGAAGAGCGGTTCGTTGAGGAACATCGCCGAGCGCAGCGGTCGTCTCCAGGACGGCAAGCACGGACTCGAAGAGCTGCGTAAAAACGGCTACATGTGAACGTGGATTGGTGACCCGTTGAGCCCTTGGCGCCGCGACCCCGAACGTATGTAAATGGACACCCCATGAATGCAGCCGTGAATTCCAGCGAACAGATGAACATCGTGATCGTCGGTCACGTCGACCACGGCAAATCCACCGTCGTCGGTCGCCTGCTCGCCGACACCGGGTCGTTGCCGCAGGGCAAACTCGATAGCGTACGCGCTGAATGCGCCCGTACTGGCAAGGTCTTCGAATACGCCTTCCTGCTCGACGCCCTGTCGGATGAGCAGGATCAGGGCATCACCATCGATACCGCGCGCTGCTTCTTCAAGACCGCCCGCCGCGACTACATCATCATCGATGCCCCCGGCCACATTGAGTTCCTCAAGAACATGATCTCCGGCGCCGCCCGCGCCGAAGCCGCGGTGCTGGTCATCGACGCCAAGGAAGGCGTGCGCGAGAACAGCCGTCGTCACGGCTACATCCTTGGCATGCTCGGTATCAAGCAGGTGGTGGTGGTCGTCAACAAGATGGACCTCGCCAAGTACGGCCAGGCGCACTTCGATGCGATCGAGAAGGAATACCGCGAATTCCTCGCCGCCATCGGTACCGTCGTGCCCAAGCAGTTCATCCCCATTGCCGCCCTCCATGGTGCCAACCTCACCAACCGCATCCCTGAGATGGCGTGGTACACCGGTCCGACCCTGCTCGAGTGCCTCGATGGTTTCGCCAAGGCGCCCGACAAATCGGCAGCGGCCTTGCGCGTGCCCTTGCAGGCGGTGTACAAGTTCACCGGCAACGGCGACGATCGCCGCATCTTTTCTGGTCGCGTCGAATCGGGCACGGTCGCGGTCGGCGACAAGGTGGTCTTCTCGCCCTCGAACAAGACCGTCACCATCCACACCATCGAAGGCTTCAACACCACGCCGCGCACGACCATCGATGCCGGCTGGTCGACGGGCTTCACGCTCAGCGAAGAGATCTACGTCACCCGTGGCGAGATCATCTCTCATGTCGATCGCGCTCCCCTGGTGAGCACGCGCTTTCGCGTCAACCTCATCTGGTTGAGCAAGAAGCCCTTCGTCACCGGTCGCGATTACAAGCTCAAGCTCCACACCCAGGCGGTGGCGGTGCGTATCCATCGCCTGAACAAGGTCATCGATGCCAGCGAGCTGGATGTCGAGCTGACCAAGGATCACGTCGGCCGCCATGATGTCGCCGACCTCGTCCTCGAAACGCGCACGCCGGTGGCCTTCGACCTGATTTCGGAGAGCGCCGCCACCGGCCGCTTCGTCATCGTCGACGGCTATGACGTCGCCGGCGGCGGGATCATCACCGGCACCGAGGCCGATGATCAGGATGATCTGCGTGCCGAAGCCCGCCTGCGCGACTTCAACTGGATCCACGGCGGCGTGACCACCGCCGATCGCGCCCAGGCCAATGGCCACCGTGCCGGCCTGGTGATGTTTGTGGGCAAGAACGGCGTCGGCAAACGGCGCTATGCCCGTGAATTGGAAAAGAGCCTCTTCGCCGCTCGGCGCCAAGCCTACATGCTCGATGGCACCAACGTGCTCCTCGGTCTCGACCATGATCTCAGCGTCGATGCCGCTCGCGAAGAGCTGGTGCGGCGCTTCGGCGAGGTCGTCAACCTCCTGGCGACGGCAGGGCTCATTGTGGTCTCGACTACCAATGCCATCGGCTTGGCGGATGCGAGTTCGGTGCAGACCCTTATCGGCGACGTCCCGAGCGTGGTGGTCGAGATCGATCCGAGCGGCACCAGTACCTCCAACTGCGATCTGCGTTTCACCGGCGTCGAGTCCGATGCCGTGGTCGTGACGCGGATTGCGGAGCTGCTCGCGCAGCGCGGGATCGTTCCGCATTTCTGAAACGTGACTCAGTCCGCGAGGCCGTCAGCGGTGAAGAACTGGACCTGCCGGTCTTTATTGTATGCTTCCAGAGTCCCGCCGATTTCGAACATCTGACTGACCAGCGGAAAGCCCACCGGTGGTGCTTCGCAAGGCGCGGATGAGGCGCCAAAAGAAGCGCGAAAGATGCTCGACGACTTACAGGAATGACATGAACGCCACTGCCCGACCGAATATTTTCATCCGTTTCTTTACTGCCGCCTTTCTGTGGCTCGACAGCTACGGCGGCGATTCGCAGAAGCCGTCGGAAGACGAGCGCATCAATATCGTGCGCATCCTGCCCTTCGTCGGCATCCATCTCGCCTGCTTCGCGGTGATCTGGGTCGGTTGGAGCTGGCCGGCGGTGATCTTCGCAGCCTCCTTCTACGCCATCCGGATGTTCGCCATCACCGGCCTCTATCATCGCTATTTTTCCCATCGTAGCTTCAAGATGAACCGCTTTTGGCAGTTCTGCGCGGCGGTGCTCGGCAATACCGCCGCCCAGCGCGGGGCCTTGTGGTGGGCCGCCCATCATCGCCACCATCATCGCTACAGCGACGAGCCCGAAGACATCCACTCCCCGAAGCAGCGCGGTTTCTGGTGGAGCCACATGTTCTGGTTTCTCGGCAACTCCAACTACCGTACCCGTTCGGAGCTGATCCCCGACCTGCTGAAGTTTCCCGAGCTCATCTGGCTCGACCGCTTTGATATCCTCGCGCCGCTGATCTGCGGCATTGGTAGCTGGTGGATGGGCTATGCCCTCGAGCACGCCGGCTACGCGACTTCGGGCGCGCAGATGCTGGTGTGGTTCTTCATCTCCACGGTCGCCTGTGCCCATGGCACCTTCACCATCAACAGTCTGAGCCACGTCTTCGGCAGCCGTCGCTTCGAGACCACCGATACCAGTCGCAACAACTTCATCCTGGCGTTGGTCACCCTCGGAGAGGGCTGGCACAACAACCACCATCACTACCAGTCGACGGTCCGTCAGGGTTTCCGCTGGTATGAGATCGACATCACGTGGTACGCCCTAGTGGCCTTGAGCTGGGTCGGCGTCACCCGCGACCTGAAGGGTATCCCCGCCAGCGTGTGGAAGGATTCCACCGAGAAGACCCGGGCTCCGGCGCGCAAGGATGCGCCCTCGGCGATGGCCGCCCTGCCGCTCATGCCGCGCAGCGGACCAGTCTGAACTCTGAACTCTGAACACTGAACATAGGTAGCGGCGCGGCTGAATGAACGAACATCAGCACGTTATCCGCGTCCGTTACGCCGAATCCGATCAGATGGGCGTTGCCCATCACGCCGCCTACGTGCCGTGGTTCGAAGAAGCCCGGATCGAATGGCTGCGCGCGCGCGGGCGCAGTTATCGACAGCTCGAAGCCGAAGGTTTATTTATGCCGGTCATCGAGCTGTCAGTGCGCTACCGACGCAGCCTGCGCTTCGATGATCAGGCGACGATGTTCACTACCGTCGTGGCTACCGGTCCGAGCCGCCTGTGCTTCTCGACCCGCATCGTATATGGCGAGGTTACCTGCGCCGAGGCGACGGTGACCGTCGCGGCCGTCGATGCCGCGGGCAAGCCCCGGCGGATGCCGGCCGATCTACTGCCTCACTGAAACACGGCGACCCGCGGGAAGCGCTTCCCGGTTCAGCTTTCTTGAGCTGCATCTATTTTTCGGCGCATGGTTCAACGTCCACATCTGGCAATCATCATCCCCGGAATGATGGCGCTAGCCATCGTCGTCGCGGCCCTTGCCCTTCGCCAGCCAGTACCGCAGATCACAAACACTCCGGGTTTAGCTCCAACCCCTGCGCCGGCGGCGGATCCGCAGCCGCTTCCTGCCGTGTCGGTGAAGTCGAACAACCCCCTGGCATGGTTCGATTCCCTGACCGCTTGCGGTAAGACCGACCAGGCTGTGCGTGCGGCCCTTGCCCGTCTGCGTGCCGAGGGTCCGTTGCCAGCGGGAAGTTCGGCCGTCCGCGATCAATTGCTGGCGCGTCTGCTCGCATTATTGCCGACCCTGCCTCCCGACCTCGCGAACGAGGTCGTCATTGCCCTGGTTAAGCAGCCGCTGCCGCGCGCGGAGATGGCTCTGGTCCTTGCCAAGTTGGGGCTGATCACCAAGCCCGAGGTCCGCGTCCAGGCGTTGCGCCGCCTGCTTGAGCAGGATCTGCCGGCGGCCGAGCTGATACCCTTGCTGAGCGATGCCGATCCGCGGGTGCGGGCAGCGGCAGCGGCAGCTTTGCGTCGTCAGGCCGGCGTCGTCCCGGCGGCGGCCGAGGCGCTTGCCGCCGCCGAGCGCCGTGAGGCCGATCCGCGGGTGCGTCAGGCTCTGACCGCGGCACCCGCGCCGCAACCACCGATGTTTCCGGAAGACCGGCGCAATCCGGTGGTCCTCCCCCCAGCGGCGCAACGGGTGGCAGCGAAGACGATCGAAAGCACCTGGGATCCCAAATCGGATGGCAAAGGGAACCTTGATTATCACTTCCACAGCACCATCACCATCGACGAGAGCGGGGTCGCGCATGTCGAAACCGAAGGTGAAGAATGGGGTTCGAAATGGCATGTGCGCTACGCTGGCTGGGCATGGAAGGACGCCGCCGGCAATGTGATCATCGATGCCCGCGGGCAGAAGGTTCATTATCTCGAGGGGTCGAACCATCGAGGGGGCTGGTCGCCGGACAGCATGACCATTTCGCCGGATGGCACGACGACCACGATCGATGATCGTCATTCGAGTCAACCTGGACAGAGCGGTCTACCGGGCGCGGGCTGAACCCGGAGTAACCCATAGTCATGGTTTTCACTCTGGTGCACTACATGCCCCTGCATCGGTGTCGATCGCGCCGGTTGCCAGGCGAGTGGGCTGGCCTAGCGTAGCAACCCTAATTTCGCTGTTGCCGGTGCTTACAGCATCGTTGTCAAAGGACCCCATGACTGCTGACGCCAATTCCCGCAAGCCGCCCGCCAAGCCAGAACTGATCAAGGATGCCGAAGTCGTGTCGAGCCCCAGCGACGCCGTCGCCACCACGGTCAAGCCGATCACCTTCGGACAACAGATCTTCATCTGGGCGATGATCCTACTGGTGGGGGTGATCTTCGGCGTGGGCTCGTCGTGGACCTTCCTCGAACAGCCGCAGCGCATCATCGATAACGTCGCCGAAAACGACATCCTGGTGCGCAAGGATGTCGCCGAACGCCTGCAGCGGACCTTGGCGCGCACCTCCGAGCGCTTCGCACTGACCAGCTATGAGGCGTATGCCCGCACCATCCGCATGGCCCGCGTCGCCGCCGCCGAAGGGTTGCAGCCTGCGGGCGCCGACCTCGATCGCGTCACCGAGGACTTCCTCGCCAAGACCGTCCCCGGTGAGGCCGGCGCGCCCGCGCGCACCTACCTCGAACTGCTCCTCGAGCATCGTGGTGCTAAGGATGAGGTCTCGCGCCTGGAGCTGCGCCGTCTGCTCGCCGAGCGTACCGGCATCGAAGCCCTCTTCGCACGCAACGTCGGCGCTCCCGCCGTGCCGACCACGGTCAGCGTGGTCCTCGATCAGCTGCGCGCGACGCAGCTGACCATGGCCGAGGTCGAACTCGACGCCAAGCATCTGCTTACCGAGGTCAAAGCCGACGACGCCGAAGTGCAGAGCACCTATGAGCGTCTGCGCGGCTCGCAATTTACCCGCCGGGCGCAAGTCACGGCGACCGTGGCCGCAGCCGATATCGCTGCCTTGACCGCCAAGCAGGTCATCGGCGACGCCGAAATCGCGACCTATTACGAACAGCACAAGGAAACCTACCGTAAGCCGCCGGCCATTCCCCAGCCGCCCGCCGTCGTTGATCCGCAGGCCCCGCCTGAATACCAGACTCTCGCGGAGGTGACGCCCGCGATCAAGGAGACCTTGGCCCGCACCGCCGCCGAACAGGTTGCGCAGACCGTGATCCAGAGCTTCAATACCGTGGTCGATGAGAAAACCCTCGAGCAGGCCGATGGCGCGGCCTTTGCCGCTGCCGCCACCGCCGCCGGACTGGCTGTGACCGAAGTGCTCGTGATCAATGAGCCCAGCGAGGGCCAGGTCGATCTCGGCGCCTTCGGCACCATCAAGGACCCCGCCGGTCTGTTCAGCAAGGATGTCGGCTTCATCACCAATCCCTTGCAGTCGGCGGCCGTCCCCGGCGGCGCCGAGGCCAAGGGCCGGACGTGGTTCGTACTGCGCGTGACCCAGCGCACTCCCGCCGGCTTCCGCAGCCTCGATGAGGTGCGCGCAGAGGTGCAGGCGATCGTCGCCGGCAATCGCGCCTATCAGGCCTTGCTCACGGAGGCCGGCAAGCTCCGCGCCGCCGCCGAAGCCGCCGGTCCCGGCGGCTTGGCCAAGGTTCTCGCCGATCCCGCCAATGCCGTGTGGGCAGCGAAGGTCAGTGAAAAGCCGGTGCGGCCGTTGAGCGAACTACATGCGCCGGCGAGCGAAGCCGGTGGCACTGCCGGGGAAGCGATCCTCGCCGCCAGCCTGGCGATGCCCAACCGTCCGGTGGCCCTCGTCGAAGCTGCTTCAGCCGGCTCGACCACTCCGCGCGTGCGACTGATGCAGGTCGTCGCGGTCAAGCAGGACCCTATACCACCGAGCGCATCGGCTGATTCCGCGGCCATGTATCGGGAAGCCCTGTCGCGCTACCAGCAGACCCAGTTCGATCGCACGCTGCGCGAAAAACTCGGAAAGTAACGCTGCACTTCACGCGAAAGCCGCTCATGCACGCCTTGGTCCATAGTCATCTGCCCGAACTCAAACTGTTGGCTCGCGGCAAGGTCCGCGATGTCTACGAGGTCGATGCCCAGCATCTGCTGTTTGTGGCCACCGATCGCCTCAGCGCCTTCGACGTGGTGATGGCCAACGGCATTCCCGGCAAGGGCAAGATCCTCACCCAATTGAGCCTGTTCTGGTTCGAGCTGCTCAAGGGCCACGGTCCGAATCATCTCGCCACCGCCCGCATCGAGGACATGCCGCCGGTGGTGCAGCGCTATCGCGACCAGCTCGAAGGCCGCTGCATGCTGGTCAAGCGCCTGAAGATCTTCCAGGTCGAGGCCATCGTCCGTGGTTACCTTTCCGGTTCCGGACTGAAGGAATACCAGGCCAAGGGTACCGTCTGCAACATCGCCCTGCCTACCGGCTTGCTCGAAAGCAGTCGGCTGCCCGAGCCCTTGTACACCCCGTCGACCAAGGCTGCCCTCGGCACCCACGACGAGAACATTCATCCCGATGAAGCCGTCACCTTGCTCGGTCGCGCCTACGCCGATCAGATTAGGGACAAGGCCATCCGCCTGTACACCGCCGCCCGCGATTACGCCGCCGGCCGGGGCATCATCATCGCCGATACCAAGTTCGAGTTCGGTCTCGATGAGACCAACGGCGCGGTGGTCCTCGCCGATGAGGCCCTGACCCCGGACTCCAGCCGCTTCTGGCCCGCCGCCAGCTGGTTGCCGGGCCGTCCGCAGAACAGCTTCGACAAGCAGTTCGTGCGCGACTACCTGGAGAGCGTGCACTTCGACAAGAACGGCCCCGGCATAACCCTGCCTGATGAAGTGGTAACGCGGACGCTCAACAAATACGTCGAGGCCTTCCGTCTGCTCACCGGCAAAGAGCCGCAGCTTTAAGCTGCTCGCTTGGCGCTCGCGTAGGCGGGCATCGCGCTCTCATGCCCGACCTGTCCCTGTACCAATGGCTGCTCGGGGGCCTGTGCGCGATGCTCGTGGGCATGGCCAAGACCGGCGTCCCCGGCCTCGGTATCCTGGTCGTGCCGGCGATGTTCTACGTCGTCCCATCCTCGCTCTCGGCCCCGCTCTCGGCCCCGGGAACCTTGCTGCCCCTGCTCTGCGCGGCGGATCTCTTCGGGGTGTTCTTCTTCCGCCGGCATGCGCGGGCCTGGGACCTCTTCCAATTTTTTCCATGGGTCGCGCTGGGCATCGCCCTCGGCACCGGCGTGCTCATGCTGGTCTCCGACAGCTGGCTGCGCGTGGTCGTGGGGCTCATCGTCCTGGTCATGGTCGGAGCGCATCTGTTGCGCAAAAAGGTCCCTGATGCGACCCTCGTCGGCGTCCGTCATGGCTGGCGCAAGGCCCTGATCTTCGGCGTGCTCACCGGTTTCGCCACGACCGTCGCCAATGCCGCCGGCCCGGTGATGAATCTCTACCTGCTGTCGATGGACCTCGCCAAGGACCAGTTCATGGGCACCGGAGCATGGTTCTTCTTCATCGTCAATCTCATCAAGGTGCCGATCTATATCTGGCGAGGGCTCATCACCATGCCTTCGCTGGCGCTCGATCTGTGCCTGCTACCGGGAATTTTCCTCGGGGCGCTGATCGGCAAAAGACTCTATGAGCGGCTGCCGCAGCGGGCCTTTGAGGTGGTGGTGTTGAGCCTGACGGTGGTTGCGGGAATCAGCTTGGTGGTGAGAGGTTTTTGAGGTACTGGATGCTGGATGCTGGATGCTGGTTGCTGGTTGCTGGTTGCTGGTTCCTGGTTCCTGGTTCCTGGTTCCTGGTCGCTGGTCGCTGGTCGCTGGTCGCTGGTCGCTGGTCGCTGGTCGCTGGTCGCTGGTCGCTGGACGATTTTGGTAATACGGGGAATTTCGCAGGCGGGTTAGTGCATTGGATCGGTGCGGCTCCTTGTTCCACCAACCATATCGAGCGTGCTCGGCGTCAAGGCTGCCCGTGCCGGAGCGGCACGGCGCTGCGCGGCCTTGACCCCTGCGCGCGTTCGATCTGGCAGGTTGCACAAGGAACCTCCCATGGCGAATTTTCACAGACTTCAAGTTTATCACCTGGGCCAACAGCAACTGCGCGACATCGCGGTGGTCAGCGATGGAGTACGGTTCGGCGATCTCGCCAATCAACTTCGTCGTTCAGCCATCTCCGTCGTTAGCAATCTCGTCGAAGGCGCCGGTCGCGGTAGCGATACCGAATTCATCCTGTGCAGTCTCAAAACTCTGACCGCTTCCAGTCTCAAAACTCTGGCCGGGTCCAAAGTGACCGGCCCTGATGGGTCTCCTGCCGGTCACCTGAGGATCCTCCCCCGCGAGGAGACCCGAAGTGAT
>JBIILZ010000098.1:0-14894 GCA_044338255.1 Planctomycetota bacterium | reverse complement strand
CCCTGCTGTTGATGTGCGCTGTTGGGCGCACGGGCGCGGGCGACTCGCCCGCGATTTCACGTCATCGAACGAGGGCGAGTCGCCCGCGCCCCCCCCAGAATCGAGCCGACTGAATCTATTCCCGACAGGCTCTTTGGATCCTTACAGCGGTGAACGGGGGATGAACAGCGCGAAGCCACGGGCGGCGCAGTTCAACTGCCAGCCGCCGGCGGAGCAGGTGGCGATGATCCCCTCGTTGATGAGGGGGTCGAGCTGCGTCGTGCCGGGCAGGGCGAGGGCCACGGTCTCCGTGCGCCCGGCGGGATTGATCACGACGATGACGGTCTCGGATCCGTTACCGCGCTGCCAGGCGAGCACCGCTGAGCCGGCCTCGCCGTGGAGCACGCGAAAGGTACCGCTGTTGCCGAGGTGGCGCAGGTGCTGCCGCAGGCGAAGGATCCGCCGCACGAGGTGCAGCAGCGAGTTGGGGTTCTGCTCCTGATCCGCGACATCCGGGCGATGGCTCTGGGGATCTACCGGCAGATAGAGCTGTTCGGCGGGGGCCGTGCTAAAGCCGGCATTGGTACTGTTGTTCCATTGCATCGGCGTGCGGCAGCCGGTGCGCCAGTAGGAGCCTTCCTTGGAGCTGAGTCCAGGGACTTCACGCATGCCGATCTCGTCACCGTAATAAATCACCGGCACGCCGGGCAAGGTCAGCAGGGTTGCCAGGGCCACGCGCAGATCGGTTGGGCTGCGGCCGAAAGCGAGCCGGCAGAAATCGTGGTTGCCGGTGGGCAACGAGATCAGGCCGCGATCACCGATGAGTTGCAATTGACGCAACAGCGGATCGAGGAAGGCGCGGATGTCGCCCTTGCCGTTGGGGTGGAGGATGGCCTCGTCGACCTTCGGCGGAAAGAAACTGGGCCGGGTCAGGGCGAGGTAGGGGGTCTGGTTGAAATGAATCAGGAAATCGAGGTGGAAGCCGGCATTGATGGCTTTTTCAGGCCAGCTCCATTCCGAGACTAGGGCGCAGTCCGGAAAATCACGTTCGAGGCTGGCGCGCAGGGTGCGCCAGAGTTCGCTGCTCCCGCGTTCGCTGGTGCCGCTCTGGCATTTGACCAGGGAACTGGCCATGTCGACGCGGAAGCCATCGCAGCCGGCCTGCAGCCAATGGCGCATGATGCGTTCGAGTTCGGCGCGCACCGCCCGCGGCCCCGGGGCATCGACGCCCTGCTGCCAGGGTTTGGCGGGATCAGGGTCCTCCCAGCCGTAATTGAGTGCCGGCTGGTGGTAAAAGAAATTGGCCATGAAGCAGCCATCACGCTGACTGTGGCCGACCACGAACTGATGGGCCTTGGTGCCGGTGTCGAGCACGCTGTCGGTCCAGATGAACCAGTCGCGGTAGGGGCCGGGAATGCCCTTGGCGCTGTCGATGAACCAGGGATGGGTGTCGGAGACGTGGCCGGCGACCAGATCCAGAAGCACGCGCATGCCGCGCTTATGCGCCTCGCTGAAAAGCTGGTGCAGGTCGGCATCGCTGCCATAGCGCGGGTCGACGTGATCGAAGTCGGCGAGATCATAGCCGCCATCACGGAACGGCGATACGAACACCGGATTGAGCCACACCGTATTGCAGCCCAGCTCGTGGATGTAATCGAGTTTGCTGATGAGCCCCTGGAGATCGCCGATGCCGTCGTGATTGCTGTCGGCGAAGGAACTGACGTAGACTTGGTAGACGGCTGCCGTCGCCAGCCAGGCAGGGTATTTCATGGCCCCGAGCATGGCGCGATTAATTGATTAAATCAACTACGCTTGTTGTTTCCCAAAAGGATCGGCCAGGTGACGGTCACGCGCATGCCGCCTTCGGGCCGGCGTTCGAGGCTGAAGCGGCCGCCGATGCGCTCGCTGCGAAAGGCCATGATGCGCAGTCCCATGCCGGTGCGGGGCCCATGCAGGCTGGTGGGACTGGGCGGGACGAAGCCGCTGCCATCGTCGGCGATGATCAACTCTCCGCGCCCCTCGCTGACCGTACCGGTGATCCACAGATGCTTGGCCCCGCCGTGGCGGATGGCATTCGACATCGCCTCCTGGGCGATGCGGTAGAGATGCATCGACGGCGGCGTCTCCTGGCTGTCGACGAGCTGATCGTTGCCGTCCTCATCCTGGGCGCCGGGAATCGGTAGGTCGTCATCCCACAGCACCAAGGCCTGGACCGCGAATACTTTTTCAGCGATGTCGCCAAGATCGCGCATCGCCGTACCCAGGCTGTCGGCATCGGCCTCGACCGGGTGCAGCATGCGCGCCAGGGTGCGCGTGTGGCCAATCGCCTGCGCCACCTGAGAGGTGATATCGGCGGCGTTGCGGTGGGCTTCACTGAGGGCTTCGGCGCGGATCTCGGCGACGCTCAGGCGGCGCTGCAGGGCCTTCAATTGGAAACTGATGCCGGTGAGGACCTGGCCCAGACCATCGTGGAGATCCTGGCCGATGCGGCGCTCGAGGCGGCCGCTGACCTCGGCTACTTCACGTTCGATGGCGGCTTCCTCGGCGCGCTCACGGCCATCGATCTCGATGCGGATGCGGCGCACCACCGGGCGGAAGATGAACAGCACCTCGGCCATGAGCACCACGCAGAGGATGGCGAACAAGGATCCTTCGAGGATGCGCGTCTGGCGTACGCGCTGACGGGCTTCGCGATCGAGCTGCTCGACGACGGATTCCATGCCCTGCAGGTAGCGGCGCTGAGCGCTGAGCAGATCTCTGACGCTCGGTCTGGCGAGCTGCTGGCTGTCGATGGCGGTGGTGATGCGCTGCGAGAGGTCGACGAAGATCGGATGCAGGGCCTGCCAGCGCAGGGCGAGGTCCGGGCTGTCGTTGACCGGCAGATCGAGACTTGGATCGCCGGTGATCAGCCCGGCATGGACCTTCTGCCAGCGGGGCAGGATGTCGCGTGCTTCTGCCCATGCGATCTCGGCTTCGATCGCCGGCAGATTCAAGGTCGCGATCAGGCTCTTGCACAGCGCTTGGCTGTAATTGCGTTGGCGTCCGGCGAGATTGATGACTTGAGCATCGTGGGCCTGACGTGAGAGCGCCACCTGCACGAGGACCTGTCCGGCGCTGGCGAGGATGGCGACCAGGAGGATGGCGAAGACGTAGCGCGCGGTCAGCAGCCGAGCGGTGCGCCGGCCCAGGCCGGTGGGCTCGACGAGCGCGCCTTCAGGCGACATTGGCGGCCTGTTCCTTGATTTGATCAAGGGCGAGTTTGGCTTCGAGGACCAGGGCGGTGAGCGCGACATCGTTGGCCTTGGCGCCGGTGGTGTTGATCTCGCGGCCGATCTCCTGGGCCAGGAAGTCGAGCTTGCGCCCGATCTCACTGCCCCCGGCGAGCAGCCCGTCGAGGGCCTCGAGGTGCGCGCCCAGGCGCACTAGTTCTTCGCTGATATCGATGCGCTCGGCATGGATGGCGAGTTCACGTACGAGGTGCTCGGGGGTCACCAGGGCCTGGCCGGCGAGAACCTCGCTGAGCCGTTTCAGCAGCTGCTCGCGGTACGCGGGCATGCGCTCGGCGGCGCGGACCTGCAGGCGCTGGTGCAGGCTGCGCAACTGCGTCGCGTACTGGGTAAGGGCCTTCATCAGCGCCGCGCCTTCGCTGGCACGGACGCGCTGCAGATCGGCCAGGGCATCGCCCAGCGCCAGCCGCACCAGGTCGCCCCAGGCGACGGCCGCGCTGCGCGCGGGCAGGAGGCGGGCGACGTGCTCGATAGCCGGCACTGGCGCCGCGAGCTCGCGGGCGAGCTGGGCGAGCTCCTGCCAGGCGGCGGTGACCGCCGCCGCGTCGATGGCCTCGTGACCGGGGCCGTTGGCGGTGAACACCGTGATCTGCACGCTCACCGATCCCCGTACCAGGGCCGTGCGCAGCTGGGTCTTCAATTCGTCTTCGAGGGTCACGTCATTGAGTTCGCTGCGCAGTTGCAGCTGCCAGCCGCGATGATTGACAGAGCTGATCACGACCCGCACCTCGCCGCGTGGATCGGCGGCCCGCCCGGCACCGAAGCCGGTCATTGAAAGGATCACATCATCTCCGTTGCTGAGCGTAGGTCGTGCGTCTGGCGGCGGGTGCCGAGGTCGAGTTCGAGGTTCAGGGCCTGGGTGATGCGGGCGATCGCGCCTCCGGCACCGAGGCGTTCGCGGGTCAGGTTCAGGCCGCTACGCACCGCTGTGCGCACCGCGCCCTCGGCCCATTGCTGCATGAGGTGCTGGGCGAGGCGCTGCGGCGTCAGCTGGTCCTGGAGGACCTCCGGCAGGATGCGCGCATCGGCGACGATATTGGGCAGCCCGACATGCTCGGTGAGCAGGAGTTGGCGTGCCACCGCCGCCGTCAGGCGATCGGTGCGATAGGCGATGACATGCGGCAATCCGGCGAGGGCGGCCTCCAAGGTCGCGGTTCCCGAGGCGATGAGGCCGCAGCGTGCACGTGCGCAGAGGGCGCGATAGTTGCCTTCGATGAGGTTGAAATGCGTGGCCTTGCGGTAGAGGTCGAGGGGCAGCTCGGGGACGCGGGCGACGGCGACGTGGACGGTGCGGCCGCTGAGACGTTCGAGCGTCGGCAGGGCGATCTCGGTGGCCTGATGGAAAACGCTCAGCAGCTTGGCGACCTCCCGCTGGCGGCTGCCGGGGGCCAGCAGCAGCAGCGGATCAGCGGCGTTCCAACCCTGATCGCGGTCGAGCGGGGTGGTGTCGATCTGGTGCACCAGGTCGACCAGCGGATGGCCCACGAACTCGGCCCGGAAGGCCGGATAACGAGCGGCATAGCGATTGAAGAGCGGCGGCTCGAAGGGGAAGAAGCACAGCAGATGATCGACGGTGGCGGCGATGGCCTTGGCGCGGCGCGGTTTCCACGCCCACACCTGCGGGGCGACGAGGTGCACGAAGCGCGTGCCTTCGCGGCGTAGATCCTGCAACTTGCGAAGTAGTCGTAAATTCAGCCCCGGGTAGTCGATGGTCAGGATGACCTTCGGCCGCCGCGAGCGGATCATGCGCTCAAGACGCAGCCCCAGGCGGATGAATTCGGGAAGCCGGGCGAGAACCGGGCCGAGGCCCATAACCGCGAGCCCGTCTATCGGTTGTTCGATCTCGGCGCCAGCCGCGCGAAGGTGCTCGCCGCCCATCGCCGCGCACACTAGGTCGGGGTGGGCGACGCGCAGGGCTTCGAGGATCGCCGCCCCGTATGCATCGCCGGATGGCTCACCGGTGAGCACCACGAGATCGCAGGACGGGGCAATGGACATTGTTGAACCCTACCCGGGTGTGCATGCCACTCAACGCTGCGGCCCTCGCCTTGTATAACGACATGAACTTTCAGCGCGATGACACGGCGTGCGGTTTGCCGTGGCGAGTTTGCGAGCTAGGCTGCACCCTCCTGAGTCGATCCCTACAACGTGGACGCTGCTTCTTATGGCTAAATTGGTTGCCCAATCCGGACCCACCGCCGGCGGCGAGTTCATGCTGGTAAAGGATCAGACGGTCATGGGTCGTCAATCCAATGCCGATGTGCAGATCATCGACAACATGGCCTCGCGGGCCCATTGTCAGGTGCGCCGCGATGGGCGGCTCTTCAGCCTCGTGGATCTGGGATCGCGCAACGGCACCCAGCTTAACGGCAAGAAGGTCAATGAACGCCTGCTTTCCTTCGGCGATCGCATCCGCGTCGGTGAGGTCGAATTCCTCTTCGTGCGTGAACCCGGTGACGTCGAACTCGCTGATCTCGTGGTCAAGTACGAGCTCCATGAGAAGCTCGGCGAAGGCGGCATGGGTATCGTCTACAAGGCCCAGCAGCGCTCCATGGCCCGGGAAGTGGCGTTGAAGATCCTCAGCCCGAAATACGGCCAGAAGAGCAAGTGGGTCGATCAGTTCATCGGCGAAGCCCGCGCCGCCGGCAAGCTCAATCATCAGAACATCATCCAGGTGCATGACGTCGGCACCGAGAACGATATCCATTTCTTCTCGATGGAATACGTCGATGGCCCGACCTGCATGCAGATGCTCAAGGGGCATGGTCAGCTGGAAGTCGAAGCGGCCCTGGAAATCACCCGCCAGGTGGCGCGGGCTCTCGATTACGCGCACGCCCATCGGTTGATCCATCAGGACATCAAGCCCGACAACATCATGGTCGGCTCGAACGAGGTGGTGAAGCTCGCCGATCTCGGGATCAGCAAGACCTTCGATGAAGTCGCCGCCGAAGACGGCCCGAAGAAGATCATGGGTACGCCGCATTACATGGCTCCGGAATCGGCCCTGGGCAAGAAGATCGATCATCGCGTCGACCTCTATTCCCTTGGTGCGACCCTCTTCCATCTGCTTTCAGGCAAGACCGTCTATCACGGCTCGACGCCCACCGAGGTCCTCAAGGCCCACGTCATGGAGCCCATTCCCTCGCTGAAGGCGCTCAATCCGCTGGTTCAGCAGGAGGTCGTCAATCTCGTCGAGAAGCTGCTCGCCAAGAATCCCGATGAGCGTTACCAGTCGGCGAAGGAGATCGAGACCGAGATCGATCGCATCCTCGCCGGCAAGGGCTTTTCAAAGGATCGCGCCGGTAGCGAGACGGTGATGCTGCGCCGTTATGCCCAAGGCGTGAAGCCAGGCAGTGTCGACCCCATCGATCTCACTCCCGAGGAAAGCGGCCAGATCAATCTCCCCGCCGCCAAGAGCCGGCTGCAGCAGGTCGTGGGAGCCCTGGTGCTGGTCGCGGTCCTGGTGGTGGTGCTGGTCATGGCCCTGCGTTCGCCGCCGGCCGAGACCGTTATCAAGCCGCCAGTCGCAGCGACGCAGGAAGCCGCTGACGCAGCGACGCAAGAAGTCGCTGTCGCAGCGACGCAAGAAGCCGCCATGCCCACGCCCAGCGGCGTCGAGCCGGCGGTCGTCGTCGGTACGGACCTGAACAAGGTCCCCGGACAATTGAACGATCTTGATCGTGAACTCGGGCGTCCGGCCGATCAGCTCAAATTCCCGGAACTGCACAAGATGCTGGCGGATATTCCCTCGGCCGGCCTGTCCGCGCAACTGCTCGCCAAGCGTTCGTCCTTGGCCGAGCGCATCGAGGAACTGCTCCGTCGTCATCAGGTCGAACAGGTCCAGGATGCCTTCAGTGCGGTCCAGGCCGAGGCCGATAAGCTCGTCGATGAACATAATTTCGACCTTGCCGCCCAACGTCTGGATGCGTTCAAGGGCAAGAACGATCCGGCGGTGAAGGAGCGTTTCGCCGATATCCTCAGCAGCGTCGAGAAATCCAAGACCGATTATGTCGCCTGGCTCGGCGAACAGATGAAGCTGCTTTCCAGCCATAAGGATCTCGCGGCCCTTAAGGCCCTGCGTGAAGGACTGCCGCCGGCGTGGTTGAACACCCCCCAGGAACAGGAGATCGCGCGCGCCATCCAGGCGGTGGAAAACGAGCGTATCAATGCCACCAATCTCGTCGCGACCCAGGCCGGGAAATTCTTGGCAGGGTGGAATTTCAGCGGCCTGAACGAACTCATCCGAACGCAGCGGAAAACCGTCGAGGGCACTCCGGCGGCGGCCAAGATCGATGGCTATAACGACGCCGCCAAGAGATTGGCGGAACTGACCGTGGTTCTCGGGCATAAATTGGAAAGCCTGCAAGGCGTGCGTTTTCACGGCGTGCTCGAGGGCTTCACCGATCCCGATTTGGTCGGCGCCAGTCTCGAAAACGGCCTCGAGCTCAAGGATGCTTCCGGCGGCGCCGTCTACCTGCGCTGGAACAAGATCTCGGCCAAGGACCTGCAGGCCATCGCCAGCTTGGCGCTGAAAGCCGAGGCCCAAACCTATCAGGCCGCCATCAGCCAATTGGAAGCGGCCGGCAAATGAGGCCGGGCGCTGCCCGTTTCGTCGCTGGCGCTGCCCGTTTCGTCGCTGGCGCTGCCCGTGTCGCAGCTGGCGAGGTCCGTTCGTCGGTTGCTCATGCCTGAGCCACGTCCATCGAAGCACAAAGGCACGGTCAGCCATCATCCCCGTCATGGCCTCGGCCGGCTGCGTCGGGCGCACGCCGTCGATGCCACGCGCATCACCGGCTGGGAGCAACGCACCGAGGATGAGGCCTTCATCGATGCCCACGGTGCGACCCAGCGGCGCAGCCATGCCGGCGAGCATCTGCTCGCCAAGTTCAACCGCTTGGCGGGCCTGGTTCGCCCCGAGGCCATCGGCGAGCCTGGCGTGATCTGCGGATTCCTCGGCAAGGACGTGTCCGTACGTCTGGATGCCGACGGTCGCGAATTGCTGTGCACGGTGCGCCAGGTCCTCAAGAAGCAGGTCTCTGGGGTCAAGAATCCACTGTGCGTCGGTGACCTCGTGCAGGTCGATTGCAGCAGCGATCCGGTGATCACCGCCGTCGCTGCCCGCCGCAATCAGCTGGCGCGCACCGACAGCCATAACCGTTCGCTGATCCATATATTCGCCGCCAACATCGATCGCTTGGTGATCGTCTCCTCGGTGCGCGATCCTGATCTCAAGTTCGGTCTGATCGATCGCTACCTGTTGATCGCGGCGATGAACGACATCCCCGTGGTGCTGGCCCTGAACAAGGCCGATCTGGGTGCCGCCGATGAGGCCATCGCCCTCTATCGCAGCCTGGGGGTGACCGTGGCGGTGACCTCGGCGATCCATGGTGGTCCGGCGTTGGAAGAGCTGCGTGGCCATCTGCAGGGTCTCGCCTGCGTCTTCGCCGGCCAGAGCGGCGTCGGCAAATCATCGTTGGTGAATGCCTTGTTCCCGCATTTCGCGGCGCGCATCGGCGCCGTCGCCGAAGAAGGCCATGGTCGGCATACGACCACCGCCGCGCGCAGTTACGCCCTGCCCGATGGCGGGCGGTTGATCGATACCCCTGGCGTGCGCGAGTGCGCGATCTGCGGACTGACGCCGGTTGACGTGGCCTTGCTCTATCGTGATTTCGCGGCCTTGCACAGTGATTGCCATTTCGCTGACTGCAGCCATCTGCACGAGCCCGGCTGTGCGGTGCAGGCGGCGGTCGCCGACGGACGCATCGCTAGGAGTCGCTACGAGAGTTACCGCTCGATCGTCACCGAAGACTTGAGTGCCTGACGGCTGGGGTCACAGCAGAGAACGCAGCCGGCGCTGGCATTCGCCATTGGTGAAGGACTGAGCGAAGAGATCGGCCTCGATGGTCTCGCTCGAAGCATCGGCGGGGCCGTGATGGCGCAGACGCAATTCACGGATGGCGCTGACGGCACTGGCACTGAAATCGGTGACCGAGTTGGCAAGCTGGGTCACCTCCTGATCTTCTAGGACGATGCGACTCAGTAGCCCGGCACGGAGGGCGCTTTCGGCATCGAGCATATGGCCACGTAGGAACAGATCGCTGCTCACTTCCGGTCCGACGCGTTGATGAAGCCGCCGCAGGCCGCCGAGACAGGGTACCAGGGCCCAGGCCAGGCCCGGCAGGCCGATACGTACGCCGGGTGCGCCCACCAGCAGGTCGCAGCCGAGGGCCAGCTCCAGGCCGGTGCCGAGGGCATAGCCGGTGAGGTGGGCGATGGTCACTCCCGGCCAGGATTCCAGGGTGCGTACTACCTGCTGTCCGAGACGACTGTAAGTGGCGGCGGATTCCGTGGAAAATCCCGCCAATTCACGGACATCGCAGCCGAGGCTGAAGACCTGGCCCTCGCCCGAGAGAACCAGCGGCATCTGCATGCCGGCGGCTTCTTCGAGGATCACGAGGATCTCAGCCAAGGTCGAGATATCGAGGGCGTTGTAGTGGTCGGGACGGCAGAGACGCAGGCGGGCGCATCCGCTGCTGAATTCGAATTGTACTGAGCAGAGCGGCTGACGCGGCATCGGCAACGTTCTCCGAGACAGTATACCTCGCAGATTCGACGCCGTCCATGAGCCTTTGCGCGGGTCCTGGCAATTCTCTGGTTGTGCCCGTGGCTGGCGGCAAGACCTTCTCTGCATGCATCCGATTATGAATAAAGCTGCGTTCATATGCGATATGGACGGGGTCATCTACCACGGCAACCGTCTCCTGCCCGGAGTCATCGAATTCGTCGAATTTCTGCAGAAGAACGACAAAAGTTACCTCTTCCTGACCAATTCCAGCGAGCGTTCCCCGCGTGAACTGGCCCAGAAGCTGGCGCGTCTGGGCCTGGAGGTGCCGGCCGAGCATTTCTATACCAGCGCCTTGGCGACCGCCGCCTTTCTAGCGACGCAGTCACCGGGATGCAGCGTCTATGCCATCGGCGAACCGGGATTGCTCAACGCGCTCTATGAAGCCGGCCTGACCATGAACGACGTCAGTCCGGATTATGTGGTCATCGGCGAGTCGAAATCCTATACCTATGACACCATGACCAAGGCCATCCGTCTGGTCCTCGGCGGTGCGCGGCTGATCGGCACCAATCCCGACACCACCGGCCCCACCGAGAGCGGCATCGTGCCCGCCTGCGGCAGCCTGGTCGCGCCCGTCGAGTTGGCCACCGGCAGCCGCGCATACTACCTCGGCAAACCCAATCCGCTGATGATGCGCAGTGCCTTGAAGCGTCTCGGCGCCAAGCGCGAAGCCTCGGTGATCATCGGCGACCGTATGGATACCGACATCATCGCCGGCATCGAATCCGAGATCGACACCGTACTGGTGCTCACCGGAGTCACCGCCGAGGCCGATCTCGGGCGCTATCCCTATCGCCCGCTGCATGTGTTGGCTGGAGTGGCGAGCTTGCTTACCGGAATCTGAGCCCGCCGGGGCTCAACACACAGACTACTAGCCGCATAGAAAGTTTCGTTTGGGTCATCTTGGGCCGCTCTAAGAGTGCTTCATTGCTGCCGCTTAAAGTCCGAATGCGCCGTTGATTCGAGGCCAACCAACGGCGCCGCCCGCGTTCGTGCCCGGGCGTTGGACATTTGCGCAGGTAATGTTGCGCCGCAGATATTTATGAGGTACGCTGAGCTATGCTCGCACAGTCCGTCGATAATACTGCCCAGCTTGATCCGGTGGTGATTCGTCGTCTGGCTGAGCGGGTGTTGAAGGGGGCCTTGACCTTGCCGGTCCTGCCTGAGGCCGCCAGCAAGGTCGTCCAGCTGTGCAATGATCCGAGCACCGATCTGCGCGAGCTGGCGGCGGTTGTGGCCCGCGACCCGGCGATGGTCGGCAATCTCATGCGCCTCGCCAACTCGACCTTGTACGGGGCTGGCGGCCAGTTGGTGTCCCTCGATCAGGTCCTCGCACGTCTGGGTGTGGTCAAGGTCCGCGAGATGGCTTTGGTGATCAGTTGCCAGGGCGAAGTCTTCAAGGTCCCCGGTCATGAGGCGCCGGTGAAGTTGCAATTCCGCCACTGCCTGGCGACGGCGCTGTTCGCCCAGGAAATTGCCCGCGGACGGCGCCTGAATGTCGAAGAGGCCTTCCTCTGCGGCCTGCTGCACGACATGGCCCGGCCGGTGCTCCTTCAGGAAATCATCGCCATCTGCGCGGAGTGCAAAGTGCCCTTCAACTTCGCGGCGGCTGACGGTATTATCGGTTCGCTGCATGCGCGAGTGGGTGCCGAAATGATTAAGTTCTGGAAGCTGCCGGTGCGTTTGGCAGAGGTCGTGCAATTCCATCATGACCCGCTGAAGGCCCCGACGGCGCGTAACCAGGCGATGATGACCGCCTTGGCCGATGACCTCGCGCACTGGTTGCTGAGGGGGCCGAAGCGTATTGAGCTGACCTGCGTCAGCGAGCATCCGCTGCTGAGCGAATTGAACATCTACCCGGATGAGATGGAGGCGCTACTCGACTTCGGGCCGAAGGTCAAGCTGTCGGTGGAGATGATGGCATGAATGAGTTCGATTATGACGTGATCGTGATCGGCAGCGGCCCGGCCGGACATCATGCAGCTTTGCAAGCCGCAGCGGCAGCACAGCGGGTGATGCTCGTCGAGCGTGATCCGCACGTCGGCGGGCAGTGCGTCCATCGCGGCACGATCCCCTCGAAGACGCTGCGCGAAACCGCCTTGGCGCTGTCCAGCTTCCGCCGCAAGAGCGGGGTTGAACTGCCGATCGAATTCGGCGAGGAGATCCAGGTCGCGAGCCTCATGAGCCGTCTGGAAGAAGTCATCCGCGGCCATCAGAAATATCTCAAGGACCAGCTCACGCGCGGCGGGGTCGAACGCTGCCACGGCCGGGCGCGGTTCGTCGACAGCCATACCCTCAAGGTCCAATCGGTCCGCGGCACGACCACCGTCCTGACCGCGCCGGTGATCGTCATCTGCGTTGGCAGCCGCCCGCGTGCTCCCGCAGAGGTGCCGATCGATCATGAACACATTCTCGATAGCGACTCGATCCTCTCGCTGATCTATCTGCCGAGGACATTGACCGTCCTCGGGGCGGGGGTCATCGCCACCGAGTATGCCTCGATCTTCGCCGCCCTTGGCACCAAGGTGACGATGATCGACAAGGGCGAGCGGCCCTTGGCCTTTCTCGACCCCGAGCTCACCGAACGCTTCCTGGCCTCCTTCACCGCCACCGGCTCGGAATACCTCGTGCGGGCGCAGTTGGCCTCGGTGGTGCACGATCCTTCAACCGCGCGGGTGGTGACGACGCTCACCGATGGTCGTATCATCCCCAGCGAGAAGCTTTTCAGTGCCCAGGGCCGGGTCGCCTGCCTGGAAGGCCTGAACATCGAAGCCGCTGGACTGCTGCCGACCGATCGCGGTCTGATCGCGGTCAACGAGCATGGTCAGACGGCAGTCGGACATATCTATGCCTGTGGTGATGTCGCGGGGGCTCCGTCATTGGCTAGCGCGAGCATGGATCAGGGCCGTCGCGCCATCCGCCATGCCCTGGGCCTGACGGCGGCCTCGCGACCCGAGCTGATTCCGGCGGGGATCTATTCGATCCCCGAGATGTCGAGCGTGGGCCTCACCGAGGCCGAGGCGGTCAAGCGCTTCGGCAGCTGCCTCGTCGGTCGTGCCGGCTTCAACGAAGTCTCGCGCGGACTCATCGGCGCCAATGACAACGGCCTGCTCAAACTGGTCGCCGATGCCCAGGGCCGCAAGCTGCTCGGACTGCAGGTGGTCGGCGAGAATGCCGGAGAACTGACCTCGGTGGGGCAGATGGCGCTGCTGCACAACGACGACATCGATGTCTTCGTCGATCACACCTTCAACTTCCCGACCCTCGCCGAGGCCTATCGCAACGCCGCCCTGGACATCATCCAGCAGCGCAGCTGAAGCGCTGGAAATGCGCCATCGGCTTCAGGGCAGGTCGAGGGCGACAGGTCGAGGGCGACAGGGGTGGCGGTGAGTACGGCTCTTGCCGCGCTGCCGGCAGGAGCCGCAATCGATATCGTCACCGTACCGCTGACCCTGCCGTAGACATTTTGGGCTTTGATCAGGACCTGATAGGTGCCGGGAACCGTTGGTGTTCCCACCACTCCAGTGACCCAGGTGCGGGATTGGCGGGCAGGACGTTCGCCAACACCGAGAAGGACCGGATCATCGGCGTGCCGGTGGTGGCTCGCACCGACAAGGTCAACGGTGGTGGAATGTTAAGAAGCCATCCCCCCGATGGTCATGGACGCCGTCGCAGGCTGAACCATCCCGCCACGTAGGCCACAAACCCCAGGCCCCACCACCCGCAGGCGATGACAGCGGCTGCGTCGAGGCGTTGGCCTGGCCCAGGGCTTGGCCAAATTCCGCGGCCTGCTGCCAGCGTCGAGCCGGATCACGTTCCAACGCCCGGAGGATGACGCCATCCAGTCGAACATCGACCCCGGGCTGGCGGGACGGGGGCTCGAAGCGGCCCAGGGGCAGGTGGCCGGTCAATAGTTCATAGGCCAGGACCCCCAGGGTGTAGAGGTCGGCCCGGTGGTCGACTTCGGGGGACCCGATCACTTGTTCGGGTGCCATGTAGGCGGCGGTCCCGAGAATCTGGCCGGTGCCGGTAAGGGCCTGACTGCCGGGTTCCCCGGCCATCAGTTTGGCCAGCCCGAAGTCGGCGATGCGCAGGCGACCGGCAGCATCGACGAGGATGTTTTCCGGTTTGAGGTCCCGGTGGACCACCCCCTGGCCATGGGCATAGGCCACTAGGAGTCTGTCGGGAATAGATTCGGTCGGCTGACTCGGTCTCGTACGGCATCTCCGGCGTTGGCAAAACGGTCAGATAGCTCCCGCTATCCGCCCGCTTTGCCGCCTTGGATCTGCCGCACGATACCTTCGCCATCCTCGTCGGCCTATCTCCGACAGACTCCTAGATCCAGGTTGGGGACCGGTCCTGCCGGGTTCGCCAGCCGATCGCTCCAGTCTGCGAGGTCGGTGGCGATGGCGGCCCGGTCCCAGGTGGGTACCAGGGGATGCCGACCCAGCCAACCGGTGGACGTGGGCCACAAAAAAGCGGTCTCTTGGGGCGTTCCCAGCCAGGCCTGGGCGACCCAGCCGCTCATGACCCGTTCACCGGACCAGGCCGTGCGGCTTTCGTCCTCGACTCGGTACGGCTCGGCGAGCCAAAGCGTCGGATCGCCGAGTCCCTGGACGGTGGCCGTCAGCCAAGCCTGGTCGCGCAGGGTGTGAACGCTGAGGAGTGCCAGCGCCTCAATCAGGGTCGAGGGCCGCGCCAGGGAGGTCCGGGCGGCATCCACTAGGGATAAGCCGTGGGCATCCCCGTTAGGAACTGGTGGGGGATGCCGGTGTCGAGGCGGCAGATGCCGTCGGTGCTGATGGTGGTCTCCAGGTGCCAGCTGGCGACCGCCGTCAGGACTGGTTCCCAGGCGGGCTTGTTCCCCACCAGGGGCTTCAGACAGGATCCTAGGAGATGCCACGAGCGAATCAAGACCCCGTGGGCGGGGATCAGTCCGTTGAATCCGGCCCCCTTGACCCCTGCGCGCGTCAGCCTGTCTTCACTGCGGGCGAAGGGACCAT
>JBIILZ010000196.1:0-4289 GCA_044338255.1 Planctomycetota bacterium | reverse complement strand
GCAGTGAAATGACTTATGTACATTTTATTCATAATGAAAAGTCATAAGTGAAGGTGGTTGTTTAAACCCACGAAAAAATTGGCAGTTATCTCAATTTTCAGGGATGAGCGCATTGTGCGTTATATGCGGAAAATCCACTTCAATTGCAATACATGAATCACTAATTCGATTACTCAAAACTCTCGCTCATACCTGCATGAATCGCCTGCATCGATTCACGGATTGGATGTCTCTCACATCTGTCCGCCTCGCGTCAGTCGTTGGTACTGGCTTCAAGGAACACCTGGTGGTTCGCCCGCACCTGGTCGATCAACGGCTGCCAGCGCTCCGCCAGCGCCGGCTCATGGGCGATGGCCCCGGCGAGGAAGACCGTGAGCTCGCCGACGACCGTCGGCAGTTCGAGGCTCGCCCGCACGCGTTTTAGAATATTAGAATATAGACACACAACCTTTTTCAAAAGGTTGTGTGTGTGTATTATGTTACCTGACGCGGGATGCCACGCGGCACCCAGGGGAACCTGCCTCAATCGAAGGCGTCGACCGTGTACGGCGGCGCCATGAACTCGGCGTAGCGGATGACCGGGATGTGCGCGGCGGTGAGCGCCGGCGCGAGGTTCCCGGCATGGTTGTCGCCGATGCCCGCCATCAGGTAGTCGGCGGCGGCCGCACGCCGGATGGCCTCGAGCATGTACACATCACGCATCGACGAGGCATCGGTCAGCGCCGTCGGCGCGGCGGTCTGCGCCCGCAATTCGTCGTAGATCCCGGGAGCGTCGAGCGCGTCCTTGACGATGTTGGCCCGTGCCAGTTCCGCCGTGGCGCTGACTCCGCACAGGACCTCCGCCGCCGGCAGCAGGACGTTGGCGAGATTGGTCTTGGCCGCGACATCGAGCACCGTGGCCGCGCCCTCGGGGAGGACCGCGAGGATGTTGTCGATCCCTTGCAGCAACGCCGTCAGATCGGCAGGCAGCGCTCCCGCCGCCTGCTTGACGATGATCGCGTCCCGGCATTGGCCCAGGACCCTGATCGCCGTGGCGATGACCGAATAGCCGGCCTCGGCCACGGGCCCGGCGGCAGCGAGGTAGACCCGCCGCCCCTCGGCGTTCACATAGGATGGGATCTGGCGGGTATTGCGATTGATCTGCTTGCCATGCGCGGCGCGGATCCAGTCCTCGGGCGGCTGGGTCAGGACCACCGCTGCGGGCGCCTCCGGCCCCGCGATGGCCGCCGCGGCCTCCGCCACCAGCTGCTTGCGGTAGCCCGCGATGGCGGCGATCAGTCCGTAGCGCGTCTTGCTGAGCACCGATTCCATCGGGTGTTCGTCGGCACAGGCCCGGATGGCCGTCGTCGGCGGCGCCACCCGGGCGGCGGCGGCAGGTTGATACTGGTCGATGGGAACCACGCCGCCTTCGCCCAGGATGTCTCCGGTCTGGTTGCTCTCGCGGATCAGCTTCCGGTAATTGACCACTCCGTGGTTTTCACCGAGGACGAAAAAGTGTTCGCCGAAGGGGAGCCGGTACCACTTTGCCAGGTGTCCGATCAGGCCGCAGGCGACCGGCTGGCCGGTGGTGTGACGGGTGAACTCGGCGGTATCCTCGTAATAGCGTTCAAAGCGATCCTCGATGACGGCGCTCTGCCCTGGCGTGACCCCCGCAGTCGGGATCACCTCGACCCCGGCGATCGCGACATCCGAGGGGTAGATCTGGCGATGCGCGTCCTTGGTCCCGACGTTGGCGAAACGCTGGATCGCCGCTCCGGCCAGGCCCGTCCGGAAGCCGTCACCAGCCGGCCGCTCCAGGCACGATCCCACCTCGGAGCGTCGCCCGTCCGGCGCCCGCGCCGGCACGGACGTCAAGCGTACCGACGGGCCAAGTCCGACCGCGGGGGACACCATCGATGCCGGTGTGCCCGCGACCGGTGCCACCGGCTTGGCCGTCGATCGTACCGTCGCTGGCACCTGATCCATGCCCGCACCCTATCGCACCGGCGACGGCGACATCCCACACCGCTGCGACGATCCCCCGACAGCGCGCCCGCCGCAGGTGGTACGTCCCCCGGACACCAATCGACAGCACATGTTCGCGCGCTTGGGCCATGACATCTATTTTTTTCCTTACAGCGAAGAAGGACCGCGAGCTGCCGAAAAATGTGATCGCTGACGGATTGCCAACCCATGCCAGGGAATCTCGGTGAATTGCTGGACCGGACCATGTCTGGTCAAAGCTAGGGAAGCACCTGTTAATATTCCCAATTGCAATATTGCGCCATGCAATAACATCGGCCGTTAGTGAGGATTATAGCTCTTTCAACGTTGCTCGCCTATGCCCGACGAAAGCCCGACTCGGCCAAGTCGCTTGGTGCTTGGTATGAAGTCGCCAGAACCGCCAAGTGGAGGAATGCGGCGGACGTGAAACAAGTTTTTGGCAATGCCAGTATCGTCAATTCTGAGCGAATCGTCTTTAACATCGCTGGAAACAAACACCGCCTAATTGTCGCCGTCGATTACCAACGTTCGATATTCTTCATCAAGTTCATCGGAACTCATGCTGAGTATGACCTGGTAGATGCAGCGACCGTCCAGCACGGAGAAAAACCATGACAGCAATTGCAGTCGAACCAATTCGTACGAAGGCAGATCACCAGGCCGCTCTCCGTCGCGTGGAAGCGTTGATGGGTGCCAAGCATGGGACTTCAGACGCGGACGAGTTGGAGATTCTGACCGATTTGGTCGAGGCCTACGAACATAGGCATTATGAAATCCCCAAGGTTGGCGGTGCCGAGGTTCTTCGGTATCTATTGGAATCCAACGGCTTGACCCAGAGCGATCTCCCCGAAGTGGGCACCCAGGCTTCCATTAGTCTTGTGCTGTCGGGGAAAAGGCAGTTCACGCTCAGGCAGATCAAGGCCCTTGCCACTCGCTTCAATGTTAACCCGTCAGTCTTCATCTAAGGCGCCCCAGTGCCTACGCACCGTCAAAATGGGGGCCGGCAGGCAGGAGAGACGGTAGATACTGCGCATCTTGCCGTCCCGGATGTTCCCGCTGGGAACGCGACATCGTCTGACGATGGCACCGTGCATCAGCATCAGGTCCAGGCATCGACCCATATCACGTTCCTTGCAGGTCTGGATCGCGATTTGCGAACCGGTCTCGCGGCTGAAATACGCGCGCAGTGGACCCATCATTCGACCGCGCTGGAGGGCAACACCCTCACGCTAGGCGACACTGCGTTTGTGCTTCAGGAGGGATTAACCGTCAGCGGTAAATCCCTCAAGGATCACCAGGAGGTGATCGGTCACGCGCGGGCCATCGACCTGCTCTATGCGCTCATTGGTCAGGACCGGGCCGTCGAAACCGATGATCTCCATGCGCTGCACCGGTCGGTGCAGACGGAGGTCGCCGTGGATATCTATAACCCGACGGGTCGTTGGAAGATCGAACCCAACGGCACGACCGCACTCCTGACGACAGGCCATCAGCAGTGGCACGATTACGCCCAGCCTGAGCACGTGCCGGCTTTGATGGCCACCTGGCTACAGCGCTTCAACAAATTGCGCAGGATGCATGGGGACTTGCTCGATGCCTACACGGATCTCCATCTGGGGTTCACGACCATTCACCCCTATGCTGACGGCAATGGCCGTCTGGCACGGCTGGTGGCCAACCTGCCGGTGATCGCGGGCGGTGAGCCACCCGTGCTGGTGCCCTTGGAGCGACGGCGCGACTACATCACCCTCATGGGGGATTGGTCGGTTGCTCGCGGAGCCCCAAAGCCTGGTGAGGTCCTTGTTCCGTACTCCCAGCAGCGCCAACGATTGCGTAATTTTTTCGCGGAAGTTGCTCATCCGGCTCGCAATTTGGTAGCGGCCTATCGTACGCGCCAATCCGAACGCGGTCGCACGGCGCACTAAGGCAATCATGGTCCATAGGTGCCCACATTTGAACAGGTGGCCGCAGCACGTGGCGCATTGGCCGCTGCTACGATGCCGGTCACGAACCCACGGCAGTCCTCCAAGCAAGCGATGGAAAATACGTAAGCCTTTGTTAATTTAATATTTGCAACGATTCTCGCTTTTAGCGGCTTGGACAAGGTTGGACAGCGGTAGACAGAGATGAACAAGGTTGGACACCGATTTCGCGCCGCCACAGTATTTTGGTGATCGGAGAACGCACAATGCGCTCATCCCTGAAAATTGAGATAACTGCCAATTTTTTCGTGGGTTTAAACAACCACCTTCACTTATGACTTTTCATTATGAATAAAATGTACATAAGTCATTTCACTGCAGCTA
>JBIILZ010000097.1:0-15262 GCA_044338255.1 Planctomycetota bacterium | reverse complement strand
TGACAATTCTCCATTTCCAGGTGATCATACCGGCAGAGTCACACCCGTTCCCATTCCGAACACGGCCGTTAAGCCTGCCAGGGCCGATGATAGTGTTACAGCGAAAGTAGGTCGTTGCCTGGATTTTTTTGACCGCCCCGAGTTTATAGCTCGGGGCGGTTTCTTTTTTTTGCGTCTACATATCGAAGCATCATGGTCCGGGGGAACCGGGCCACGATGCTTCGATGGCGGTCAGATCTTTCCGCGGAGGCTCAAGAGCGCATTGTAGCAGGCGTACTTGTACAGATCGCCCAGCGACGGGTAGTTGAAGCAGGCGCGGTTGAAGGTCTCCAGGGTGGCCTCGCCGATCATGCCCATCATGCCCACGTGGACGAGTTCCGTGGCCTGTTCTCCGACCACGTGCACGCCCAGCAGGCGCGAGGTTTCGCGGTGGAAGAGCAGCTTTAACATTCCATTGCGATCACCGATGATGCGCCCGCGCGGATTGTGGCGATAAAGCGCCTGGCCGACGACATAGGGAGTGCCGGCGGCGGTGAGCTCGGCTTCGGTTGCCCCGACGCAGGCGGCTTCGGGAATAGTGTAGATGCCGGTGGGCAGGAGCGGCGACAATTCCTTCTTCATCAGATCGAACGCATGGCAGATGCCGACTCGCGCCTGTTCCATGCTCGTCGCCGCCAAGGCGGGGGCGCCGACGACATCGCCGGTGGCATAGATGTGCGGGATTTCGGTCTGGAAGAAGCTGTTCACCGGCACCAGGCCGCGCTTGCCGACGGCGATGCCGGCTGCTTCCAGTCCAAGCTGTTCGGTGTTGCTGCTGCGACCTGACGCGACCAGCACATCGCTGATTGCCAGCGTCGCGCCGGAACTCAATTGCAGCGTGACCAGACCTTCGTCAGGAGCGCTGCAGGTGACGACCTTTTCGTTCCAATGCAGGGTGATGCCGGCCTGCACCATGCCGTCCTGGATATGGCGGGCGATGTCGCGATCGAGGAAGCCCAGCAAGGCATCACGGCCATCGATGAGGTGGACCTTGACGCCGAGGGCGGCGAAGCTGCAGGCATATTCCGAACCGATCACACCCGCCCCGACCACTGCCAGCGATTTCGGCAGCACTTTGAGTTCGAGAATCTCATTCGAATCGTGGATCTTATGATGGCTGAAATCGAAACCCGGCGGATGCACCGGTGACGAACCCGTGGCGATCATGAAGCGCTCGCCACGGATCTGACTGATGCTGCCGTCGCGAGCGGTGACCTGCACGGTGTGGGCATCGATGAAGGTGGCCTCGCCGATGACGCGCTCGACGTGGTTCTGATCGAAGCGCGCCTCGATTTCGCCGCGCACGAGATTTTCGACGGAGCTCAACTGATGCGTCAGAGCATCGAGGGTCGCGTCGGGTTTGACGGTGATCTCCAGACAGGGCAGCGCACGGGCTTTGGCGCCGGCGATGACGAGTGCGTTTTCACGCAGGGTCTTGCTGGGGATGGTGCCGGTATTGATGCCCGCGCCGCCGATCTTCTCGGCGCGTTCAATGAGCACCACGCGCTTGCCGAAGATCGCGGCGGTGATTGCCGCACTGCTTCCCGCCGGACCGCCGCCGATGACCACCAAATCGTAGGAAGGAAGATCCATGTTCATAATCTCGCAGAAGGATGACGGCGCGGAAACTCACTGGCAGACTTACAGCATGCCAGCTGCGCAGGTGGAACACCTTCTAGCGCCTATTTACGCGGACGCAGCCTGAATACCCGTGCTTGCCGATCACTCGCTCAGGGCTTCTCGACCTGGCTGTGAACCTTGCTGGCGCTGTCGATCACATCCCGGGCAGGAATTCCCGTGGCGTGTTGATGGTCAGATTGCCGCGCTTTTGCAGCGGCGTTTCTCCACTGCGCCGGGTCCAGTGATCACGGCACCCCATCCACACCGGCAGGCCCGGGGGCAGGTCGCCGCTGGCAATCGCCTGGATGTCGCCGGGGAGGAGCTTCCGCCCATAGGGGATCAGCGGGCATTCAATATCGGGATGGCGGATTGCCGGCTGCAGTTGGCACAGCGCGGCATTCCATTCGCCGAGCATGCGCTCCCGGGGGGGGGCGCTCCTGGTCACGGTGCACCGGATTTCGCCACGCGTTCGTCAGCTTTCGCCAGTGGGCGGCAGCAAGTGCTGCAGAGCGTTGCAGCCGATCAGGGGAATACCTCAAAGGTTAACATGATACGGCAGTCGGACGCGCGCGCGCGGAGATGAACGGCACCCGTTCCGCCCGCGTCATCGAGCTCAGAGATGCGGCTTTCACCATCGTTTATTGCGCATGTCAGCGTTGCGATCCGCGCCTTTCCGAGGTGCATGGCACAAGCTTTGCTCTCTGCAAAACACTCCCGCAGAACGTTGCCTGCTGGAGCATTTTTTGGGAAGTCACGTCACCGGCATACTTATGTCACTCGGCGTCTTCCTTCATTCCTCTCCTTTTAACAAGGAATGGATAATGGTGCTCTCGCGCTTTTCCCTGATCCTCCACGCTCGTCATTGGCGGCGATACCGAACTTGATCGCCGCCGCGCGCGCTCCGCAGAGATCCATCGAGGTCTTCTGTCCTGCGGATGTGAGCGGCATTTCCACGACCCAATCATTCCATTCACGCCCGCTGCCAGCGGTGCGCACCGAACTCATTTTTCTTTCCTCTCCGGGAGTGCTCTATGCACCAGTCGCGTCTTCTGGTTCCCACTCTTGCCCTAGCGCTCATCAGCGGCGCCTCTCTGCCACACCTTTCGGCGGCCGATATCGCCGAGGCGACCTCCTTCGAGGATGCCATCAAGTCCGGAAGTTTCGGCGGCATGCTTCGCTACCGCGCTGATTATTACGATGAAGACAATGGTCCAACCAGCGATCCCGGGTTGGCTTCGACCCTGCGCACCTCGCTGTTCTACCAGTCGAAATCGTGGTACGGCGTCAGTGGCTTCGTCGAGCTTTACCATATGGCTTCGATCGGTGCGGCGCGCTATTCCCCGGAAAGCGGCAACCGTGATTTCATCATCGATCCGGTGAGCATGGGCGTGAACCAGGCCTACGGCCAGTACAACACGACCGCACCTTTCCCGGTGACGCTGACGGTCGGTCGCCAGTTGTTCACCATCAACGACGAGACGTTCCTGACTGCCAGTCGCTATCGCCAGAACAATGATCGGAACGATGCCGCGACCTTCCATGCCGAGCCGATCCCGCACCTGACCGTCGAGGGTGGACAGATATGGCATAATGTCGATGTCACCGATGTCGTGCGGCCGATGAGCACGCAGGTCGGGAATATTGCGTATGCCCTTCCCGACCAGGGCCGCTTGGCGGTCTATGGCGTGATCCTCAACTTTGATGGTGAGCCGAACCTCGCAGCGGTGCCCTTCGCTGGTGGCGCCATCGATCGCACGACCTTCGGCATCCGTCTCGACGGACCGTACAAGATCGACGATCAGCTGTCGGTGATCTGCGAGGCGGACTTCGCCAAGCAGTCGGATTCCGGGGATACCCCGGCCAAGATCGATGCGCAGATGTATACCGTGCGCGTCGGCGCCAACGTCTCGAAATGGTACGGCAGCGTCGGTTACCGCCAAGCTTCCGGGGCTAAGGAAGCCGGCGAGCTGGCTTTCCAGTCGTCGGATCTCGGCTATCCGTGGCCGTGGCGCGGCAACAGCGAGCAGCTGGTGTTCAATCCGCCGAGCGGCTTGAAGACCATCATGGCCTGGGTCGGCGGTGCTGTGCCGGGTGTCGAAGGACTGAGCTTCGACGTCTTCTACTTCGATTTCAAGTCGGCCGAGACGAGCACCAAGTTCGGCACTGAGATCAGCGGCGGCCTGAACTACAACGTCACCAAGCGCTGGTCGCTCTACGGTCTCGCGACCAAGGCCGATCAAGGTGATGAAGGCAATGGCGCGTTCAATTCCGCCACCCGCCTCACCGGCATGACCACCTTCACCTTCTAAGGACTGCCCCATGAAACCCATCATCGCTTCCCTTGCAGTCCTGCTCCTGGCCACCAGCGCCAGTGCCGCCGACCTCGCCATCGGCTTCATCTACGTCGGACCGAAGGACGACTACGGCTACAACCAGGCGCACGCGCAAGGCGCGGCCGCGCTCAAGAAGATGCCCGGTGTCACCGTGCGCGAAGAGGAGAACGTCCCCGAAACCATCGCCGTGCAGAAGACCATGGAATCCATGATCGAACTCGATGGCGCGGCGGCGGTGTTCCCGACTTCCTTCGGCTACTTCGATCCGCACATCCTCAAGCTGGCGGTCAAGTTTCCGGAGGTGAAATTCCTGCACTGCGGCGGCATGTACCAGGAAGGCAAGCACCCCACCAATGTCGGCAGCTATTTCGGCTACATCGATGAAGGCCAGTACATCAGCGGCATCGTCGCCGCCCACACCAGCAAGACCGGCAAGCTCGGCTTCATCGCCGCCAAGCCGATCCCGCAGGTGCTGCGCAATGTGAACTCCTTCACTCTCGGCGCGCGCTCGGTGAAGCCGAGCGTGACCACGACGGTGATCTTCACCGGTGATTGGTCGATGCCGGTGAAGGAGGCAGAAGCTGCCAACAGTCTTATCGATCAGGGTATCGACGTCCTCACCTGCCATGTCGACAGCCCCAAGGTGATCGTCGAGACGGGGGAAAAACGCGGCATCTATTCCTGTGGCTACCATGCCAGTCAGGCCCCGCTGGCACCTAAGGGCTACCTCACCGGAGCCGAGTGGAACTGGGCCAAGGTCTACACCGACTACGTCGAACTGCTGAAGGCCGGCAAGCCCTTCCCGCATCTTGTTCGCGGTGGCATCAAGGAGGGTCTGATCACCTGCTCGGCCTATGGGCCAGCAGTATCCGAGGCGGCCAAGAAGGATGCCGAGGCCGCCAAGGCCAAATTCATGGATGGTACCATGGTCATCTACAAGGGCCCGTTGAAGGACAATACCGGCAAGGAAGTGATCGCCGCCGGTGTTAGCCAGGGCCAGACCGACATCGTCCTCGAATCGATGTCCTACTTGGTCGAAGGCGTGGTCGGGGCGACGAAATAGTCCCATGCCCATGCCTGCATGGTCGGAGTGGCGGGGTACGGTCGAGACCATCGCCATTCCGCTCGGTGCGATTGTCACCGCCCTGGCGCTGTTCGGCGGCTTCGTGGCGCTGAACGGCGCCGACCCGTTCGCGGTCTATGGGCTGATGTTCAAGGGCGCCTTCGGGAGCTGGTTCTCGTGGCAGAACACGCTCACCCGCGCCGCACCGTTGATGCTCACCGCGCTCGCCACCGCCCTCCCGGCACGGGCCGGGCTGATCATCATCGGTGGCGAAGGCGCGCTGGTGCTCGGCGGCCTGGCGGCAGCCGTCGTCGGCGTGCAGACGCAGTCGGCGCCGGCGTGGATGGCGCTGTCGGCAATGATGCTCGCTGGGGCCATCGCTGGTGGCGTATGGATCGCGCTCGCCGGGGCCTTGCGGCAGTTCCGGGGTGTGAATGAAACCATCAGCAGCCTGCTGCTTGGTTACATCGCCATCGCGCTCATGAGCCAGCTCGTCGAGGGGCTCCTGCGCGATCCGGAAAGCCGCAATAAGCCATCGACCTACGGTATCGGCGACGAGCACATGCTGGGCACGATGTTCGGCAGCGACATCCACTGGGGCCTCGGCTTCGGGGTGATCGTGTGCGTCATCGCCTGGGTGGTCATGCGCCGGACGACCTTTGGTTTCGCCATCGATGTCGCCGGCGGCAATCTACGCGCGGCGCGCCTCGCCGGACTGCCGGTGGCCACGTTGGTGCTCGCCACCTGCGCTGCCGGGGGTGCCGCGGCGGGCATTGCCGGGGCCGTCGAGGTCGCCGCCATCCACGGCCGCGCGAATGCCTCGCTGGTCGCGAATTACGGCTATACCGGCATCCTCGTGGCCTTCCTCGCCCGGCACAATCCGCTGGCGATCGTGCCGGTGGCCATCCTGCTCGGCGGCATCGTCGCCAGTGGCGGCCTGCTGCAGCGCCGCGCGCACCTCCCCGATGCCACGGTGACGGTGCTGCAGGGCCTGCTCTTCGTGACCATCCTCGCCGCCGAATCGTTGCGCGGACGGTGGATGTCTAAGCCCGCGATCGTGGCCGTTCCGCCCGTCAAACCTCCGCTTACGCCGTCTGTCCCGTCCCCCGCTTCCGTGGAGCCCACGCATGGCTGATGCCGCTTCCCTCGGCTGGTTGGGAGTGCCCTTGGCGCTCGCTGCCGGCGCCATCCGCGTGTCGACGCCGTTCCTCTTCGTCAGTCTCGGCGAATGCCTGACCGAGCGCAGCGGGCGTATCAACCTCGGTCTCGAAGGCACCCTGGTGATGGGGGCGATGGTCGGCTATGGAGTCTCCTACCTCAGCGGTTCGCCGTGGCTGGGAGTGCTCGCCGCCGGTGGTGCCGGGGCTCTGCTCGGGCTCCTCCATGGCTGGCTGTGCGGCCTGCGCCGGGTCAACGACATCGCGCTCGGCATCGCCCTCATGCTGCTCGGCACGGGTCTGGCCTTCTTCCTCGGCAAGGGCCTCATCCAGCCGACCGCCCCGCGCCTGCCGACCATTCCCCTGGGCGGCTGGCTTGGCAACGAGCAGCTGGCCTCGGCGCTGGCGATCTCGCCGCTGTTCATCCTCGGTGTGCTCCTCGCGCCGGCCTTGGCCTGGGGCCTGCGACAGTCGCGCTGGGGCCTGCAGCTGCGCATCGTCGGTGAGAGCGCCGACGCCGCGCGGGCGATGGGTCTGCCCATCGATCGGGTGCGCATCCTGGCGACGATGGCAGGCGGATTCCTTGCTGGCATTGGCGGCTCGTACCTCTCTTTGGTCTATCCCGGCAGTTGGAATGAAGGGCTGTCCAGCGGCCAAGGCCTGATGGCGGTGGCGCTGGTGATCTTCGCACGTTGGCAACCGGTGCGCTGTTTGTGGGCCTCGCTGCTCTTTGGTGGGGCGAGTGCACTGGGGCCGGCATTGCAGGCGGTCGGCGTCACCGGTGGCTACTACCTCTTCAATGCCGCCCCCTACGTCCTGACCTTGGCGATCATGATCGCCACCAGTTCACCGCATCGCACCCTGGCGGGCATGCCGCTTGAACTCGCCCGCGCCCGCTAGTCCTCCCACTAGTCCTCCCGCTAGTCCTTCCACTAGTCCTCCCACTAGTCCTCCCACCATTCCGGCGATCCATCATGTCCATCCGTCACGTCGATGCCGAACCCTATCCCTGGCCGTGGAACGGCGAGCTCTCGCCGAGCAACACCGCCGTCATCGTCATCGACATGCAGACCGATTTCTGCGGCAACGGCGGCTATATCAGCCTGCTCGGTTACGACATCTCGGCGGCGCGCGCCTGCATCGCGCCGATCAGCGCCCTGCTGGCGGCGATGCGCGTCGCCGGCTACCACATCATCCACACCCGTGAAGGGCATCGTCCGGATCTCAGCGATCTGCCGCCCAACAAACGCTGGCGTTCGCGGCGCAGTCCGTCGGGGATCGGTATCGGCGACCTCGGTCCGTGCGGCCGGGTTCTGGTGCGCGGCGAGCCGGGTTGGGAGATCATTCCCGAGCTCGCGCCGTTGCCTGGCGAACCGGTGATCGACAAGCCGGGCAAGGGCTCCTTCTGTGCCACCGACCTTGAGCTGATCCTCAACACCCGCGGCATCCGCAATCTGATCCTCACCGGCATCACCACCGACGTCTGCGTCCACACCACCATGCGTGAGGCCAATGATCGCGGCTTCGAATGCCTGCTCCTGGGCGACTGCACGGCGGCGACGCTGCATGCCAACCACCTTGCAGCCTTGCAGATGGTCAAGATGCAGAACGGCGTCTTCGGGGCGGTGTCGACCAGCACCGCCCTGCTCAAGGCCATCGTCTGATGCTCATCCCCCCCGTGCCTCCGCCGCCGCTCACGCCGCTGCCGATCGAGCTCTTCAACCTCACCAAGCGCTTCGGGGCCTTCACCGCCCTCAGCGGCGTGTCGTTGAAGCTCGCCCCCGGCACGTTGCATGCACTTCTCGGTGAGAACGGCGCCGGCAAGAGCACCCTCGTCAAATGCCTACTCGGCTACCATCGCGCCGATGAAGGGGCGGTGATCGTCGGCCAGACCGAAATCGAGATGACCAATCCCAAGGTCGCCCACGCCTATGGCATCGGCATGGTCTACCAGCATTTCACCCTGGTCCCCAATCTCACCGTCGTCGAGAACCTGGTGCTCTCGCGCGACCATTTGCCGGCGATCATCGACTGGCGGGCAGAGCGCGCCGCGCTCAGCGAATTCCTGGCGACGATGCCGTTCAAGGTTCCTCTCGACAAGCCGGTGGCGGCCCTCGCCGCCGGTGAGAAGCAGAAGATCGAGATCCTCAAGCAGCTCTATCTCAAGCGCACGGTGGTGGTCCTTGATGAACCGACCTCGGTGCTGACCCAGGACGAGGCCGACGAGGTCCTCACCCTGGTCCGCGAGCGGGTGGTCGCCAAGCAGCTCAGCGTGCTCATGATCTCGCACAAGTTCCGCGAGGTGATGGCCTATGCCGATGAGGTCACGGTCTTGCGCAAAGGTCATTTTGCGGGCTCCGGCAAGGTCGCCGATCTCACCGCCACGCAGATGGCGGAAATGATGATGGGCGGGACGCACCACGCCCAGCCGGCGGCGCGTCTGGCGCATGAGGTGGGCGAGGTCCGCCTGGCGGCCAGCGACGTGCGCGCCGATGACGATACCGGCGTGCCGGTGGTGACGGGCGTCTCGTTCGCGGTCCGCGGCGGCGAGATCCTCGGTGTCGCCGGGGTCAGCGGTAACGGCCAGAAGCAGCTCGTGGAGGTGCTCTCGGGCCAGCGCCGCGCCACCGGTGGCACGGTGCAGGTCGCCGGCCAGCCCTATCGTCCGACACGCGCCGCCATGCGCCGGCATGGCGTGCACTGCCTTCCGGAAGAGCCACTGCGTAACGCCTGCGTTGGCGAGATGACCGTCGCCGAGAACCTCGGCCTGCGCGACTTCGACCGCCCAGCGATGACCATCGGCGGCGGCTTCGTCTCGCGCGCCCGTCTGCGCCGCCGGGCTCTTGAGCTGATCGCGAAGTTCGGCATCCGTACGCCCGGCGCCGATGCCCCCATCGGCAGCCTCTCGGGTGGCAATGTGCAGCGCGCCGTGCTCGCCCGGGAACTCAACGAGGAGGTGCGCGTGCTGATTGTTGCCAATCCGTGCTTCGGCCTCGACTTCAAGGCGGTGGCCGAGATCCGTACGCGGATCATGGAGGCCCGCAACCGTGGCGTGGCCGTGCTCTTGGTCAGCGAGGACCTCGATGAGTTGTTCGAACTCGCCGATCGCCTGGTGGTGATGTCCATCGGAAAATTCGTCCACGAAGCCCTGCCGGCGGCGACCACGCCGACCGAGCTCGGGCGCTACATGGCCGGGCAGCACTGATCATGACCGCTTCCGTTACCTGCACGATCCCAACTGCCCAGCCCTATCCGTTCACCTTCGCCCCGTTCAGCACCGCCCTGGTGCTGATCGATTTCCAGCGCGACTTCCTCGAGCCCGGCGGCTTCGGCGCGGCCCTCGGCAACGACGTGCGCCTGCTCGCCCCGGCGGTGCCGGTGGCGCAGCGCCTGCTGGCGGCCTGGCGTCGGCTGGGGCTGCTGGTGGTCCACACCCGCGAGGGCCATTTGTCCGATCTCTCAGATTGCCCGGAGGCCAAGCGCCTGCGCGGCGGCGGCCCCATGCACATCGGCGATCGGGGGCCTCTCGGGCGCATCCTCGTTCGTGATGAGCCCGGCAACGCCATCATTCCCGAACTGGCTCCGCTGGCCGACGAGGTGGTGATCGACAAGCCCGGCAAAGGTGCGTTCTACGCCACCGAGCTGCAGGCGGCGCTGCAGGCCCGGGGCATCAGCCACCTGCTCTTCACCGGCGTGACCACGGAAGTGTGCGTGCAGACGACCATGCGCGAAGCTAACGATCGCGGTTACGAGTGCCTGCTGGTCGAGGACGCCACCGACAGCTATTTCCCCGAATTCAAAGCCGCGACCCTGGCCATGATCCGCGCTCAGGGCGGCATCGTCGGCTGGACGGCTCCCGCCGCCGCCGTCCTTGGAGCCCTCGACCATGCCTGAGCAATCCCTCGTCCTTCCCGATCTGCTGCGCCGCGTGTGGGCCGATGAGATTGCCTGGTCGCCATTCCGCGAGGGGGTCGAGATCCATCATATCCACAGCACCCCCGATGGCGCCGCCGCCGCCCTCTTGCGCTATGCCCCAGGAGCGATGGTTCCGCTGCATGAGCACACCGGTCATGAACACATCATGGTACTGCTAGGATCGCAGATCGACGATCGTGGCGAACACCTCGCTGGTAGCCTGGTGGTCAATATGCCCGGTTCACGTCACTCGGTCGCGAGTCCACGCGGCTGCGTGGTGTACGTCGTCTGGGCCAGCCCGGTGGCTTTCGTCTGATTTCCAGCTCTCGGCCTTGAGTCTTGTATGCAAAAGGCTTGTGATGAAAACTGGGGTTAGTCTATAGGTCCTCAATAGTATGAATGCCAGGATATTATAGTCATAATTAATACTCCAGGCTGAGCCGGAATTCCGACGCAAGGCATTATCGTTTAGCCTTCAAAGTTCCTCCGTGGGCATTTCCTTGAGATTCTCCTGTTGAAGTGGGCGCCGTCCTGCTAGGATGCCGGACCGCCGCGTACCATGGAGCCGTTCCAACCGTTCCAAAAGTGCCAGTGGTTTCGAGTCAGGTTCCTCTTCAGGTTTCGCGTTCGGTCTTTTCCTCGGAAACGACCGGATCACGCCGGATGGGGTCGGTTGGTTTGAGAATCGTCCATTGCGAAGCGTAGAGAGAGATCGGTACATGCCCAAGAATGCTCCAAATAGTAAGATGATCGAGAATCCGGAGGTACCTCTGGTCGAGGTCCCGATACGTCCGCGCATCGCCACGCCGATCATCCTCACCCTCGATCGTACGCTGTCGGCGGAGTGCAAGCGCACGCGCATGCTCAAGGTCGAAGGTGCCACCGGCATCAAGCACGATCCGCTTTACGAAGTAGATTCCATCCAGCGCGCCCTCGGCCAGGTCCGTGGCACCCATCCGCCACCGATCATGATCATCGATGGCCAGCAGTTCCCCTGCGTCATCGAAGGCAGCCCACGCAGTCCGCGCCTGATGATGGAAGACAAAGGCGAGCGCGTGCGCCTGTACCTCGAAGTCGGCGGCGCCATGGTCGCCAACGTCTGGTGCATGCCCGGGCCTTATATCGTCTTCCGCGGGCGCATCATCCCCCTCGAATGGACCGGTCCGGCCGAGCACCTCGATCCGCTGATGTCGGGTCCGATCACCGTCGCCAAGGAACTCCTGGTGCGTGAGCCGTGGCGCGCGCTGTTGGCCCACGCCGGACAGGTGCCGCCGCAGGCTGACCGCGCCAAGCAGGTGCGTGGCCGTCCGCAGCCGATCCTCGAGATGTACGAAGTCGACAGCCGCCTGTGCGGCCAAGTCCGCTTCAAATACCACGAGGACCTCCCGGAAGTCGATCCGCTCGAACGCATCGGCATGATCGTCGCCGAGGCCAAAGATGGCACGGTGATCAAGTGCGAACGCGATCGCGATCTGGAATTGCAGCGCTGCAACGAGTTCATCAAGCGCGGGGCGCTGGTGCAGCGCCGGGGCGCCTTCGGCTTCGTCGCTGACGGCGATGCCGCCGATCGCTTCCTGGCCCAGGTCATCCCCAACCTCCTCGGTTGGGAGATCCGCGGCCGCGAAAAGCTCCATCGTGGACGCAAGCCCACCGACATCCAGACCACCGCCAAGGTCACCGCCCACGAGGACTTCATCGAGCTCGAGATCGAAGCCGAAGTCGACGGTCGCCACGTGCCGATCAAGGAGCTGCTGAAGAACGCCGCTCGTGGTCAGAGCGTGATCGTCTTCAAAGACGGCCTGCGCGCGCGCATCAACGACGAATGGCTCAACCGCTATCGCACGCTCGCCGAGTTCGGCGGGCTGAAGGAAGTCGGCGGCAAGGTCCGCGTCCCGCGTCACGCGGCGGCAATGGCTGTGTCGCTGGCCGAATCCGGCGGGCGCATGAGCCTCGACGACATCACCAAGGACCTCGCCACCCTGGCCAAGGGCGGCGCCGACATCCCGCACGTCGAGCTGCCCAAGGGCCTCAATGCGACGCTGCGCGAATACCAGCATTCCGGCTTCGATTGGATGGTTTTCCTCTCCAAGCGCGGACTCGGCGGCGTGCTCGCCGACGACATGGGTCTGGGCAAGACGGTGCAGTCGCTGGCCTTCGTGCTCCATCGCCATGCCGAAGATCCCGGTCTGCACCTGGTCATCGCGCCCAGGTCGGTCGTCGACAACTGGGCCGACGAATGCGTCAAGTTCACCCCCGGCATGCCGGTGCATGTGCACATCGGTCTCGATCGCGTCAAGACCGCCGACAAGTTGCCGAAGAAGGGTTTGCTGCTGACCAGCTACAACATTCTTCAGCGCGACATCAAGCTCCTCGGCTCGATCGAATACAGCACCGTGCTGCTCGACGAGGCCCACGTCATCCGCAACCCCGAGGCCAAGACCACGCGGGCGGCGATGAAGATCGTCGCCAAGCGGCGCATGTGCCTGTCGGGTACGCCGGTGCAGAACTGTGCCGAGGATCTGTGGCCGATCTTCCATTTCCTCATGCCCGGATTCCTCGGCAAGCGCAAGACGCTCAAGGAGACCTTGCAGGACGACCCCGAGGCGATCGGCCGTCTGCGCGACCGCGTCGCGCCCTTCGTGCTGCGTCGTCTCAAGCGCGAAGTCGCCACCGAACTGCCGCCGAAGACGGAAATCCTCCTCCATGCCGAGATGGAGGAATCGCAGCGCATCTTCTACAACGACCTGCTCGAGAAGGAGCGCGTCGGGGTCATGGATCTGCTCGGCAGCAAGGGCCTCGAACGCTCACGCGTCTCGATCCTGGCGGCGATCACCCGCCTGCGTCAAGCAGCCTGCGACCCGGAACTGGTCGGCGGCGAAAACGTGCCTTCGTCGAAGATCGACCTGTTCCTCGATCTGGTCGACGAACTGATCGCCGAGGGCCATCGCGCCCTGGTGTTCAGCTCGTTCACCAAGTTCCTGGCGCGCATCGAAGCCAAGCTCCAGGAACGCAAGTACACCTATCAGTACCTCGACGGCCGTACCCGCGACCGCTCGGCGAAGGTCAAGGCCTTCCAGACCGGTTCTGACCCATTGTTCCTGATCAGCTTGAAGGCCGGTGGCGTGGGGCTCAACCTTACCGCCGCCGACTATGTGATCATCCTCGACCCATGGTGGAATCCGGCCGCCGAGGATCAGGCCGCCGACCGCGCCTATCGCATCGGCCAGGACAAGCCGGTGATGGTCTACCGCATCGTCACCGTCGACTCGATCGAAGAGCGCGTGTTGCGCCTGCAGGCCGAGAAGCGGCGATTGGTCGGCGATCTCGCCCTCGAAGGCCTGGCGCGCGCGCTGGAAGCCGGCGACGTCGAGAAGCTCTTCCAGGCGGCGGCGGCGGTGGGTGCGGATTAGTCTGCGCACGATCATCAGTTCGCGTTCATGACGCGTCGGGGAGTTCGCGAGTGTCTCGCGGACTCCTCGACGTTTTCAGCGGTCTTGTTCAGGAATCTCTCCGATGCGTCGTCTGACTTATAAGCGTCCCCCGGCGGCGGCCCTTCTTGCGCAAGCGCGCCTGGTGGCCGGCGGTTTCCTGCGCCACGCGGTCGAAGACGGCTCGTGGCAGGATCGTCAGCACAGCGCCCTGATCTGTTGGGTCCGCGATGCGCGCGAGCGGGCGGTGGTCGTGACCCTGATCGGCCAGCCTGATGCCGATGGCGACGACGCCCCCGTCGACGATGCCCTCGACCGCTGGCGCGAACGGCTGGCGCCCGGTTGCTGGGTTCTGGGGCGCACCGTGGCCGTGCCGCGTGGTGCTAAGCACGTTGTTCGATTGCCGGTCGGGGCGGGTTTCGGTTTAGGCGATCATCCGACCACGCGCTGTGCGGCGGTGCTGCTCACGCGCTCGCCGGTGCGCGGCAAACGCGTGCTCGATCTCGGCTGCGGCACCGGCGTGCTGACGGTGCTCGCCGGCCAGCTGGGAGCGCAGGTGCTAGAGGCGGTGGATCTTGATCCGGATGCGGTCAAGCACACCCGTCGCACGCTGGCGGCGAATGCGATCAGCGGACGGGTGTGGATCAGCAATTTACTACGCAAGGTCCCGGAGGCCTACGATGTGGTCATTGCCAATCTGATCAGCGATCTGCTGATCGAATTGTTTGCCACGCAGACGTTGGCGGCGCGGGTGGCACGGAGTGGTCGGGTCCTGTGTTCGGGCATTCGTGCTGATCGTCGGCGGGATGTGGAAGCGGCGGCGGATGGGGATGGGTGGAGGGTGACGGAGAGGACGTGGCAGGGGGAGTGGGTTGGGTTGGTTTTGCAGAGGTAGATTTTTTTGATTGGTTTCTGGTTGCTGGTTTCTGGTTTCTGGTTTCTGGTTTCTGGTTTCTGGTCGCTGGTCACTGGTCACTGGTCACTGGTCGCTGGTCGCTGGTCGCTGGTCGCTGGTCCCTGGTCCCTGGTCTCTGGCCCCTGGTCGATCGTGGTAGAATGGGGAATTTCGCAGGCGTGTTAGTGTGGTGGATCGGTGCGGCTCCTTGTTCCACCTACCATATCGAACGTGCTCGGCGTCAAGGCTGCCCGTGCCTTTGGCACGGCGCTGCGCGGCCTTGACCCCTGCGCGCGTTCGATCTGGCAGGTTGCACAAGGAACCTCCCATGGCGAATTTTCACAGACTGCAGGTGTATCATCTCGGCCAACAGCAACTGCGCGACATCGCGGTGGTCAGCGATGGAGTACGGTTCGGCGACCTCGCCAATCAACTTCGTCGTTCAGCCATATCCGTCGTCAGCAACCTCGTCGAAGGCGCCGGTCGCGGTAGCGATGCCGAATTCATCCGGTTTCTGCGTATCGCTCGCGCATCCAACGACGAGCTGTCGGCACAGATCGAAATGCTCTCGGCCATCATCGGTTGCGACCAGACGCATCTGTTCACCCGCAATCACATCTTGGGTCGTAAAATCTCCGCACTGATCACGGCCCTACGGCGCAGCGGGTGATCGGGAGCGAGCGGCTCATCACCCGCACATGGGCAGGAGGCTCATGCTACATCGCATAGCACGGGCATCCTGCCCGTGTCGAGTCACTGGTCGCTGGCCTAGGCCAGCGACCAGCGACCAGCGACCAGCGACCAGCGACCAG
>JBIILZ010000194.1:0-4368 GCA_044338255.1 Planctomycetota bacterium | reverse complement strand
TCACGTGCGGGGCCACGGCAGCATTGGCTGTTCGACAGCGTCGGCAGTACGAGAGACGTGGAGCGTACAGGGCGCCCGTATGGCCGGGGCGGCCGGCTATGTCCAACGCCGGTGAGCGCGAGCTGCCCGATCTGTGTGTGCGTAGTCAGGGGCTGGTGATCGAGGCCATGCACGCCGCCCGCGAGCCGGCGACCTCGACCGCCGTCGATGTCATCGATGCCGCTTGTCGGGTGTTGGCCGAGGTCGTCGACGGAAGGATCGATCTGCGCGGTTTCTGCCGGCGCGAAGGTCTCGATTACGAACGCTTCCGCAAGGATTTCACCCGCCGCATGGGGCAGTCACCGGGGCAGTATCGCATCCGTCGGCGCATCGAGCGCGCCTGCACGCTCCTGGAATCGGGCCGCGAGCAGATCACCGCCATCGCCAGCCGACTGGGCTATGCCAGCCCGTACGAATTCAGTGCTCAGTTCCGCCAGTGGATGGGGGTGTCGCCGCAGGCGTATCGCGGCGAACGGATTTCTTCCGCTTCGACGCTGGGCTGGCGGGCTTGATCTCCTTGGCCTTGAGGAGGTGCAGATAACGGCGGCAGAAGCGATGGGCTTCGTCACGGACGTACTGTAGCAGTTTGAGGCCCGGATCACGGCGGCTGAGGCGCAGTTCCTCGCCGCTCGGACGGATGATGGTCTCCTCGGCCTTGGCCAGACCGACGACGCAGGGCAGGACTACGCCGACTTCACGCAACGCGTCCATGGCCATTTTAACCTGGCCGTGGCCGCCATCGATCATCACCACATCCGGGAGAGCGGCGCCCTCATCGCGCAAGCGGCGGTAACGGCGGCCGACGACCTCGCGCATGGCCGCGAAATCGTCATTGCCGGGATTGCCGTCCTCGCCCTGGACCTTGAAGCGCCGATAGCCGTCCTTGTTGGGCACTCCGGAGACGAACTGCACCTGGGCGGCGACCACATGCGTGCCCATGAGGTGGGCGATGTCGAAGCCTTCGATGACTTTCGGCGGCGCCGCCAAGCCGAGATGCTGCTGTAAGGAGAGCATGCCCGAGTGCAGGTCAATCACCGGCGCATCGGGTTCATCGTAATCCTTGAGGTTGCCGCGCTGCTTGAGGCGCTCGAGGGCAGTGAGCTGATCACGGCAGCGGGCGGCCTCTTCGAAGTGCAGGGTAGCGGCATGGGCTTTCATGCGCGCGGTCAGCGCCGCCACGACCTCGGCCTTGCCGCGTCCGGAGAGGAAGGCCCGCAAGGCGCGGACATCGTCGAGATAGTCGGATTTGCCGATGCGCAGGGTGCAGGGGGCCGAACAGCGTTTGATATGCCAGTTGAGGCAGGGCGTGAAGTGCCGGCGGACAGGATCGCCCTCGCGGATATCCAGGTCGCAGACGCGGAAGCGGAACACCCGCTGTAGAAAGTGGAAGGCGCGGTACAGCTCGGTGGCGGAGGTGAACGGCCCGATCAGGTCGACATTGGCGGTGGCGGCATCGCGGGTGCAGAAGACCTTGGGGAATTGCTCGCGGGAAATGGCGATCAGGGGAAAGCTCTTATCGTCCTTGAGTTTCACGTTGAAACGCGGCTGCAGGTCTTTGATCAGGCTGTTCTCGACCAGCAGCGCTTCGACCTCGCTGTCGGTCTCGATCAGTTCGAGGTCGATGACCTCGGCGACCAGGCGCAGGGTCCGCGAGGGATGGCCGGCCTTGTCCTGGAAATAGGAGGCCACGCGCTTGCGGAGGTTCTTGGCCTTGCCCACGTAGATCACCCGGGCCTCGGCATCCTTGTAGAGGTAGCAGCCGGGTCGGTCGGGGAGATTGGCGAGTTTCTCAGCCAGTGCGGGGGACATCACCGGCGCTTAGCCCGCCGTATCGTCGGTGGCAAAGAAGGCGTCTTCGTCTTCTCCGGGAGCGTTCCATTCGGCGAGGTGATTGGCGTACTGGGCGAGGGCGAGGTTGTGGTTGGCGGCGTCGCTGATCCAGCGTCGGGCGTCCTTCACCAGGCGTCGCTCATCGCTCAGCGACAGCTGTCCGGTGAGCACCCGCGTGCGCAGGAAGACGAGGTAGGTGTCGAGCGCGTCGCACATGCAGTAGTCATCGATGCGCTCACGCTCGCCGCGTTCCCAGAGCTCCTGCACCATGTCGCCCTTGGTCCCCATTTTTCCGGCACCACCGACCAAGCGCGAGACCAGGTTGAGACCGCCGTTTATGCTGGTGGCACCCTGGTTGCCGAGGAAATCCTGGAGGTCGAGATGCGCCTGGGTGTTGAAGCGGTTGCGCGGCTGCTGGTACTGTCCGCCGACGGCGTTGAACCACGCCGGCACGGCGATGCCGTAGCGATAGGCGGCCAGCTCCAAGACCGGCAGATCGAAGAAGCGGCCGTTGAAGGTCACCAGGGTCGGCTTGTCATAGCCCAGCCAGCCCTTCCAGAACTGGCGGGTGATGATGTGCGGGCGGAATTTCGGACGATCGAGGGTGCGTACCTCGTGGAGCGCGAAATCACCGCCGACCTTGGCGATGGCCACCGAGACCGGCACGTGAAACGTATGCGCCACGAAATCGGATTTACCGGCCGAACTCTCGAGCAGGCGCGCGCGCTCCTTGGCCACCGCCTGCGCCGGGCTCAGGTGCGGTTCGTCGGGGAAGCGCACGCGCTGCACCAGACGGCCATCGACCACCGTCTCGATGTCGAAGATCAGATACGCTGGCCGGTCGCTCATGTGCTCTTCCACGCCACCTGCAGCTTGCTCAGCAGCTCGTCGATCTCGCTGGCGCTGATGATCAACGGGGGCGCCAAGCGCAGGGTGTTGTTGGCGCTCGGGCCGACGATCAGGCCTTGCGCACGGGCGGTGGGGATCAGCCGCGTCGACGGATCTTCGGGCAGTTGCACGCCGCAGAGCAGGCCCCGTCCGCGGATATCGAGGGCATCGGTGCCGAAGACCTGCCTCAGACCCGCCTGCAGACGCTGGCCCATGGCGCTGACGTGGACCTTCATCGCCGGGGTCAGCACCGTCCGTGCGACCACCAACCCCGCCGCGCAGGCCAGGGGGTTGCCGCCGAAGGTCGTGCCGTGCAGGCCAGGTTTGAAGAGGTCGGCCTTGGCCCCGCAGACGATGGCGCCGATGGGCACGCCGCCGCCCAGGCCCTTGGCCAGGGTCATGATGTCGGGCACGATGCTTTCGTGCTGATAGGCGAAGTTGCTGCCGGTACGGCCCATGCCGGTCTGCACCTCATCGACCACCAGCAGGGCTCCATGCCGGTCGCAGAGGGTACGCAGGGCACCGAGAAATCCCGGCGGGGCGGGAACTACGCCGCCTTCGCCCTGGATCGGCTCGATGAAGACCCCGGCGATATCATCGGCACCCTGGGTAAAAGCCGCGTCGAGCGCTGCGAGGTCGCCAAAGGGCAGGAACTCGACCGCTGCCAAGGGGGCGAATGGTTCCCGGTACTTGGGATTGGCGGTAAGCGCCAGCGCGCCGAGGGTCCGCCCGTGGAAGCCGCCGGTGAAGGCGATCAGCCGCTGCTTGCGTCCGCCATGGACCTGATTGCCCCACAGCCGCACCAGTTTGATAGCGGCTTCATTGGCCTCGGTGCCGGTGTTGCAGAACATCACCTTCCCCGGGAAGGAACCTTCGACGAGCAAACGCGCGAGCTCTTCTTGCTCGTCAATCGTGTAATAGTTCGAGACGTGGGTGACCGCCGCCGCCTGTCTGCAGATGGCCTCGACCAGCTCGGGGTGGCCATAACCAAGGGCATTTACGGCGACGCCGGCGAAGGCATCGAGGTAGGCGGCGCCCGAACTATCATACAAATAACACCCTTGCCCACGGACGAAGCGTATCGCTGACCGATTATAATTGTGGACCAAGTACGATTTGGGTTGCGATGACGGTGCGGTCATGTGGTTTCCGTGATGCCTGACGGGCGGGCTGCCCGGGACCGTAGCTTTGCATAGGGACACGGGATGCAATCGCGCAAAGAAACGTCCATTTACACTTAACGGGTTCGGCACTAGGGTAACTCTAGTCTGGAATTCACTGGCCGATATGGAATCTCATCTGCCTATGGTTGACGTCTCTGATTGCTGCCCTCCAGGGTCACCGTCATTAGTGCCCGTTCCCCCGCCGTCGGCCCCGCAATTTTCGCGCTGGCAACGGTGGTTCATTCCGGCGGCAACGACGACGCTACTGGCCGATCTGCTCTCGAAATCGCTGATCTTCGCCTATGCATCGGAACTCGAACATCTGTCCTGGATCAGCCTGGTCTACAACCAGGGCGTGGCCTGGAGCCTCTTCGCGACCTATCCCTGGCTGGTGGTGGGAGTCACGGTGGTCTTGATCCCCTTGCTCAGCTGGGTGTGGTGGCGGCAC
>JBIILZ010000096.1:0-15337 GCA_044338255.1 Planctomycetota bacterium | reverse complement strand
GAGCGCGGACTTCAGTCCGCTGTGGCCACGTTTGGAATGCGGACTGAAGTCCGCGCTCCGGGTTGGGGTGAAGTTATTGATGCGTGTGGCCATGCATGGGTCACGCGTTCGCGAGACGCACGAGCACAGGGAGAGCTTCGCGCACCGACTGGGCCACGGGTAGGCTATCCTTTTTAGTGGTCTCACTCCCATGTGCGACGCGGTTACGTACGCGGCGTAGGCGATCGCAGACAGTTGCCACCTCGGAAGATTTCCCGGCAAGAAAACTCCGTATTACCAGCTTGGCCTCATCGTCATTGGCCACTTCGGCATCGCGTGTCGCCAGACGGGTAAGCCCTTCATAAGCGGCAATGGCGGCCAAGGCGTGGTGCCCACGCTCGCTGGCCCAACGCGCCAGAGCCACCAGACGCTGTCCCAAAGAGCCGATCGCCATAGGCTCCAAAACCAGTCGGATTTCATCGGCAAGGATTCCGTCAGGATCTCCATCCCATCGGCCCAGGTGTGAGATGATTTGTTGCGGGGCAGTTCCGAGATCAGTGAAGGTGTGCGTGAGCAGGGCATCTGAAAGGTGTTCAAGCGCAGCGCGCAACGGGACTGGAACGGTGCCTAGGGCCGTAAGGAGTGGCTCGGGATCGAGACTGCGTACGAATGCGGCAACGCCGCTCGCCAGGGCGAGGGCACGCTCAAGTGCGAGTAACCGCTGTCCTTCTCCTGCGCTTGTCGGTGGGCCCGAGCGTTCTTTTTGTGCACTACGTGCCGCCTGCTCATCGAGACGGCCGTACCAGAGTTGGGTCTGGGCTAATCGGCCGGGATGAAAGCCATCGTGCATCTGAACCGCGGCCAATGCGAGCATCGGCATGAAGCGGTAGCCGTGGGTCAGGTCGAGATACACCGGGCCCTTGGTTGGCAGCAGGCGATAGAGCTGGGCGATCGTGGTGAGATGGTTTTTTTCGTCGATGACGACGCACGTCGCGCTGGCTTGCAGCGCCCGCCCAAGCACCACTTCCAAGCTGGTGCATTGTGCGGTGTCAATGCCGTCTTTCTCGGTGCGCTCCAGGCTGGCGGCAAGGTCGAGGTCGGCGCCAAGGTCAAGTGCCAAGGCCCGCCACGAGCTGGTGGCGGTGCCAACAAAAATGAGGTGTTTCGGCTTGAGGTGGTTAGCTAAAGCCTCGCCAAAAAAAGTAGAAATTTCAGCATTCCCCTCGGTGAAAAGGTAACGAGTTCTCTGATAGGGATCGGCACCAGGTTGCGCCGCAGCTTCACCCTTACCAATGAACGTGATGAGGGTGGACATTACGATTTCTCCGAAATGTGATTAAAGATGAGTTGGTCGCAGTCTTTAATGAGACGTTCGCGTTCCGACGCGGGCAAAAAGGAATGCAGGAAACCCTGTTTCATTATGGCCAGCGCTTCCCACTGCGTTAATCCAGCACGCACATATTCGTCCGTTAGAGTCGTGCGCGAGATGCCGGGATTGTCGGTGCACAGGGTCAGCGGCACGCCCAGATTCATGAGTTGCCGCAGTGGATAGTTGGCGTACCCAGGCTGGCCATAGCCAACAACCTCGTGATTGCTGGTGGGACACAATTCCAGGCAGATGCGGCGGTCGCGGAAACGGGCGGCGAGATCCGGTGCATCAGCCAGAGTCAGGCCATGACCAATGCGATCAGCGTGGAGATGATATGCGGATTTCCAGATGTTCGCAGCCGCTTCGCCTTCGCCGGCGTGAATAGTCACACGTAGGCAAGCTTCGAAAGCTTGGTGAAAGAGTGGCGCAAGCACTTGCGGATCACCCTCTTTTTCATCGCCTGCGAGATCAATGCCGACCACGAAATCGCCAAGTTGTTGGCGGGCATTAAGAGCCAGAGACACCACCTCCGTGATCAACTTTCCTTTGCGCCGGTCAGCGATCACAATGATTCGGATCAGTGCATCACCCGTGCGGTGTTCGTGGGCTAACGCCTGATGCAACTCGGCTAGAAATCCATCGTGGTAATTCTTCGGACTGCAGCGTAATTCAAGATACGTCAATCCATCTAGGCGACAGCGTGCGCGCACCGCCCGCGCCGTGGCCCAGGTTGCGACGGGCGTTTGCAGGATGGCTGATCCGACTAAAGAGCCGGGATGTTCGTAGGCCTTGAATCCCCAGGGGTGTGTCGACTTCAAGGCGAAGCGTTCGGTGGCGACGGGCCACAGCGCCTCCTCAAGAACGGCGCGATCGGTTTCGGCCAAGATAGCGGCGGCAACCTGGGCACGCTGGGTGCCAGAGCACGTCCAGCGGTCGCCCCCTGACGTGTTGGTCATGGCCATCCATGCACGTGCATGCTGACGGGCCTGATCGCGCTGGTGATCAGGCACCTCGGCCCACACGGCTTTGCCGACTGCGATCTGCTCATCTAGATCAAGGATTCCGCCCAGGTGACAATGCAGTTCGGCTTTGGGGAGTCGCGCCAGCCACAAGCGATGCGCCTCGGTGAGCCTGGTCGAGCGTAATCGCGCGATGGTGGCCGGCGGCAGTCGGTAGAGGCTGCGCCAGTTTTCGTGAGCCTCAGCCTTGGCCACGTCCTTATGATAGTTGGCCAGCAGACGGCTGCCGTCGCGTTCGCGTTCATCAAGAGTTTTCCACAGCCAGATCTTATCTCCCGGACCCGTCCAGATGCCTTCCTCTGGCAATGGGAAACGCTCGGTGGTGATGGCTAGATCAATGCCTAGCAGATCATTGGCGTGTCCAATCCCCACCAGCACAGGCTGGATTCCGGCAGCTAAATCCAGCGGTAGAGGGCTGACAAAATCTGCCTTATTCAACCGATCGAGATCGGGACGAGCCAGCTCAGGCGGCAGCACATGCAGCATCGCCGCGCAGCCAAATGCCATCCCTGCGCGCTGCAGATCTGCCGACATGGTTTTTCGCCCACCCGTCAACGACAGCACCGCTGATGGCCCGGCCCGCAGGCTGGCACGCAGAATCAGTTCGCGGATTAATTCGACTTCAGATTGTGCTCCGGCATCTCCGGCGCTGCTTTCCCAGATGCGCAAACGGCCCGGGGAACCCATCTTCGCCCACCAAGCGGTTAAGGTGCCGATATCCTGCCGCCCCACCGTGGTGACTACCCACACTTCGTCGATGTGTGGATGCTGCAAATTTTCACGCAGAGCTTGTGCTGGGCCTGGATGTGCAGCGTACAATGGGCAGACCTCGGGCATCAGCAGGGCATAGACTTCGGGGATCACGGCCCACGAAGTCCCCAGGGTGCACAGCAGAACGCTCATGGAGTTCCTATGGCTAGGGATTGGGCCGCGAGCACGCTCCAACGTTCATAACCGAGGGCCTCGGTGACGGCTGACGCAGGCACAAAGTCGAGTCCTTCCAAGCCTTCACCGGGTCGGGCCTCTGGCAACTCGGGCCGTCCCCAGGGGATGGCGATCACCAGGCCAAGATGCACCCGACCCACCGTCGAATCTTGTTCATTGATCCAGGCTATCGGCGGCGCTGTCGCGGACATCAGCGGCGGAAACCACGCCAGTTCTTCTGCTAGTTCGCGCAGCAGTGCCTCCCGCATCGTGGCCAGCAGTCCCTTGCGCCGGTCGCATTCCTCGATGTGTCCACCAACCCCAATTGAGCGTCGTTCTCGCAGGCGCGTATCGCCGCCGGTGCGTCGATACGCCCACGGCCGATCGTTGAGGTCGATCAGCACGGCATACGGAATAACTTGCAGCCAGGACGGATCCGTTTCAGCGTGGGAGCGATCGAGCCAGTGCGGAGTAATCGCCGGCTCACCCGACCAAGGAACGATGTTGGCAGTCAGCAACCCGGCGCAGGCCGAGCGCGGAAAGGTAAGTATCATGAGAGATCCTATTATATTCTGGCTATTTCAACTAGATTGAGAGCGGAGATTCCATGCCAACGCACGCCCCCATCTGGCAGTTGCAAGAAGCCAAAAATCGGTTGAGCGAGGTGATCCATGCCGCTGAACAGCAAGGCCCCCAAACCATTACGCGCCATGGCCAACCGTGGCGTTGGTCGTGCCGATTACGCATGGGATGTTAACCACCACGTTGTCTGCCTGGGATGTGCTACGCGATGATTTGGTGGCTGGCATGGGTGGCCCACCTGCTGTGCCGCCACGTCGGGCTGATGCGAAATTGCCGGTATCATTGCCATGGTGACGGGCTTTCTTGTTGATAGCTGTGTGGTTTCAGAAACAGCCAAGCCACGGCCGGCCATTTCCGTCGAACGCTGGGCCAAGGCAACTCCAGCAGATCGCATATGGACCAGTGTCATTGTTTTGGGCGAACTGCAGATGGGCATCAGCTTACTGGAAGAAGGCGCACGAAGGCGCTCACTGGTTGCCTGGCTCGGGCGCCAACGTGCCACCTTTGGCGACCGTTGCTTAGGCATCGACGAATCCATCGCCCGCGCCTGGGGTGAATTACATGCGCCCCGCCAACACGTTGGCAAACCTCTACCCCTGGCCGATGGCTTAATCGCCGCCACCGCCCTCGTCCGTGGCCTGACCATCGTCACGCGCAACAGCTCCGATTTCAAAGGATGCGGCGTACACATTGTGGACCCCTGGTCTGCATGAGGTGACCGTACACGGAGCGCTGGCGCAAGCCGGCATCGAGGGTCGTTGTCACCCAGACGTAGGACTCGCACCGGCCCTCCTTCTGCGTCATCCTGGGCGCCCTGGGGGCGGTCGTATGTCGCCTTGCAGGCGTGGATTACCGACGCGTTTGGGCATGGTAGGATTCAGATCAGCAAGGTAGATGCAGTCTTTGCTGGCAGGCACTGGGTTCTTGCCGAATTCCCAGCCGTCTTCGTAGACCCACGAGCCGTCTGTATTGCGAGATAGCCGATAGCCCTTACCTGAGCCCGCGTTTTTGGGCACCCACAAAGCCTGATTTGCTGCGGTCGGCCAAAGGCTGTCGAGCGCTTGGCCGGCCGCTTTGGCTTTGCGTTCCTGGTCATCTAGCTTTCGTTTTGCTATGACGCTGTCTGGCTCAGTCATCTCGCTTTCAAACGCGCCATACCCTGCCGCCGTCTTGGCCCCGGCCCCCAGCCAATACAGCCCGCCCAGCAATAGACGCTTGGCGGCGTCGACCAAGTCATCCGGAACACCGCTGTGCGCCTTGGTTACCCGAATGCGAAACTTGGTTCCGGCAGCAATGGTGAGGAATGTCACGGGCACCGGATCAAGCCAGTCGCCAGGAGGAGTTTCACCTCGATAATGAGGAGTTTCACCTCGATAATATGGCCCATAATGCGGAGTGCAAACATCCACCTCTAGGTTTGGTGGTTGGCCCGCAGCATTGGTTCCCAACGCGTCGTGGAAAATCACCCCGCCGCGCTGGGCGGCGATAACAGCACCATCGGCATCGCGGCGATCCTCGGCTCGACCTGAACGAGGATCGTAGGCTGTCGGCTCCCCATTACGTTCACGGTTGGGGGCCCAGCCGAATAGATCCTCGACTTCACTGGCGAACGCCTCGCGTTGCTCAATGGGCACCAGTCCACTGCCCCATAGGTGAGCAGCATACGCGTGGGCTAGACCCTTCAGCCCGGACCCCGGCAGATACGCAAAGCCATACACCGGGTGCAGACAGCAATTGGCATTTTCCAACCCACCCGCCCGTGACAGATGCAAGGCGATGCGACTGCGTGCGGTGACCGTGACATAGTTGTCGCCGACCACGTGAGTGAGGATTTTCGCGTACTCCTCAGTCGTCCAGGGGCGGGCCTTGGTGACACGATCGAGGTGAATTTTTTGATTCTTCTGATCAACCAGGTGCTGTCGCTCCGGAAGGCGATCAAGGATGACGCCCGGATGCAGTAAATCAGGATTTTTTAAAGCGGCGCCAGCCACGGCAGCCGTTTCTTTGGGCACCAGCAATGCAGAGCGGCCAACCACGCTGGCGGGGTGCACATCCTGGCTCGGTGTTTTTGTCCCAAAGCCACGATCAGGGATTCGATTTGAAGAGCGATCAAAGGTCATGTCAGCACATCCTTGCAGGGAGCGTTAAAGAAAAGCTCAATTCGTTCAGTCAGCAGCCCGCGTGGGCTTAAGCCTTGTAGGTGTCAGCCCACTTGGCCAGCCATTCTAGAGCGTGTTCGGCATAGGTTTGCAGGCGGCGGATTTCAGCGGCAGAGGAACTGGTGTAGGCCACGAGCAGGCTTTCCGCGTCGCCAGTTTTGATCTTGGGCAGCTTTAGTGCGGCGAGTATGGTGGCGAGTTCCTTGGCGATAGGTGCCAGGTCTTCTTTGTCCTTCAGACAGAACGCCACGGTGACACCCAAGCCGCTGACGCGTAGTCGGGTGGCGGTTTTTTTTATGTAGCCGGGTAACTCAGTTTTTTTCACGGTAGTTTTGAGTCGGTCAAACGAGCCATGGGCCAAGGCAGCAACCTGCTGGTCAAGTGTCTGAATAGCCATGGTTCACTTCCCGTTCAAGGCCAGGGCGCACAGGCCCTTGCCAATGGTGGCATCGCCGCCGAACTGACGAGGGTTCTTGCACAGGGTGTTCTTCAGGTGGTCGAGGGCCGCACCGGCCTTGGCCAAGGGCGCATCTTTCACCAAGGGATGCCGGGCATTCTCGGCGCTGATGAGACTAATGAAGATACTCTCGGGCGGGACGGTTTCTTGATAAAAAAGAGCGCCCTTGGCCACGGTCTTGGTTGCTGCGTCCAAGGCGATGCGGGCCTCGACCTGGGTGCCATGGCGGGCGAACCAAGCGAAGACATCATCGCTAACTACGGCAAGATGATGGTCGAGCAGGTCGTGGGCTGATACAGGCAGCAAGGGCTTCAATGCGGCAAGTAGCCCATTCGGCAGATCCATGCGATTCAACGCTTGGTCTTCGATCACTACCTGTGTTTTAGCATCATCGACACCCAGGCCAACCGCGCAGCGGATGCCTGCATCGCCAGGCTTTTCGCAGGCGAATCCCTTGGTGTCATATCCCGCCATCTCCGCCACACGGGCCAGGCGCTGCAACGCCATCGGGCAGGTCAGCCAAGCGAACACACCGCATAGTGAGCGCACCGGAAAGGCCACCAGCACGCCATCGCCAAAGGACAGGGCACCCAGGCCAAGCTCTCCAGTCTGTTCGGCTTTCGGACCAAACAGGGCGATCACTTCTTTCGCGCAGTTGGCGGCGTTCGCATCACCGCCGACCTCCTGTCGGGCGGCATCGCGCAGCACACCCTTGATCGACGATCCGGGGATCACCGGCCAGCCGGTGTGGCGTTCGCGTTGCACCGGCAGATCAATGCCAGCGATGCCTTGGCCGGTGCCGCAGTGCAACGGGGACAGGCAGTGGAGGGTGAGGAGTCGATGCATCATGGTATAGTCCTGGCGAGATTGAGTAAATTTGATGAGGGTCAGCGCGGCGCGCGACCGGTGGCGATCCAGCCGAATCCGCTGGCGGTTTCGTCGCCGATGGCGCTTGATACAGGTGACTGATCATCCAGGCACCACACGGCCCCGGCCCGGATCGCCCAGCGTGTCGGGCGTGGTGCGCCCTGCCCGTGATTGGCTGCCATGTCCCAGCCGGATATGGGATCCGCTCCAGGGATGAGCAGACCGCGGCAATGTGGCTGCCACGACTCTGGGCAGCGGTCTTTGGGCAACAGTGTCGGGGTCAGGGCCATCGCCACGGTGCCGCCGGAGGGCCACGTCACCGGTGCGATACGGGTGGCCCGCACCTGTCGGCGATCACCTCCCAGCAATAGACTGAATGGTACGGCGGGCAGATCGTCAGCACCCTCGACCTCGACATAGAAACCGATGCCCTGGCACAGGCGCAAGTAGCGCGTGGTGAACAGCACGCCGTCTTCGGCAGTGGCCTGATCCGGTTTCAGGCCGACTTGGGTCCTGGTCTCGGTGGTCCATAGGTGGGAACTCGTCACGGTCTGCGCTTGCGAGGGGATCTGGCCCGCCGCCCACGCTGAAAAACCGGCCCAGGTCAGGTAGCCACTTTGGGCAGCTTTTTCACCTGCGCGGTGGCGTTCTGGTTGCGGTTGGGTGGTCACGCTACGTTCGGGCGTGGGCCACATGGCGAGCGCGTGCGGCGCGTCGCCGGGTGCCTGCCAGCCGGGGATGCCCGAAGTTGGGCGCAAGCGATCACGCGGGCCACCCACGTGTCCGTGCTTCGGCTTCTCACCGACCACATCAGCGGGCATGGGGATGTAAGGCGTTTTGCTGTCCATGTCCGCCAGTAACGGCCCGCGTATCCGGACCTGGATCACGGCATCGAGATGCGCTTGCTGTGGTCGGGTGCCATCACCAGGCAGGTGGCCCCGTTGCCGCAGCAACGCGCTGCGGATGGCGCCTGCCATCACTTGCGGACTGGGCAATGCGCTGCCCGCTGCGGCCCCTTCGCCAGCGACGATCGGCCGACCATCGCGGCAAAAGAGCAGGTCCAGTGGTTCGATGAGCAGGGCGAGGGTCATGGCTGGGCCTTGTCGGTCATCTGGAAGCGGGCCAGCCACGCAGCGTGCTGGCACCAAGTAAGGAATTGGTCGATGCGCGTGGCGTCATCAAATCCGCGTTCGCGGTCGGCTGCAAAATCGCCCCAGGCGGCGCGGATGCGGTCGAACAAGCCACCCAGGTCTTTTCCCACGCGGCCGCCTTCTTCGCCGTGCAGCAACAGATGGCGGATACGCGCCCACACTGCCTCAGCGGGCAGATGGCGCAGGGTGTCGCGTTCAGACAACAGGTGGTGTACCCAGCGGTCAGAACGATCTGCCAGCAGTCCCGAGGCGCGTTGCCAATCACGCACCAGCGGCCAGGCCGTCACTGCCTGATTGGTGTCGCCGCTACGCCGCACGATGGCGCAACCCAGACAATTTTTTCCAGACTGCTTGGCGAGTTGTTCAGCTCCACGAGCGGCCTCAATCGCCACGCGCAAATCCTCCTGACAATGGACGATGGCCAGTCCTGCCGACAGGGTTGCCCCTGGGACATAGGTGGCAAAATCCTGCGCCAGATCGGCCGCAGCGGTGAGCGCGTTGGCCACGGGCAGCACCGCCAATACATCGTCGCCGCCCGCATAGACGCAGGTGCCCCGATGCTTGGTAATGGTGTCACTCGCCTGGCGGGTGAATTCGCCCAGATGCCGACTGAAGGCCAGTTGCGCGGCCATGCCTTGCGGCCGGACACCGCTCAAAACCTGTGACGACAGTCCGATTTCGCGCAGCTTCGCCAACATCAGCGGGTGATAGGCTTGATCGAAACGGGGGCCTTTTTCGCCGCGCAAGATCGCACCCATATTGTCACCATCAGCCACCAGCACGGCGTAATAGGGACGTGGATCGGGCAGCCCGGCACTGGTGCCTCGGGCGACAAGCTTGGCGCGTTCGCTACGGGCTTTTTTCAGTTCAGTGCCTTGAGACTTCTCATCGGCGTCAGCATGCACCCAATGTGCAGCCACCATGCTGCCTTCATCAAGCAGATCGTGGTCGGCCCAGCGTTGATCAGTTTCGTCTGCGGACCGCCGATTAATGCCTGCTACCGTTTGGTGCCAGTTGTTCCAATGCAGTACCCCATGCGGGGTGGCGCGTAGACGCGCCACCCAATCGCCAAATGCAACTTCACGGGTGTCTTGAAAATCAACGCGTACAAGGTTGCGAAAAAACGCGCCGTACGCAAAACGCTTCACCAAGCCGGGGGCTGACAGTCGTTCGCTACTGCGCAATCGCCCAGCGAGCCGCCCAGGCACCAGATTCACATGGTCTGCCCACCACGTTTTGTTGGCGCGGGTATCGCCCAGTGGCCCCATTACGGCATAGCCAGCGAACAAAGCACATTTCTCGCGCGTGTCGCTGCTCGGTGCATGGGCCGGGACCTGCCGCGCGCGCTTGTCGGCTGCCAGTAGGCGTTGGGTCAGGTCATTGGCCAGCGGCCACAGGCCCTGACCTGATTCACTGACATAGCCAGGTGATAACTTGGCCTTGGCCAAAGCCGCCGCGATGGTCGAGGCATCCGTTACGGATTGTGGCAGTTCCCCGATGAGGCGCTGGTACAAGGTACGCAACTCGGCAGTCGCCTCACTCACGTTGCCGCTGTTAGTCACGGTGAGCACGGACTGGGTAACGCAGCGCATGTCCCAGACGTCGTCGCATTGTGCTTGCCAGCCCTCATCCCAGTCGGTGCCCCAGCAGTCCTGTAGCTGGGTGTGAGCAGCATGGCAAATCTGCTGCCAAGCGGCGGCACAGGCGTCTTTGACGCGCTGTTGCAATGCCGTTGCCATCGCCGTAGGCACCAACGCGGTGAAAGTGTTGGGAATGCCCGCGCATGTGAGGCCCTGTCCAGCTTCGATCATGGTTCCGTGTTCATCACGTACCTGCTGTTGGCTCAGCCACCAATCACACAATGGATTGCCGCGCAAGCCTGGGCTGGTGATGCACCATGGCCCCAGCTCGGCCAGGATCGGGGTCATCGCGTGAAAGGTCAACCAACTCAGCAGGTAACTGCCGGTCCACAGGTCGCGTAGACTGCGCCCCTGGACGATGAATGACTGCACTGGGCCCAGCGAGAACGTTAACAAGCTGGCTGATTGGGTTGGTACGTGCGAGGCGGACTGAAGTCCGCGCTCCAAGGAATCTTGGGTATCCTCCTTCGATAGAGCGCGCTCCACTGCATGGGCGTCCTCGGATGGAGCGCGGACTTCAGTCCGCTCGTCGCGAGCCAAACGCAGCGCGGCACAGGCAGCCATCGCCGCGTCGGCGTGGTCGATGATGCTGTGATCAGTCAGCCGCGTATCACCGGGCAACGCGCACACATGCGGGAGCCGTTCAGGTATTAAACGCCACAGCGCCAGAGCGCGCAGCCGATGGTCCGGGTTCGCCTGAGCCACAGCGCGGATAATAGCCTCGCGCTGATCGACAGCAGAGGCCGTTAGATTCTGGGCCTGACGCAGACTCATGGTGTCATTGGTCAGATCGCTGCCGTCGATCGGACTGGTGCGGCATAACTGATCACGGGGAATGCGGTTGAACGGCTGTTCTAGGATCGGATCCAGTGGGTTGCCATCGCAGTCGCGCAGCGTGCCCTTGGGCAGCGGCAAGCGTTCAATGGCCGAAGCTAGCCAATCCGCGGGCTTAACCGCCCCAGCGCGCACCGGTTCGCCCGGCACATCGAACGCGGCATTTTGGTAGCGAGCCGCGCGCAGTTCATGCCCCTTTATGTCCAGGGCCTTGTCCGGCGGATCATGCAAAAAGGCGCGGATGCAGTCGATCCAGTGGTCATTGGGAGTGGTCATGGGGTGATCCGGGCAAATTCGTGGGCGGTCAAATAGGCTGCAAAATCGGCGAGGACCTGCGGCTTGGCAGGTATGGTCAGGATTGCATCTGGACGGGCTCTGGTCGTGACTCGTACTTTCGTGTTTTCTGGTAAAAAGCGCCCTGCAAGAATCGTCACGAGGCCATACCAGCGATCATTGCAGCGGTGCACACGGAAGATCACGGGCGAGGCGCGACGTCCGCCTTTCTTTTCAAAGGCTGGCTCAAGCGAAACCTTGGCATTGCCCATGCTGCTGAATTGAAGCGGATAGGGCAGCCCAAAACCAGCGCGATCAGGCAAGGTGTCTGTCTTGTCCCCAACACGCGGGTCCTTCATACCATTGTCGTTGAGCCAGTTGTAAATTCGGTCGTGATCCTTGCCCGGGTCCTGGGCCAATTTCTTTGGGCTAAAGCCAATGATGTCCGATCCCAGGTCCTTTCGAAATTGGTGAAATGTCCGACCTAATTCATTTAGCGCGAACGCCCATGAACCTGGACCAATATCCTTGATCATCACCGAGGCCCCGTGCATTGAAGACCAATCAGGGAGGATGGATGTCGCAGGCAGAAGGTATTTTTTTATGGCTGACTCAAGTGCACTATAGGTATTCCAGCGGCCGTCGCTCAGGGCACCCCATCCACGCCGTGATTTGGCACCCATGTTGCCAAATAGCAGCCAGCGTTCCAATGCTGACTGAATATCGGTTTGGTGCACAGCCTGCCGAGGCAATAGATCAATAATCGCCTTGGACCCAGATTTAATGGCAGGACGAAGTGCCTTATTGAGATCAGCACATCCGTACGCGAGGTAGCTAAGTTCCCTGAAATTTTGCGAGCCAATATCACCCGGTGGCTCGGCGTCCCATCCCGGAAGCGTTTGGGTTCGCACAGTCAACCCCTGCCCATCGATGTCGTTGTCACTGCCTGCGATGCTACCAAATAATGCAGCTTCGCGACGAGCTAGTTCTGTGACGCCAACAGTGGGATCCACTCCGGCGCGCCACCAAAATCGTAATGCCGCTTTTACTGAGGTCGCACGCAGTCCCTCATGGGCAATGTCTTTGCTGGGCACCATTTCTTGAACAATCTCCCTTCGCTCCTCCCTTTGGGCACGATTATCCGCCCCCGCCAAAAACATCGGCGTCACCACCTCAACCGTGCAGGTGATGGGCTTCACCGTACTTGGTTGCAACGGGGTGCCGGTGCGGGCAACGAGATCAAGGATCGTGCTCATAGTATCTCCACAGATTTCAGTTCATTAGTCCACGCCACGTCAACCTGCCCCAATCCAAAATTCGGCTGTTTGCCGATGTGCAGCAAGGGGGCTTGGGCGAGGATGGGGGCGAGGATAGGCAGGATTGGGCCGGTGATGGTGATGGTGCCGGTGAGGCCAGGCATATCGATAGCGCGGTGTTGGCGATTCGACCAGCGGGCGATGGTGGTCGGGGTTGCGGCGTCGTTGCTGGTCAAGGCGTCACAGGCAGCACTGAGTTCCGGGTAGCTGGAGGACAGTAATGGTTCGCAGCCAAGGAGCTGGCGATGTGTCTGCCGCCAGCGGCGTAGAACACTGCGGGCAATGGCAGGTGCTGAAAGTTGAGTGCATTCCTGGCCCCGATCCTGGAGTCGGCACGAGGTCAAGGTGGTGATGGTGCAACTCGTGGGGTTCGTTGGGATAGGTAGCCACGACTCAGGGCGGACGGCACAATGGGCCACCTCGAATGATGGTGCATGCACGCCGAAGCCGTGGGCGACGGCATCATAAAATACCTCCATCCAAATGCCCATCAGCCAGGCCGGCCATTCACCAAAACAGAGGAATCGACCGCTGAGGGTGGACCCAACAACCATGGTGGTTTGGGTATCTGCGCACTGCAGATGCCAAGCGGTGCCGGCCTGCTGATCCGCCCAGGCTGTCTGTGGCGCGAAGAGTGCATCGCAGAAGGTGGTGTGCGACGCGAGTCCAGGCCAAAGTGGTGCCGGTGCGCCAGCCGCGACGCGGGCCAAGGCCCAGCCGATTGCCCCACGCAGGGTGCTGCCTTTCCAGGGTGGCATCGTGCCGTGCTTGGTTGCGCGGAGACACCAATCAATGGAGGTGACCACGAGAGGTACATGAGATTCGTTGGTGCGACACGACATTGACCATTGTCCATAGCATAGATGCATTGTCATAACAAGTTGTATTCATCGCACTTACATAGTAGATTGCTTTTTTCGCTATGAATTGCAGCGGCAATTTTTTGCTCGATGAGGTCGACACCCGTGCGCGTGCGAAAGGCCCGTTCGACGGCTGAGAGTCCTTTGTAGGTGGCGACCAGATCAGAGGCCGTGGGTTGCGGATCAGGCACCTTCGCCCGGATGACGTAGAAACCATCCAGCTCGGCTTCGTGCTGGATACGCGCTTCGTTGCGCGTCCACGTACCGGCATCATCGGCGATGGTGACATCGAAATGCTTGCCGACCTTGTGCCGGGCGAGCGAGTGATGCGGGCGGCGATCTCCTGCAAGTCAGCCTCGGTGGCTGCCAGCAATTCCTGACGTGTGCGGTGGCGTTCGACCGCTCGCAGCGGATAGCGGCAGACGACCAGACGCTCGCCAGGATATTCGTCGCTGGTGTCCAGTCCCGCATCAACCGCGAGATCCTCACGAATCCGCACATTGGTGATCATGCCACGATCGCCAACGTAGACGACTCGCTTCAGACCAAAGCGCTCACGCACTTTTACCACCTGGGCCGAGAACGTTTTCGGATCGCCATCGCCGAAGGTGCGGAACGAGGCAGCGATTGTGACTGCGTACGGTTTCTGAAAATCGCCGACGGCTCCAATGCCGAGACCCAGGCCCTCACCCTCGTCTCCGGCGATGCCGGCCTCTTTACTGCTCAACAAGTCACTGAGATCGTCAACCACACCTATCAAATAGGACGCATGCTGAACAGCCTGATGCACCGGTGTAGTGGATGACCTCGCGCCGATGATTCCCGTGACGACCAGCAACCATGTACACCGGAGTCGAGCTTTGGTGCTTCGAAAACTGGTCGCTGGTCGCTGGTCGCTGGTCGCTGGTCGCTGGTCGCTGGTCGCTGGTCTCTGGTCGCTGGTCGCTGGTCGCTGGTCGCTGGTCTCTGGTCGCTGGTCGCTGGTCGCTGGTCGCTGGTCGCTGGACGATTTTGGTAGGACGGGGAATTTCGCGGGCGGGTTAGTGGGGTGACTTGGTGCGGCTCCTTGTTCCACCTACCATATCGATCGTGCTCGGCGTCAAGGCTGCCCGTGCCTTTGGCACGGCGCTGTGCGGCCTTGACCCCTGCGCGCGTTCGATCTGGCAGGTTGCACAAGGAGCCTCCCATGGCGAATTTTCACGGACTTCAGATTTATCATCTCGGCCAACAGCAACTGCGCGACATCGCGGTGGTCAGCGATGGAGTACGGTTTGGCGATCTCGCCAATCAACTCCGTCGGTCAGCCATATCCGTCGTCAGCAACCTCGTCGAAGGTGCTGGTCGCGGCAGCGATGCCGAATTCATCTGCTTCCTGCGTATCGCTCGCGCATCCAACGACGAGCTGTCGGCACAGATTGAAATGCTTTCGGCCATCATCGATTGCGACCAGACGCATCTGCTCACCCGCAATCACATCCTGGGTCGCAAGATCTCGGCGCTGATCACGGCCCTGCGGCACTGCGGGTGAGCGGGCAATGGCATTTAGTTAAGGCTGCTGGTGATGGCATCCCCTGGGAGCGCCAGGCACCAGCCTGGTCCTTGCGGGTTTTCCCGTGAATAAAGCGGAACTTTTCAGGTGAAATCATCGCAGGCGCAGATGGATTCATCGCATTCCTTAGGAACCCGATGAAGCTTTCTTGCCCCCAATGAGATTAACAAAACGCCATTGGGTGAGCGGGGGGCGAACGACCAGGGACCAGCGACCAGGGACCAGCGACCAGGGACCAGGGGCCAGGGACCAGTGACCAGTGACTAGTCTGGTCAGATTCTCATGCGGCTTGAAAATTACGGTACAAACCGCAGTTCAGGCATGTAGAGCCGGGCTGGTGCCCGGCGCTCGTGCGCCC
>JBIILZ010000095.1:0-15370 GCA_044338255.1 Planctomycetota bacterium | reverse complement strand
TGGCCCGGCCCGTGGGTATTCACGTGCGGGGCCACGGCAGCATTGGCTGTTCGACAGCGTCGGCAGTACGAGAGACGTGGAGCGTACAGGGCGCCCGTATGGCCGGGGCGGCCGGCTATGTCCAATACCTGATCACCACACCCCATTCAAAAACCATCCCGTCATGTAGCTGACCCCGACTCCGACCTCGAATCCGCGCCGTTCCATCGCCACCGTCGAGCCGCAGCCACAGGTCAGGTTTTCGCTGATGTCCGCCCAGCCGGTCCACAGCAGCACGCCGAAACGCTGATCGAGCTGCCGGCGCAGGGTCACGCGCGCATCCCAGCCCCACAGATCGCCGGCCATGGTTCCCTCCTCGCCATCGGTCAGAAGGCCGGTGAAACGCGTATAGCCATAACGCAGCCGAGCTCGCCGGTGACGGTCTATTCCTGTGCGAAGGCCCAGCCCCCGCCTACTGAGCCGCGTAACGCGAGCGAACGTCGGTCCAACTCCGCATCGCTATCACCGACCAGATCCAATCCGCCGATGAGACCAAGCGCCTGTCCAGGGCCAGCGAAGGAATAGCGCCCACCGATCTCGCCCGCCAGCAGCGTCGCCGGACAGGTCGCGACCCCATCATCCCGGGTGAGGGCGGCATACGACGACGGCGACACCGCCAGCGAAATCTGTAGATCACGCTACACCAATTCTGCCGCCGTCAGCGGCAACGATCCCGCCAGCCACGCCAGCGCATATAACCATTTCATGGCGATTTTTCCTGAGGCGGCGACAAGAGGTCCGGTGGCCCGCCGCCCGGCCAGCCGGGCTTGGCGACGATGCGCAAGCCGATGTAACGCGTGCGTGTTCCGGGTTTGACGTGGATGCGGGTGGCGGCGCGCACACCGGCTGCGGGTTCCACCCACGAGCCGCCGCGCGCCACGCGTTCGTCGCCCGCACCAGTTTCGGCCGCGCCAGTCTCTCCGGCGCCAGTCTCTCCGGCGCCAGTAGGCACGTAGACGTCTTGGCACCACTCCGCGACGTTGCCATGCAGGTTGAACAGCCCGAGTGGATTGGCGACCAGTGTGCCGACCGCATGACTGGTGCCGCCGGCGTTGTCGCGGAACCAGGCCACCCGTGCGGTGGCGCGATCGCTCGGCGTGGTCGCGCTGTATGGTCCACTGATGCCAGCGCGACAGGCGTATTCCCACTCCACTTCGCTCGGCAGACGGGGCGCGAAACCCTTGCCCACGGTGGTGGCAAGCCGGCCGAGGAAGGTCTGGCAGTCGCTCCACGAGACGCCGTCCACTGGCAAGTCATCGGCGCGCACATGCGACGGATCGGCGCCGGTGATGGCGTGCCAGAGCGCCTGCGTGCATTCGGTCTCGGCACACCAGAAGCCCTGCACCACCAGGGCGGTGGTCTGCCGCTCATCGGCGCGCCGGCCGGGCTCTTCGGGTGGGCTGCCAAGTTCTACGCCACCCGGAGGCACCCAGCGCAGCCGCAATGCCGGCGCACCGGACACCTCGACCACGGCAAAGGCCCCGAAATCATCGCGTCCGACCGTAGTCGCCCAGGCCGGCTTGTCCGGACCAGCGAGCACCGCCAGGCGCTCGGCTGCCAATGGCAGCGACGCGGCGGTGGGCTCGTGCTGGTGCAGCAGCTTGAGGTTAGCCAAGCCCTGAGCGAGCATCGCCGGTCTAACCACCACCTGGGTGGCGAGCGTGGCGAGTTCTTGTTGCGCTTGCGCCAACGCCGCCGGAGAGACCTCCGCGGGCGGAGCTTTCGCCTTCACCGTGTCCGCTGTCGCCTTCTCTGGCACCGCTGCCGAAGGCGGGGCTGTGACCGCGGCCGGAGCTGTCACCGCCGCCGGAGCAGGCTTCTCATCACCCTTCAGCCACTGCACGCCGGCCATGACGGCACCGATCAAGACCATTGCGATCGCCGCTAAAGTCACCAACCGCGCCGACTGTGCGCTGACATACGCACGGTACGCCGCCCAGCCTCCGGTGGAGGTCAGGCCGCGCGACACCGCATCGGTAAGCATGCCGACCTGCAGCGCATCAAGATCACGCGCGAGGTCGGCCATCTTGGCATAGCGATCCTGAGGGCGTTTCTGCAGACAGGCGAAGATCACCGCCAGGTGTTCGGGGCCGAGTTGCGGATTCATCCGCGTCGCCCTGGTCGGCTCGCGGAAGCGGTGACGACGGCGCAGAACCACGCTGGTCTTGGCGGTGAAGGGCTGCTTCCCACAGCACAGCTCATAGAGCATGCAGCCCAGCGCATATTGATCGCTGCGCTGGTCGCCGGGAGCAGTGGTGACTTCCGGCGCGCGGTACGTGCCATCGGCGTCGAGCTGCATGACGCGACCGAATCCGGCGATGCGCACGACCCCATGCGAACTCACGCGTACCCACCGTGGCTGCAGGTCGCCGTGCGCCAGACCGACGGCCTCGGCGTCGGCGAGCGCATGCGCGATCTGCGCGATGAGATCGAGGACCTGCGCCAACTGCAGACCTTCGCCCGCCGTCTGCAGTCGCCGCAGGATCACGCCGAGATCCGTACCGTGATCGTATTCCCGCAGCGTGAACGGCACGCCCGCCCAGGTACCGGCATACAGCACGCGCAGCACCGACTTCGACACCAGCGGCAAGGCCTGCCGCGCCTGGTCCAGCAGCCCGCGCACCGCCTCCGGATCGGCGGCATCGCGACCGGTCAAGACCTCCAGCAAACCGGGCTGATCGCTCTCAAGGTTGCAACAACGGTAGATCGTACCCTGGCCGCCACAGGCCTCAACATCAACGGCGCTGGCGAGGCTGCCGATCTGCCAACCGGCGTAGGTTGCGCCGGCCAACGGACCGCGCCGGCCGGTGATCAGCCAAGCCTCGGCGGGCTCCCCGTCACCGGTACGCGTTCTCGCGGCCATCACTACGCGCGCGACTTCCGCCAGGGAACGTTGCACGGGTGCCAGGGAGCGCTGCACGGGTGCCAGGGAGCGTTGCACGGGCGCCAGGGAGCCTTGCACGGGCGCCGACACGTCACCCATGTGTGCCGCCGAGCTGCGTGGCGCGCGAACCCATGGTGTCGGCTTCGTGTTCCAGGTGCACGTCATCATTCACCGCCTGACCGGCGACCTGCGTCGTCGGTGCGACGCGGCCCTGGCGTTGCTGCACCACATGCCAGGCCTCATGCGGCAGGTGATGCGACTGCCCAGGGGCGAGGTGGATGTCGTTGCCCTGGGCATAGGCGAGGGCATTGAGTTGCGCCGGCCGACTCGAACCGTGGTGCACCCGCACGTCACCCAGATCCATGCCGCTCAGACGCTCCGTACCGTTGCGCAAATGATCGGGCAGGTTGCCGCCACGCCGCTGGGCGACGCGACCCGGCGCCGCGAGCGGCAGCAAGGCGAGCTGCACCGTCGGACTGAGCGGGGCCGGGGCGACCGCCTCCATGAGCGCGGTGGCGGTACCGGCTGCCTGAGCCGACGAACGCGTGGGGGCGTGGATACGTGGCATACGGGCAGCCTAGGACGCACCGCGCGCACGCGCATCCGACGCTACCATGACAATCCCATGGCAGCGACTGGGCTCTGCTCGCGGCCTGGCTGGCTGGTTGGCAGGCAGGCACCTGTGCGGTGATTGTCCGGCCCTTGTACGTGGTCTGCGGCAGGGGCTTGCCCCACGATAGGGACGACCACCACGTACCGCTCCGCATGCGCAGTGAGGCGTTCCCTTCCTGATTCCATCCAGGCGACCGTCATGACCAGCTTCAGCTCCGTCCGCACGCGTCTCGATTGGCTGCGTCTCTCCTTCCGCCTGACCTGCCTGATGGGAGTCGTGCTGGGCACGGTGGTGGCCATCCTGGCGTGGCACACCCACGGCAATCCCGACGCGACGCTCAGCGGCCACGAGCGCATGGGGCAGGCTGCGCACGCGACCGTGATCTTCATCGCCGGAGCGGTTCTCGTTAGCGTGTGCCTGCTCGCGCTGGTGATCGGCACGCGCACCCGACGGCAGACGTGGCGCTTGTCGTGGATGACCAGCGTCATCCTCTGTGCCGCCGTGGTCGTGGTCTGGAATCTCATCCTCGCCCATTCTCCATACAGCCGCAGCCTCCAAGAGGGCTCCGGAGAACCGCTGCTGAACCACCAAGCCACCGTCTCTCTCCAGCCCCGGCAACTCGTCCCGACGGGGATCTATATCCAATCGATCGAATTCACCGATGCCGACAATGTCCGTATTTCCGGCTATGTTTGGCAACGTTTCTCGCCAGAGCAGAGCGCGCTGAAGGTCGCCCGCGGGGTGACTTTCCCTGAAGCCACCGAGATGACCTCGGAACCCAGTCACGATTACACCTTCACGGCAAAGGACGGACAGACCACCTTCGGCTGGGGTTTCACCGCCACCCTGCACCAGCGTTTCGATTACCGCGCTTATCCCTTCGATAGCCAGGCGGTGTGGTTGCGGATCTGGACGACCGATGTCGACCACAACATCGTACTGGTGCCTGATCTGAAAGGGGACGACCACCTGCTCCCCGCCGACAGACCCGGGCTCAACACCAACCTGTTCCTGCCCTCGTGGACCGTCACATCGACGTTTTTCAGCTATCTGCGCCAGAGCTATAACACCAACTGGGGCATCGATGACGAGGTCGATCCCGCGACTGATCAGACTGCGCTTGCGGCCTCCAACCTCGAACTCCAATACAATATCATCATGAGCCGCCGGTTGCTCAATCCGATGGTCGCCAGCGGCCTGCCGATCGTCGTGATCCTGTTCATCACCTTCATCCTCATGCTGATGATCACCCGCAGCAGCCAGCAGGCGGCGGTCTACGGCTTCAATACCACGACCCTGATCGGCACCATCGCAGCCTTGTTCCTGGTGATGATCTTCGAACAGGTCAACCTGCGCCGCGCGTTGGGCCAGGATGGCATCTGCCACCTGGAGGTGATCTATTTCCTCATCTACCTCGCCTTCACCGGCCTGGCGATGAATTCCTTCATCATCTCGCGCAGCCGACGCACGCCGCTGTTTTTCGCCCGCGACAGCCTCCTGCCAAAGGCGCTGTTCTGGCCATTGATCTGCACCGGGGTGCTGGTGATCGGGATGGTCGAGGCGTGGTGAGCAATGAAGGTCTCATAACGGTCATCCATTATTGCCGGTGTTGCAGGGTCGTCGGATGCGAGTGACGGTGGCCGCGTAATCTACGGCCATGGCAAAGGTCCGTACACGTACATCGACCTTGATGGAGACCAGGCACCATTAGGCACCATTAGGCGCCATCCGAAACGGCCGCAGCCGCAGCTTTTATCCCATTTCGCCAACCCATACCGGCAACTGGCGCGGCCGAGCTGCCGAATCCGGCGGCGAAGCGCGGAAAAGCGCGGAAAAGCGGGCGGATAGCGAGAGCTATGTGCGCGTTTTGCCAACGCCGGAGATGCCGCACGAGACCGAGTCAGCCGACCGAATCTCTTCCCGACACGCTCCTACGGTGTCGGCGGCGGCAGGGTGGCGGCCTCAACTTCAGCACTGGCCGAGCTCGTGGCAACATTGCCAGCCGCATCACGAGCGCTGATGGACACCGTAAATGGCGTGGCATCGACATCACCGCTCTGCATCGCCATGCTGCCTGTCCAGGTGTTGCCGCTCTGCGTCAGGGTCAGCGGATTGGTCGCTCCTGGGGCGGTAAAACCCGAGACATTGGCGATCACCTGGGTCACCGCCGTATTGTCGGTGGCGATCACGGTGATCGTCGTCGACCCCCCGAGTCCATCGGCGTTGGTGGCGACGGCACTGGTTACGATGGGAGCGGTGGTGTCCGGCGGAGTAACGACCGCCCCGTCACCGTCACCGTCAGCGCTGCCGCCGCCGCCGCAGGCGGTCAGGGCGAGGATGGGAATGAGAATAAGCACGCTGCGCATGATCGTAATCCGGAAGGTCGTTGGTGCAGTCATGACGGATTCCTTACCCTGGCCCGACTGGTGGCTGGTCGAGGGTCTGGATCCACAAGGTCGAGCCAGCCGGGATCGGCCCGCTGATCGCGCCGATAAAGCGCGTCGGATCACCGATGCGAATAGTCGTTCCCGAAATCGGATCGATGAGCCACACGGCACGAATATACAGGGTCTGATCGGCCAATGCCGCCGGGGTCAACTCTCCCAGTCCGGGCACATAGAGTAGGTCGTCGAGCGATACGGTCACCAAATTCCATTTCGGCGCGGCAGCACTGCCCCACACCAACACCAGCGGCGGAGCGCTCGGCGGTGGCAACAGGGTAAGACCGGCCTGTAAAACAGGAGTCGCCGAACCGCTAAGGAAGTAAGCCCCACCGACGACCAACGCCTCGTCAGTCGGCACCGGCACATAGACCGCAGCGAGGCCGTCCCAACGCACCAAGCCCTCGTCGCCAAGACCGAAAGCACCCGGCGTCGGGTCGATCGCAGTGCCGGCCACGGTGTCGTAGAGTTGCCCGATGATCGGGAACATCGTCAGGTTCACCTGCACCGACACCGCGATGGTGGTCACGGTCACGCCACTGACATCGGCGTAGCCGACCACACAACGCCACAGACCAGCGTGCTGACCAAACGACCCGCGATTACGCGTGAGAGTCGCCGAGGTAGCCCCACTGACAGCTGCGTAGCTCGTGCTTCCAGGAGCTTGCCGTTCCCATTGATAGCTAAGCGTCGCACCCGCCATGCCGGTTGCCGCACAACTGAGGCTGAACGGCTTGCCGGCGGGCGTGGTCACCGCAATCGGCTGCTCATCGATCACCGGAACGGCGACGGTAACCGTCAGGGTGGTCGAGCCGGTAACCGTACCGGCGCTGTTGGTGGCGCGACAACCGATCACCAAGCCGTTCCAGGCATAGCTCACGTTGGCCACCTCCAGTTGCGCCGTCGTCGCACCAGGAATCGCGTCATTGCCAGCGAACCACTGAATGGTTGGTGTTGGCACCCCCGCTACCGTTGCCGTCAAGGACAGCGTCGCGGCGGCGTTCACCGTCGTGGAACTGGCCACGCCGGTCACCGTTGGGGCGCTGGCCGCGGTCTGGACCGTAAGCGCGGCCGAACTGGAAACCACGTCACCGCTCACGTTGGTCACGCGACAGCGGTAGAGATCACCGTTGTCGTTGGCGACCGTGAGGGCGGCGGTGGTCAAACTTGCGGTCGTAGCACTCGCCACATCGTTCCAGGTGGTGCCGGCATCATCTGAGCGCTGCCACTGATAACTCAATGTGGCGGTGCCACCGGCAACCACGTCGAAGCTCGCCGTCAGACCAGGATTGGTCGATGCTGACAGCGGCTCGGTGATGATGAAAGGTGCCTCGGCCATGACCTGCACCAAGACCGCATCACTGATGGTCATGCCCGCAAGATTGCTGGCGAGGCAGCGGTAAACGGTCTCGCCAGTACTGTTCGTCGACACGACCAGGCTGGTTGCGGTGGCCTCGTTGATGCTCGTCCAAGTCGTGCCGTCGACCGACGATTCCCATTGCAGCGCCGGCCGGTTCAGGACGCCAGACGGAGTACCGCTGACTTCCACGATCAAGCTGTGGATTCCGCCAACCGCGACCACGGCAGCCAGCGGCTGGGTGGTAAACACGGGGGCATTCATCTGCACCGTCACCACCGCGGCATCGCTGGTCACGGCGGCAAAGCCGGTGACCGTCGCGAGACAACGGACTTCATCGAGGTGATCGTCGACCGTCGCTTTGAACGCGAAATGACGTTTGGTGGCACCGACAACATTGCTCCACGTGCCGCCCGAATCACGCCGTTGCCACTGGAAGGTGGGGTTGGCGGTCGCTTGCACGCTGAACACCGCGACCGCGTCGAGCGCGACGCTGAGACTCAACGGCTGAGTAGTGAACACCGGTGCCGCAAGGACATTCAATACCGCGCTGGCACTGCGTACGGTGCCACCGCCGGTAACCGCGCAGCGGAAGCGGGCGCCCTGATTTGCAGCGGCATCGGCGGTGATCGTCAGCGTGTTGCTGATAGCATCACTGACATCGCTCCACGAAACGCCCTGGTCGAGACTGCGCTCCCACTGATAGGTCAGTGTGGTGCCGGTGGCGACCACGGTAAACGTCGCGCTGGTGCCATCAGCGACAGTCAGGCTGGCTGGCTGACTGGTGATCACCGGCAGATTGGCCGGAACACTGAGGATCGCCGCATTACTGGTAGCCGTGCCAGCGCTGCTGGTGGCGACGCAGGTGATGCTCGCGCCGTCATCGCCCGAAGCGACTGCCAGCACCAAGGTGGCCTTGGTCGCACCCGCCACGATGGTCGCGCCTTTCATCCATTGCAGAGTCGGGGTTGGCGTACCGCTGACCACCACACTGAAGGTCGCCAGGTTGCCCACCGGCGTGGTATTCGCTGGATGGGTGACGAACAGCGGTGCGCTGGTGACGTTGACCGTCACCGTCGTAGTTCCGGTGCTGCTGCCGGCACTGTTGGTCGCAACACAGCTATAAACGGCGGTGGCAGCCGGCGTGCTCTGCAGCGACGGGCCGGTGGCTCCGACGATGTCGACGCCGTCCTTCTGCCACTGCAGCGTTGGCGCCGGCTGACCCGTGACGTTGGCGATCACGGTCACCGTCGCTCCAGCCGTGATTGTCGGGCCCGGCTGAACGACGAGACTACAGGTCGGAGCGAGACCGCTGACCTGGAGCACGATCGCCGTGGCCGTGGCGCTGCCGGCACTATTGGTCGCGCGGCAGCCGATCGAGGCTCCGTGGTCGGCCAAGGTGGCCTTCAACGTAAACGTTGGGCCCTGCGCGATCGGCAAACCGTTACGCGTCCACTGGATCAACGGTGTCGGCGTGCCCATCGTACCAAGGACTGCGCTCAGACTGATCGTCTGACCGACCACCACGTTGGTGGGACCAGCGATGCTGAGGGAACTTGGAGCGATGGCCGAAGCTTCAACCGTCAGCGTCGCGGTGGTCGAGATGACGCTGCCACCGGCATTGCTCACGACGCAGCGATAGGCATCGCCGTGATTGCCGGCAACGCTGGTCCCTGGCGTGGTGTATGACGGACTGGTCGCACCATCGATATCAGTAAACGCGCCATTCAACGGCATGCGCTGCCATTGAAAATTCGGCGCGGGGTTGCTGAAGGCGATGACGTTGAAGCTGGCACTTGCCGGCGCCACCACGTTGCGCGACTGCGGATTCTGACTGATCGTCGGCGCCACCGTCATGACGGTCAGCGTGGCGGCGAACGAATCGCTATTGGCCAATGGGTTGGCGATACGGCAGCGGTACTTGTTGCCATGGTGTGCAAGCGTCACCGGACCGATGCTCAGGTTGGCGCCTGTGGCTCCGGGCAGATCAAGCCAGGTCGTTCCGCCATCAATCGAACGCTGCCACTGCCGCGTCGGAGCCGGGCTTCCGACACTACCCACCGCGAAGTTGGCAATCGCGCCAAGACCGACCGAGACATCGAGCGGTTGCGCGGTAATGCTCGCCGGCACGCCGAGGTTCACCGCCGCAGGCATGCTCGTGGCGCTGCCGGCGGTATTGCTGGCGATACAGCGGAAGCGGGCCCCGTGGTCGCCATCGACCAGAACCGGGGTGGTATAGGTAGCCGAGATCGCGCCGTCGATCGCCGTCCAGGTAACGCCGTTATCATTCGAGCGCTGCCACAGGAAGGTCGGACTGGGTGTGCCGTTGGCGACCACGGTAAAGGTCGCGGTCGCACCGACCTGGGTTAACACCGTGACCGGCTGCGAGGTGATCAGGGGAGCGCCCTGCAGGGAAATGGTGCGGACCACGGTCGCGCTGACATTGACGCCACCAGAGGCGGTACCGCCATTATCAGACAGGGTAATGCTGAGGTCCGAAGAACCGCCGCTGACAGCCGCCGTGAAACTCAAGACGCCGGTCGACGAGATCGTCGGCTGAACGGTAAACATGCTGGGATTCGATGCGACCACCGCAAAACTCACGACCTGGTCGGCTTCACCTGGTCCGGCACTGATCGCGGTCGCCCATGGGGCACTGAAGACCGCACCGAGGTCAACGACGCGATTAGGGCCAGCGACGAAACTCGGCGCATCATTAACCGCCATAACGGTAATCACGAACGTCTGTACGTCGGTCAACGCACCATCACTGAGCGTGACCTGGATTGTCGCACTGCCACTCTGGTTAGGCGCAGCCGCATACGACAGCCGCCCATTGGGCGCGATAGTCGGCGCACCGGCGAACAGCGAGATGTTGGAATTGGCGGTGATCGAGAAGGTCACCGGCTCGAACTCGCCAAGACCAGCACTGATGGCCGTGGCCCAGTTCGTGACGTTCTGCACGCCCGCATCCTCTGCGACGGTCTGATCGGCGCCCTTGATGAAGCTCGGTGCATCGTTCACCGCCGCGATACCGACATGGATCACGATGCTATCGATCGCGCCATCGCCGTCGGTCAGGAAAACGGTGACGTCGTCGGCACCGAAGGCGTTGGCGTTCGGAGTATAGGTCAAGGTGGTGCTGCCACCGAGCGACGACGAAAGGCTGGCGACACCCTTGGTTCCTTGATTGGCGACCGACCACAGCAGCGCCGCCGCAGAAGTCTCGGCGTCACCGCCATTCAGCGTCAAGACCACCGCCCCCGCATCCTCGGTCGCCGCCAGATCGGCACTGGCACCTTCAGCGATCACCGGCGGGATATTGCCACCAGGTGGGTTCACGTACCAACCGCCGATGCGCGTCGCACTGCCGTCGATAAAGCTCCATTCGACAATACCCATGCCCGGCTTGATGTAGATGACATCCCCATCATTACCCCAATTGATGGTCAACTGCTGGCAACCGCTGACGTTGGCGCTCGGTGCGTTGGCGTTGATCGACGTCCGCGAAGTCGCGCCCTGATCGCCTAAATACCACGGGATCGCCGGATCAGCCGGCACCAGAAGCAGCATCTCACCCTGCCCGGCAGGAACCGTCATCAGCGGACCTTGGCGACGCGTCGCCTTGATCACGTGGACCTCACCGGCAGTGTTCTTCGCCAACCACAGGGTCTGCTCATAGGATCCATCGTTCCACTGCCGATGCAGTTTCTTCGCCTGGACCTGGGTAACGGTGCCGGGGATCGCCATCGGCTCGGTCGAAATGGTCACGGTAAGCGCATGGGCAGCTTGATTGCGATCTTCGGTCCCGGTCACCGAGCCATCAGGCAGTGCACCGAAAATGGTTCCGGTAAGATCAGCACTGCTGCTGTCGTAGGTGCCGATCGCCGGCGTGCTGCCGGTTTGCACCAGTACGCTGTTCATGCTCGCAAGACTGACGTCATAGATGCCGCCGTACTGTGGATTGTCGCTGCGCCCCAGGGAATGGTCGCCGGGGGACTTCAGCTCCAGGAAGTAGGTCTGGTCGTCAGCAAGGTCGATCGGCAAGACCAAGGGCGAGGTCGGGGCATTTGCCGACTCCCAATAGTCACGATTCGGCGAACGGCCATTGCGTGCCGAGAGGCCGACCCAATTGATGGGATTGGTCCACGCTACGGTCATCCGCAAGGCATTGAGCGCTGTCGTACCGCCGTGGATGGGCGCGGTGAATTGCGGCATGGCGGGCCATGTCCCAGCCGGGTCGAAGCCGAGATAGCTGCCGCGACGGGTTTCGGTGGTCGTATCCTGGTAGCTAATCACGCACTGATAGTCGAGCGTGTTCATGTCTGGCGAGACTGGCAGATAGGCATCGAGATCAGCGAGGGAAATATCGCCATCGGCAAAAATCTTATCATGCGGGAAGGTAACACGCGTGCCGCCATCTTCGATCCACGCGGCAATATCAGCCTTCCCAGGAATCTTGAATACGGCGCTGGCCACCGGCCGTACCGTGGTCATCCACCACACGAGATTGGTCTGGCCGGTGGGTTGATCGTTGAGATGACGATTGGCGATCCAGAAGACCCAATAGTTCACATCACTACGTGGAATCATCATGGTTGCCACGGCTGCGCCGCCGACCGTGTAGCCCGCTGCACCTTGCAAGGTCACGACGATGTCCTCGGCCTCCTCGGGAAGAGAGTCAGCGATGAGACTGACATTGAGCAGAGCGCTGGTGGTGCTTTCAGCAATAAAGACCGTGCCCGACAGGGCATTGAAATCGTTACCCGGCGTGGCGCTGCCACTGACGGCATAGCTCACGGTGACACCGCCAACGGGAGCCGGGGATGACAGGGTCACGGTGAAAGCACCGGACTGATCACTATCTTCGTTGACGGGATCGGTAACCGCGATGCCGGCGGTTGGCGCGACCATGCCGATGGTGACGGTCTTGGTCACATCACGTGTCGCCGTGCCATCACTGACACGTAGAGTAATATCGACGGTGCCGTTGGGCGCGGCCGGCAGGATCGCCACGGCGACGGTACGGGCGGCCCCGCTACCACTGACCACGACATCATTGAGGGCCACGCGAGAAGCATCACTCGTCGCCTGCGCGACCAGCGTAAGCGACGCGGCCGCCGTGCTGTCATCGGCCACCGCCACCGTCCAATTCAAGGTCTCACCAGCAAGGCCGCTGCCGGCACCGTTGATGACCATCGTCGGCGGCTGATTTCCGCCGCGCAAGAAATACGGCCCATCATCGCCATTGGCGACGATAACCGCGTTGGCACCGTCGCTGATGCCCGCTGCTTCCCAAAGGTTGGCCTGCCACTGATCATTGGCACTGCCGGCAGCGAGATCCAACTCCGTCGCGCTGACCAGCCAGGTCAATGGGGTCAACGTGCCGGCGGCGGTCTTGATGCACGCCGCACTCAGATCGCCACCCACGTCAAAATCAAAATATTGCTGCCGACCAACCGCTGTCCCCTGGTCGTTGAGTTCGTCCATTTGTACGCTGCCGCCGCTGCGCAGCGGCATGATTTCCGCAAGAGTCGCACCCAACTGAACGAAGGAACGCTTGTGCTTGCCGGCATCTTCGCCTTCGATGGCGAGATCACCGCCATTGGTGATGTCCACAGTCCAGAAACTATCGCCGGTGGCGCTGGGCAGGCCGGGAATGTCCCAGTCACCCGCCGTCCGTTGGACATAAGCCGAATAGACCGTCCCGGCCTGCAAGCCGTAACCGCCGCCGTAACTCAAGCCATCCGGGCTCATCGCCTCGACACTCGCGCCGTCCATGGCGGCGCCGGTCCCGCTGAGGATCGCACTGAGCACCGCGGTCTCGGTGTAGCCGCTACCATTCCAGGTCCAGATGAAGGGCAGTGACAGGTCATCGAGGCCGGCCTTCTGGCCGCCGATCACACCGGAATTACTGAATGAAAACCAGTCAAAGGTATCGCTGTGCGGAGCACTTTCGTCATAATCCGACTTGATTTTTCCGAGATAGTAGAACGTGCCATCGCGACGCGCCCAGGCATGAACGTCGTAGAGCGAACCACGCTTGTTCGAGAGGGCAAAACCAACCACATCACCACTGTCGTTAACGCAGCGAATCCACGACCTCTCCAACGTATCCGGAATGACCGAGGACGCATCGATCAAGGCTACGGCTGGCGTGGCCGCCAAGTTCGACCAGATCGCGGCCTGTTTCGGCTGGCTGAAATCGTTGCACGAACCGGCGGCAAAAGCCCCGTTGCTGGACAACGATTCCACCCGGCCGTCATCGTATCCGACCGGACGTGGCAGCTTAACGAGCCCAAATTGAACGCTCGGAGCGGCAACGATAGCGAAGGACACGTTGGTGCTGTCGACTGAACCGTCGCCATAGGTAATGGTCGCGGTGGCGGTCGCTGAACCGATCGTCGAACCCGATATAAAGTCGGTGCGCCACGCAGGGCCATAAACATCACCGGGATTGAGCGTGCGATTCAACGAACCCAGACCCGGCAGGGCGACCTGATAATCGACGCGACTGATGGTCGCGCCAATGGGCAGACCTGCGACGGCAATACCGGCAGGAAAAGCATGATCGGCAGGCAGCTGGCTGCCCGCCGCCGGCCAGGCAAAACTGGCAGTCGCCAGGCTGGCCAAGGTGGTGATCTTGCTTTCATCGACCAACAAGACGACATCATTGGCCTGGTTGCTCACGGCTGCCGAATAGTAGTGGGCGTCGCCGACATAGACTCGATCGGTCCCGGCGCCGTCCAGTGCGTTGACCTCAAAATTGTCGTACATGTCGCCAGCATGACTGCGGGCCTGATTGGAGGGCATCTTCCATTCAGGAAACACCGCCGGGCCGAAGAATGGAGACGTCGCCATGGTCGGCTGGATGTAAGAGCGATATGCTTGGCCATCACCAGTGCTGGCATGAATCAGGTTCGCCAAATCGGTGGTATTGACTTCGAAGGAGTCCGTCACCGCTTGGCTCTTGGTCAAGACACCGAAGAGGTTCGGAAAGGCGCCGGGCGAGGGCATTAATCCAGTGCCATCCCAAGACGCCACGTAAGCCGAGTCCGCGTCGCTGACGGCGTCATACGACGCCACCATAACCATGTCGCCAGCGGCATTGATCCGCTTGAGATTGACATCGCCGCCCAGGCCCTGGTTGCTGTCGCTGATGACATAGTCGCCATTGGCCGCCCGGACCCACGGCCGGAAATCGTTGCCGATCGATACCGTACCGCACGACACGCCGAGCGCTGCACCGGCGCCACTACGGTTGAATTGAGGTCCGCTCACAAAGTTGGCGACGTTGAGACCGGCAGCCACTGCCAGTTCGGCGTGCAGGTCGACCGCTTCCGTCGAGCTGCCGTTCCAGTGATAGGCCATGGCGTGATAGGGTGGGATGGTCCCATAGAGGGTCCCGGCAATATCGGACGCGCCAGCCGTGAGCGTATCGGTCAACACCCAGCCATCATCGGCCAGGCTCTTCATCTCCGGCTCGGCATTGATGTGTTCCGTGCCGGTGGCAATGACCCCAAGCTTCCTGATTGTGCCATTATTTTCGCGGAACCAGGCGACCATGACCTCGCTGCTGACCGCACTCGAAAATCCGACTGCCATACCCGCGGCCTGGCCGTTGTGGTTCAAGAGGACCGCATTCGAAACCGCGACATTGTCCAGCCCCAGGGTCGCCTTTGCGGCCACCAACTCCGCATGCACATCGATGGATTCAATCACAGAGCCAGTGAAGCGCCATAATTGCGCGTGCGTGGCACTGGGAAACGAACTCGAACCAGCGACCATGACCACATTGGCATCAATGCGACGGACCAACACCTTGTTGCTGACCCTGTCCGCGCCAGCCAGTGGCGGCAGAACAAAACGGCGAAACGGCTGTTCGGCGGCAGTGAACGCCTTGGTCTGGAAACGCACACTCAAGAGTTCGAATTTTAATATAATGCCAATCGTGAAAGCACGGGCTTGATGCAATCTTCTGAAATACCAAGCGCCTGTAGGGCGATGCAGATCCATCCGTTTTTGTTGACCAGGTG
>JBIILZ010000094.1:0-15381 GCA_044338255.1 Planctomycetota bacterium | reverse complement strand
AACGGGGTCGACCCGTGCGCTGCCATCGCCCTGGCGCTGGCCGGGAGGCCGTGGTTGCCGAAGGTGCCGATGACGACAAAAGCCAAGTCTTCAAAGGATTATCGGAAGGCCGCCTGAGCTGTTACAAACGGGATTCATTTCAGTCATTGAAGCGGTCGGGACGGAGCTGCCGCTGCAGGTAGAACGCTTGGTCCAAGCGATTTCGGTCATCAACAGGACCCGCATCAAGGAACTTGGACACGCGTTGAAGGGCTCTGGGGCGGCCCTCGGCATGCCAGATTTGCAACGCATAGGGGGCACCTATGAACGCCAGGCTGCGACCATGACTACTGAACAGATGCAGTTGTTGCGCCAGGAGCTGATCCGCGAGGTCGAGGCGATTTTGGCCGCCGTAGCGGAGTTTGCTGACCTCGGATGATGCCACCCGGTTGTAATTGGCCTAGGAGCCTGTCGGGAATAGATTCGGTCGGCTGACTCGGTCTCGTACGGCATCTCCGGCGTTGGCAAAACGGTCAGATAGCTCCCGCTATCCGCCCGCCTTGCCGCCTTGGATCTGCCGTACGATACCTTCGCCATCCTCGGTCGCCTATCTCCGACAGACTCCTAGCAGATCGGCCGGTTCACATCCCTGGGGGCTACGCCGTTGTCGCGGTTGGTGTGTTTCTCTTTCGTCAGAACCGTTTCGTTGAGACCTCACGTCCGCCTACGGCGATGCCCGGCGAGACCGAGTCAGCGTTTGGGGGTGACGAGCGGGCGACCGGACACCTCCCTGGGGCAGCGATGTCCGGTCGTTTCGCCAGGGGACTGGAGTCCCCTGGCGCTCATGGATTACTTCTTCTTCTCGTGATCGTGATCGTGCTCACCGGCGGGCTTGGCTCCGGCAGCGGGCAGCGCCAGAGAACCCTTGACGGTATCGCCAGCAACAGGTTCAAGGCTGACCCACAGGTTGCTGCCTTCTGGGAGCGGCGCCGGCACATCGACGTGTGCTTCGTGGCCACCAGGATGCGCGGCTTCGGGATTAGCCTTGGCCTTTTCGCTACCGCGACCGCTTTCGATGCCGACCCAGACCCGGATGGCCTTGGGAGCAGCCGTGCCGGGGGGAAGGTCGACGGTGACGTGCCATTCCTTGCCGGCGGCCGGGACGCCAGCGCCCTCGACCTTGGCAACCACCGTGCCCAGGGTGACGTTGCCAACGGCGATCATGTCGCCGTGTCCGTGTCCGTGTTCGTGTTTGTGCTCGTCAGCAGCCATCAGGCTGCTTCCGGCGGTGAACAACAGCGCGACCGTGGCGATCAAAGCGGTGTTAAAAGTGGCGTTCAAAGTGACGTTCAAGAGACGGGACATGCGATACTCCTTCTTAGTGAGTGCCGGTGGTCGGAATGACCGGATCGGCGGGGGTGACAACCAGCATGGAAGCGCAAGAGGTCGGCGGTTGATTGGTGGTACCACCAAAAACCCAGGCGTACGCAGCCGGTACGACGACCAAGTTGAGTGCGGTCGAACTGACTAGGCCACCGAGCACGACGATGGCCAGTGGTGCCAGGATCTCGGCACCTGGTTGACCCGACATCAAGGCCAACGGGATCAGGCCGATGGCCGCACACAGCGCGGTCATTAGGATCGCTACCAAGCGTTCGAGGCTGCCATGCACGATCGCGTCGTTCAGCGATTCTCCTTGGCGGTTCTGATGCGCTTGGTACTGGTTCACCAGCAGGATGCCATTGCGCACCGCGATGCCGAACAAGGTGATGAAGCCGACCAAGCTGGCGATCGACAACACCGGAGCGGTGTAGGGCCCACTTCCGATGCCCAACAGCGCCAGCGTATTGCCGACCACGCTCGGTGATTCAGCGATGTAGACCGCGACGATGCCACCGATCAGCGAGAGCGGCAGGTTGAGCATGACCAGCCCCGCCGACTTGGCGGAACCGAGCGACGCCGCCAGCAGCAGGAACACGGCGATGATCACGCCGAAGCCCATCACGGTGATGGTGCGTGACGCTTCCTGCTGCGCTTCGAACTGGCCACCGTAATGGACGGTCAACCCAGTCTTGGCGATCAGTGGATCGACTGCCGCACGGACGGTGCCCACCAAGTCACCGAGGTTGTAGCCCTCAGCGACGTTGAGTGAGACCACCGCCTTGCGTCGCGCACCTTCACGTGCGATGAGGTTGGACGCCATTTCTGGACCGATGTCGGCGACTTCGCGCAGACGCACATGCGGACCAAAGGGGCTCTTGAGGATCAACTCACTGAGCTGATCGCCGGTCTGCCGTTCGTCGGGATGCAGACGCACCACCAGATCATAGCGGCGGATGCCGTCATTGACCGTGGCGACGTGGACGCCGGACATCGCCTGTTCGACCTGGACCGCCGCATCTGCCGGCGAGATGCCCGCGCGGGCCAAATCATCATGCCGGTAACGCACCGGCAGAGTCTCAACCAAGATCTCGCGATTGGCGATCACGTCGCGTGTGCCAGGAACACCAGCCAAGGCGCCTTCGATGCTCTTGGCTGCGGCACGCAGTTGGTCGAGGTCCTCACCATAGACGGTGATGGCGATCGCCGCCGGCGTACCAGACAGAATATGCGACAAGCGGTGTTCGATCGGCTGTCCGACACTGGTCACGACACCGGGCATCTGTGCCAGCACGCGGTCCAGCTCACGACGCACGGCGTCCTGTTGACCGGGTTTGACCCCGACGTTGATTTCGGAGGCCGATGGCGGTTCGGCGTGCGCGTCACGTTCTGCGCGTCCGGTACGCCGCGCGATCGCGGTGACACCGGGAAGCGTGGCGATGCGCGCTTCGATCCCGCGCACCAGGCGATCGCTCTCGATCAGCGACGTGCCGGGTGGTGCCATCACCTGCACCTGCCAGGTGCCTTCCTTGAAGGACGGCAGGAAGCTGGAGCCGAAGGTCGTCGCCAACGCCAAGCTCAGGACGGCGAGCGCAACCGAACCAAGCACCACGCTGCGCTTCCAGCGCAGGCAACTGGCGAGCATGGGACGGTAGACCGTCTTCAGCCAACGTACCAGGAAGCCGTCGCGCTCTTCGCCTTTCCATTTCATGCGCGTTAGCAATAGGCGGCACAGCGCCGGAGTCACGGTCAGCGCCACCAGCAGCGAGACCAGGGTCGAGACGATATAGCTGATGCCCAGCGGGGTGAAGAAACGTCCTTCCATGCCCGCGAGGAACAGCAACGGCACGAACACCAGGACGATAATAACCGTAGCGAAGACCATCGGCCCACGGATCTCATTGCTGGCGGTCTGGACCATCGCCTCTCGTTCATCCATCGGAGTCGCTGCGGGCAATTGTCGCAGCCGACGGAAGACGTTCTCGACATCGATGATCGCATCATCCACCAAGCCGCCGAGCGCGACCGCCAGACCGCCAAGCGTCATGACATTGATGGTCATGCCCGACAGCGCCATGACGATGAAGGCACCACCCAGCGACAACGGCAAGGCCGTCAGGGTGATGACGGTGGTGCGCACGTTCAGCAGGAACATCACCAGCACGACGGTGACGATCACCGCTGCCTCGATCAGCACCTTCTTGAGGTTGTCGATGCTGTACTGGATGAAATCCGCTTGGCGGAAGACGTGGCGATTGAGGGCCATGCCCGCGGGCATGGCGATCCCGGACATCGCGTTGTCCAAGGCGGTGGTCAGCGTCAGGGTGTTCGTCGCTGGTCCTTTATGGATCGACAGGACGACCGCCGGCACACCACCTTCACTTGCCGCACCGCGTGATTGTGCAGCCGCGAGTGTGACCTCGGCCACATCACCGATGGTCACGGGCGAACCCCCATGCCAGGTGACGATGGTACGCTTGATGTCATCTACCGAACGGACCTGCGCGGTCTGACGGATGGGAACTTCCTTGCCCTCTTTGTTCGGCAGGTACCCAGCGCTAGCAGTGGAATGCGCGCCACCCGCGGCCTTCACCACATCGGCGACGGTCAGCTTGTAGAGCCGCAAACGATCCTGACGCGGTAGCACTTGGTACTCCGGCAGTTCACCACCGATGGCGACCACCGCTGCGATGCCTGGGACGCTCAAAATGCGGTTGCGCAGATCGAACTCGGCAAAGGCACGCAGTTCGAGCGGCGTGCGTGAACGATCCGGTGAGGACACCGATACCAACATTGCTTCGCCGGTGATGGAAGTCACCGGCGCGATCTCGGCGTGTGCGCCTGAGGGCAGCACTTCCTTCACCGCGTTGAGGCGCTCCGACACCTGCGTGCGCGCACGCCAGATGTCCTCACCCCAGTCGAATTCGATCCACACGATCGACAGACCGAGTGCGGATGACGAGCGCAGACGCCGCATGCCGGGCATGCCGTTGACGCCGGATTCGATCGGTACCGTGACGTACTGCTCGACTTCGTCGGCAGCCAAGCCACCAGCTTCGGTCATGATCACGACGGTCGGGGCGTTGAGTTCAGGAAAGACGTCGACAGCCATGCGCGGGATGAGGTACCCCGCCAGCACCAGCAACACGCCGGCGCAGATGACCACGGATTTGGCGTTCTTGAGAGACCATGAGATGAGGGCGTTGAACATGGATAGCTCCCGCCCTTCAGTGCTTGCCGGTGTGGAACGTGCCGTCGGCCTCGAAATGCCCGGCTTGCGCACCGCCGCCTTCCTGTTGCGACAGTTTCAGCGGGTATATGCCGCCCACGACCAACTCGTCACCTTCCTTCACGCCGCTGTTCACCACCACCCAGCGGCCATCGCTGGCACCCAGGTCGGCTTCGACTTTTTCGACCACATCAGGGTTGGTGCGATTGCGTTTGAAGAAGATGATTTTGAGTCCATCACGGATGGTCGCCGCCAGCGGAATCGCCAGCTCTTCCTCAGCGCTACCGGAAATCACGACTTCAAGCACCGCTGCGACCCCTGGGCGAATGCCGGCGGGCATCGTCGCCCCAGCCACCGGCCGGGCGATCAGATCGACCGAGCGATTAAGCGCGTCAGCGATGGGTGCCAAAACCATGGTCGCATCCATCCGCGAGGTGTCCTGCGGATCCGCGCCGACAATACGCGCAGCTAAACCATCACGCAGTTTCGGCAGATCGGATTGCAGCGCACTGGCGCGTAGACGCACGCCCGCCGGATCGGTGATCGTCAACACGGTGGCGCGTGCTTCCAACCACGTGCCGCTGGTGGCGACTTCGCCTTCGACGACGCCCGCGGCCAGCGCGAGCACCAGCGGTTCGTCGATCGTCTGCCAGTGCCGACGACCACCGCTTTCGGCAGTCAACGTTGCCACCTCCAGGCCGGTGACGTGTGCCGCCATGGTCAGCAGGTTGCGCAGACGGATCGCCGCCAGACCACCCTCGGGCGAACCGTTGGCGCCCTCTGCTTCGCTTTTTACTTCCGCCAAGCGCGTGCGCGCCTCCGTCTGCTGCACCATCAGGTCTGCGGCGCGGCCATTGGCTTCTGCCAATTCGGCGGCTCTCCCGCCGACTTCCTTGGCCAAGCGTTCCAAGTTGGTGGCGCGCTCACGCCACATGGTCGCGGCCTGTTCGACCGCTTGGAGGTGTGCTTGGGCTGCCGTGTAGCGTTCACCGGCGAGGCCGGCGGCGACTGATGCTTCCGCCAGTTCACGTTGCAGAGAGTTCCATTCCGTTGAAGCGACCCGGTAGAGCGGATCGCCGACCGTCACGCGTTGGTATGGTTCGACCAGTACTTCGACACGTCCGGCGAGCGGAGCCTGATACGCGCGACGGGCACTCGGTTCTGACTCGAAACGTCCTGGGACGCGCAGCAGACCTTGGACGACGCGATACTCTGACTTGGCGAAGGTGATGCCGAGATTCTCGCGCACCGCGGCGGTCAAGGCGACGCCTTCGCCCCCGTGGCTGTGATCCGCATGAGCGTGACCCGCATGATCGTGACTGGCATGTTCAGCGGTCGCCGCGGCGGTGGCAGGAGCGCCGTGATCGTGATCGTCCTTGTCCTTGTCCGTGTGGGCATGATCACCGCAGCCGGCGATCAGGAGGGCGAGCGTGGGGATGATCAGGATGCGGGACATGGCGGTACTCGTGATCGACGACGCTGTGGTTGAGGTCGAACTGCTGAGCAGCACTCGACGTGGACGGAGCAGGTGGCGCGCGCTCATGGCTGGCCTCCTGGTCCGGCGGGGGATCCGAAGACTGGGCCAGTTGCGGCCAGCAAGCGCACCTGTGCCTCGGCGTGACGACGGCGGGCAGCGAGCAGATCACTCTGCACCGTCAGCGCCGCGCGGCGGGCATCGAGCACATCCGCCAAGCTCGCATCCCCGCCCTGAAAGGCGGTGGTGCGTAGACGCAGGGCTTCTTCTGCTACCGGGATGGCTTGATCGCGCAGGGCGATCACTTCCGCAGCGGAAGCAGTCCAATCACCAAGCGCAGCGATGCGCTCACGCTCGAGCGCTAGCACCGCCACCGCGTGTTCAGCCGCACGTTGCGAGCGATCCGCTTCGGCCTCGGCAATACGCGCGGCGTTGCGATCCCACAGCGGGATCTCGAAAGCGAGCGAGACGCCAAAGGTGTCCTGGTCATATTCACGATCACCAAACACCCCGATGGTCACGTCAGGAATGCGCGATTGGCGTTCGGCGTTGGCCTGCGCTTCCGTTGCACGTTCGGCTTCGAGCGCCGCGCGGATACGCGGATGTGCGGTGGAGGCTGGGCTGATCTGTCCGTCAGCGGCGGCCTGCGGATCATTCAGCGCATCACTGATGGTGATGCCGTCTACGACCGCATCGCTGCACCACGCGCGCAGCACGGACAGGTGCAGTGCCACGTTTCTGACCGCGGCATCATGGCGTAGGCGGGCGGTGGTTGCTTCCAGGCGAATGCGCGCCGCTTCACCGCGATCGATGTCACCGAGTGCTTGGCGTCTCACCACTACGTCGGCGAGTTCCTGGGCCAGGGTCGCCTGGGCACCGGTCTGCTCGGCTAGTACCTGGACGGTAGCAAGGGCAATGGCAGCGAGGCGAACCTCGACTTCCAGATCCAGCAACGCGGCGGCGGAATTCGCTTCCGCGGCGGTGACTTGAGCGGAGGCGACCGCGATGCGGGCACTGCGTTTGCCCCACCATTCGACACGCTGCGACAGACGCGCGCCGTAGGGGCGATCAACATCCAGACCGGTGATCCGCGGATTCGTGCGGCTGTAGGATAATTCCAGTTCGGGATTGGCCCACACACCCGCCTGGGCGGCGCGGGCTTCAGCCGCCCGACGTGCGGCAGCAACCGCTTGCGCGGTGGGATGGCGGCGTTTGGCGGCGTCCACCAGGGTCGTGAGATCGACGTCGCTGGCGAGCGGTGTAGCTGGAGCGGGCACAGGCGCGCTCTCGGGCACAGGCGCGCTCTCGGGCACAGGCGCGCTCTCGGGCACAGGCGCGGTGACCGCGACCGGCGTTGTCAGCTCGGCGCTCAGCGCTCTGGGAGTCAACTGAGCGTTAGCGCGTGGCGCAGCGCCGCAGCCGTTCAGCACAGCTAGGCCGACAACCAGAGCCAACACCGGAACGAGAGTGGAGGACAAGTGCGGACTACGGGCCGGAAGTGGCCGTGTGCCGCGCGGAGTGATGGACATGGGATCCCCGAGAGCTGGTCGCGGACCGCCAGATGAACGTCATCCGACGGTGGTGCAGCGTACCGGCAGCTGCCGGTACGTCGGTGGACTCAGCCCTTCGCGGGTGGGGGATCTGGTTGGAAGGAAATGCCGTCAGGGATCTGCGCATCGTGAGATTGGTGCACGACGCGCGTGAAGCCAGAATCAGCAATCAGCGGAGCAGCGGTCGGTAGAATGGTGCTGGGCACCGAACAGTGGCAATGACCGCAACCGTCTGGGTCGGCTGGAGCGTTGCCCTCGCCATCACATTCGCCATCACATTCGCCAGCGACGTTGTCGCCGGTGAATTTGCTCACCACGTTTTGGCCGTCATGGCCGTTGTCATCGCCGTGGTCATCGCCGTGGTCATCGCCGTGGTCATCGCCGTGGTGATGACTGTCGTGGCCGTCAGTACAGCGTTCCCCGACGGCGTGCTGGTGATCAGCTACTGCCAGGTGCAGGTGCACTCCGAAAGCCGCCGCCAACGTCGCCAGGACCGCCACTGCGATGAGCAGATGGCGAACGCCTGAAGCGAAGAAGTCGAAGAAGTCGAAGACACGAAACATCGGAGTGTATTTGTCACCGACGTGCGTCCTTGTCAATCCTTACCAAGCGGAGTGTAGAACAGCCGGTGCTTCCAAGTGATGCTGATCTTCATAGGCTCACCACCTATGAACCCCGGCCACCGCCTTGCGAAACGTCTCATCAGCATCGCTGCGACGTTGGCCTTGGTCTCGATCGTGCTGTTGCATCAGTGCTTTGCCGGTGTCTTTGCGGGCGGCACGGTGTTGTGCATGGGCGGTGCTGGTGGCTTCGCGGTGCAACCCATCGGCATGTCCTGCTGCGCGACGCATGCGGCGGGCACGACGACCGCGGCTGACCCCTGTTGTGATGAAGATGCACGGGCGGCATGCCCGACCGCAACCGCTTCAGCGTGTGATGGCTGCACCGATTACCAAATGACGGTGCAAATCTCCTTGCCTGCGGCGAGTGCTCCGATGGCGTTGGCGTCACCGTTGGTGGTGATCGATTGGTGGGACTGGCCGGAAGTAACAGCGGTACATCAGGTCTACGACCGTTGGATTAACCAGCGAACGTCGCCGCCACTCGCGTTTTTGCGAACCGTCATCCTGCGCTGTTGAGGCGTGGATTCCCGGTGCCTGATGGCACCGGATCAGTCCACCCGTGAACTGCTCCTGCCCAGGAGTGGCTCCGCTCGCGTATGGGATCGTTCATGTCCGTTTCGAGCTGCCGTTTTCACGGCCTCCTCGTGGTGTCGCTGCTGGCCTGCGCCGGTTGCACCAGCTACCGCGCCGATCCGTTGGATCCGGCGGCAGAACTGGCGGCTTTTACGCGCCGTGACCTGACCACGGCGGTGCCGGGCACTGAGTTGTCAGCCTCTGCTCCCCAGGGATTCGCCGAGCCGGAGCTGGTCGCCATCGCCCTGCGGCTCAATCCCGATCTGGTCGTCAGCCGTACGCGTCGTGGTCTGGCCGACGCGGCCCTCATTACTGCCGGCACGTGGCCGAATCCGGAATTTGGCCTCGCCATCCGCGGCGGTTCGCCGGGAGTCACGGCGGATCTCGACCTGCTCGCGGTGTTGCTACGTCCTGGGGAACGCGGCGCGCGCAAGGCCTCGGCGGAAGCCGCACAGCGGGAAACCCTCGCTGAGGTGGCAGCCGAGGAATGGCACATGGTCGCGCAGGTCCGTTCAGCACGGCTGGATCTTCTGAGCACCATTGCCCTGCGCCAAGCGGCGCAGGATACCGCTGATCTCAGCCGTCGTGGTGCGACCGCACTTGAAAAACGCCGTGCGCTCGGTGACGCCAGCGATCTGGAAGTCGCCACCATCAGTACCGAAGCAGCATCCGCCGAGCGCACGCTACGTGAGGCCACCGCGGCGGTAGCAAGTCGCGCGCGCGCGCTCAATCGTCTGCTCGGTCTACCCGTTGATCTACGCCTTCCCGTGGCCGGTAGCGGTGAACCGTTGGCGATGATCGATGCCGCCAGCGTGGTGCCCGCTGAGCTTGGTTCAGCGGTGCTACATGGACGTTGGGATCTGATCGCAGCCCAGGCCGCCTATGACCGTGCTGAACACGAGCTGCGTCTGGCGATAGCCAAACAATATCCGGCGCTGCGCATCGGTCCGAGCGCATCACGGGATAGCGAGGGCACCACCATCGGCGGCGCGATCGCGCTCGAACTGCCGATCTTCGACCATAATCAAGGTGGTATTCGTGCCGCGGAAACCGTGCGCGACGAAGCCCGCGCGCGTTTCCAGGCGACTTTGCAGCACGCCCTCGCCGATGCCGGCGAAGCCACCGCCGCGGTGCGCAACGCCAGCGCTGAAGTCGCCGCGTTGGATGCCGACTTGATGCCCGTCGCCCGCCGCGCGCTCGATCTTGCTGATCGTGCGGTGCAGGCGCGCGACATGGGCGTGATCGACTACCTTGCCGTACGTCGCCTGTGGCTCGATGCCCAACGCGCCCGTCTGGATGCGGTCACCACCGCACTGCGCGCGCAGATCGCTCTCGACGCGGCCCTCGGACGCGGTCCGGCGACACTCGCACGACCGGATAGCCCGGTGGTTCCATCTCACGCTCAGGACGCAACGCCATGATCACCCGTGCGACCATCGTCCACGTTGTCCCCACGATCCTCACTTTCGCGGTGCTCATGGCCGTCGCTTGGTGGGGACATCGCACCGGCTGGAGCCTATCCCATGAGAAGCATGGAAAGACAGAGGCTGCGGGCGAACATGAAGGCCACTGGTGCGCGGAGCATGGGGTGCCTGAGGCGGAGTGCCTGCTCTGTCGCAAATCGTTCGCGCAGGTGATGAAGGCCAAGGAGCCTAAAGCTCAGGTCGAGAAGGGTGAGGAGATCCGTTTTTCACAGATTTCGTCGCTACAAGTACTGAAGACCTCGAACATCACCACCGCCCCGGTGGTTGAAACGACGATGGAGCCGACCTTCGCGGTGCCGGCAGAGACCATCTTCGACGCCACGCGGGTCACGCGGGTGATGACCCGCATGCCGGGCATCGTGCGCCAAGTCGGCAAGCGTTTGGGTGATGCGGTGGCCGTCGGTGAGGTGCTGGCGGTGGTCGAGAGTGCGGAGATCGGCCGTCTCAAGTCCGACCTGATGCGTGCCCTCGCTGAGCAGGCAGCAGCGCGCGCCACCGCCGAGCGCATACGTGCGTCGGCCGAAGGTGGATTCCGCACCGCGGGCGAGGCGCGCGAAGCGCAGGCCCGTCTCCAGGCCGCTCAGATCGCGGTGTTCGACGCAGAGCAGGGCTTGCTCAATCTGGGCTTCACTGTTTCTGCGGCGGACCTTGCCGAGCTTGAAGCCCCGCTCTTGGCGGCACGACTGCGCACGCTTGGTCTGCCGGCGGATGTGGGTGGCACCTCAGCGAATCTGCTACCGATCATCGCAACCCAGGCCGGCACGGTCACCGACATGAACGTGGTCTCCGGAGAAGCGGTCGAGTCCGGCAAGCTGCTCGTGGTGGTGGCGGACACCTCTCGCCTGTGGCTGTCGCTCGCGGTCACTCCCGCACAGGCAACGCAGGTAAAAGCTGGGCAGATCGTGCGCTTCATCGCCGGCGACATCGAGGCCGTCGGCTCGGTGACGCAGGTGGCACCAGCGGCTGATGACGCCACCCGGTTGGTGCCGGTGCATGCGGTGATCGACAATGGTGACGGCCGGCTGCGCGCTCATCAGGTCGGCAATGCCACCGTAGTGTTGGGTCAGGCGAAAGCCGCCGTGATGCTTCCGCGCTCGGCATTCCAGTACGATGGGCCGACCGCGTACGTCTTCATTCAACGGACGCCGACTATTTTCCGTGGACTGCCGGTGCAGATTCTGGGGACGACGCCGGACGGTCTGGCGGTGAGCCGAGTCCTTCCTGGCGACGTCATCGCCATCAGCGGAACCGAGGTGCTCAAAGGCAATCTGTTCCAGGAGAAGTTCGGTCCTGGCTGCTGCGCTCCGGAGTGATGAACGATGCTCAACGCCCTCATCTCCTGGTCTCTGAATCACCGCGTCACGGTGCTACTCCTCACGGCAGTCGCCGTGGTGGTCGGCATGGTCGCGCTGCGCCACCTCGACATCGATGCGTTTCCTGACACCACGCCGGTGCAGGTGCAGGTCAACACCATCGCGTCGGCTCTTTCCTCCGAAGAGGTCGAGCGGCAGATCACCATGCCGGTCGAGCAGGCCATCGGCGGTCTGCCGAAGATCGAACAGGTGCGCTCCATCAGCAAGTTCGGTCTGTCGCAGGTCACCGTGGTGTTCGCCGATGGCACGGACATCTACTTCGCGCGCCAGCTCATCAGTGAACGTCTCGGTGCGGTGGAACTGCCGGAGGGTATCGAGCGTCCGCAACTCGGACCGGTGGCCACCGGCCTCGGCGAGGTCTTCCACTACATCGTACGCTCACGCTCCGGTGATCTCACCAGCGCCCGCACCGCGCAGGATTGGGTAATAAAGCCGGCGCTGCGTGCGGTTGCCGGCGTCGCCGAGGTCAACTCATGGGGCGGTTATGAGAAGCAGTACGAGATCCAACTCGACTTCCAGCGTATCGTCGCGCGTGGATTGACCCTGCCGGACGTGCTCGAACGGGTGCGCGCGAGCAACCTCAACGTCGGTGGAGGCATGGTCCCACGCGGCGCTGAATCCTTAGTGGTGCAGGGGCTCGGCCGGGTGGCGAGCGTACAGGAGATCGGCGACATCGTCATCGCCGCCAAAGATGGCGTTCCGGTACGGCTCAAGGACGTTGCTGAGGTCGGCATCGGTTACGAAATCCGTCGTGGTGCCGTCACCGCCGGTGGTCGCGGTGAGGCCGTGCTCGGACTCGGCTTCATGCTCATGGGTGAGAACTCCCACGACGTCACCAGCCGGCTCAAGGCCAAGCTCGAGGAGATCCGCCCGTTCCTGCCCGACGACATCACGGTGGAGACGGTCTACGATCGGACCGAACTGGTCGATCACGTCATCGACACGGTGCGCGCCAACCTTTTCGAGGGTGGACTGCTGGTGGTCGCAGTGCTGTTCATCTTTCTGGGCAGCCTGCGCGCCGGTCTGATCGTCGCTCTGGCTATTCCACTGTCGATGATGTTTGCGTTCGACGGCATGCTGCGCTTTGGGATCACCGCCAGCTTGCTGTCGCTCGGCGCGCTCGACTTCGGCCTCGTGGTTGATTCGTCGGTGATCATGATTGAAAACGCGGTCCGGCGAATGAACGACCCGCAGCAGGCCGGTCGCACACGCCTCGACATCATTCGTGAGGCTGCCGTCGAAGTGCGCAAGCCGACCATGTTTGGTGAACTCATCATCATCATCGTGTACCTGCCGATCCTCACCCTCGAAGGAGTCGAAGGGAAGCTCTTCCAACCGATGGCGCTGACCGTGGTTTTCGCGCTGCTCGGATCGATGCTGCTGTCGCTGACGCTGATGCCGGTGCTGGCGAGCTTCGTCTTGAAGCCGCATCACGGCGCAAAAGAGCCGCTGGTGGTTCGCGCCGTGGCGTGGGCCTACGTCCCGTTGCTGCGCGTGGCGCTGCGTCACCGTTTGGCCGTGGTGTTCCTGTCGCTCAGCACGGTGCTCGCGTCGCTGATCGTCTTCCGTGGAATGGGGGCCGAGTTCGTGCCGCGGCTGTCAGAGGGTGCGTTGGCGATCAACGTCATCCGCCTGCCGGGCACCAACCTGGAGACCTCGGTTGAACTCAATACCCGCATGGAACGACTGCTTCTTAGCGAGTTCCCCGATGAGGTCGCCAAGGTCTGGTCGCGCGTCGGCACCGCCGAGGTCGCCACCGATCCGATGGGTATCGAACTCACCGACATGTTCATTGCCCTCAAACCACGGGCGGGTTGGACCAAGGCCACTACCCAGGCGGGATTGACCGAAAAAATTCAGGAGATGCTCCGTCACCTGCCTGGTCAGCGACTGTCCATGAGTCAGCCGATCGAGATGCGCATCAATGAGATGGTCAGCGGCGTGCGTGGTGATTTGGCGGTCAAGATCTTCGGTGACGACCTCGACGTGCTGCGCGCGAAGGCCGCGGAAGTGGAAGTCGCGCTCTATGGGGTCACTGGTGCGGATGACATTGCCGTGGAACAGACCGCCGGCCAACCGGCCTTACGGGTGACGGCCGACGCTGCCGCGTTGTCGCGTCTGGGCATCCCCACCGGAGACGTCATGCAAGTCGTGCAGGCCATCGGTGGGATCAACCTCGGTGAGGTGATTGAGGGTCAGTTGCGCTTTCCCTTGGTTGCCCGTTTACCGTCGGCCGTGCGCAATGACTTCACCCGTCTGGGCGATGTTCCCCTGGCGACCGCCGACGGCGGGAAGGTACCCCTCGCGAGCGTCAGTCGTATCGAGGCCGGCGAGATCCCGCTGACCATCACCCGTGAGTGGGGACAGCGGCGCATCGTGGTGCAGGCCAACATCCGTGACCGCGACATCGCCGGTTTCGTCGCCGAGGCCAAGGCCGCCATCGCCAAAGAGGTGACGATGCCGCCAGGACGTTATCGCATCGAGTGGGGTGGTCAGTTCGAGAACCTTGAACGCGCACGGACGCGTCTGTCGATCATCGTGCCGGTGGCGCTGCTGTCGATCTTCTTGCTGTTGCGCATGTCGCTCGGTTCGACGTGGCTCGCCGCACTGGTATTCACGGCGGTGCCGGTGGCCGCGGTTGGTGGCGTCGGCGGGCTGTGGTTGCGCGACCTGCCGTTTTCAATCTCCGCGGCGGTCGGCTTCATCGCCCTCGCTGGCGTGGCGGTGCTCAATGGCTTGGTGATGGTCACCTTCATCCAGCAACTCCGCCGTGGTGGCATGGAACTCACTGCCGCCGTCATGACCGGCAGCCTGATCCGCCTGCGACCGGTCTTGATGACGGCGCTGGTGGCGGCGTTCGGTTTCGTGCCGATGGCGCTCGCCTCCGGCATGGGTGCAGAGGTCCAACGTCCGCTCGCGACGGTCGTGATCGGAGGCATCCTATCCTCGACTCTGCTCACACTCTTCCTGATCCCGGTGCTGTATGGCTGGTTCGAGCCCAAGCAGCGGGATGACGATGTCTCGCCTGGTGATGCGTCATCACCAAGCCCAGTTCACCCTGCGGGCATTCCGCCCGCATAAGCAAAGGAGTATCCATGATTCGTTTTTCCCTCGTTTGTCTGCTCGCCCTCGGCCTTGGTGCCTCCGCACTCGCAGAGGAAGCCGCCAAAGTCGAACGTCTGACCGCCGACAAGTGGTGCGCCAAGCACGACCTGCCCAAGGACAAGTGCGTTGAATGCGATAAGAAGCTGATCCCGAAGCTCAAAAAAGATAAGGATTATTGCGCCGAGCACGAATGTGCCGAATCGACCTGCGTGAAGTGCAATCCCAAGGAAGCAAAGACTCTGCTCGACGCCCTGCGTCCAGCTGCCGCCGCGAAGTGAAGAGCGCTTCTTTAGGGGGGCCGGGCAGCCGGCCCTCCCAGGAGTCTGTCGGAGATAGGCCGCGATGCTGATCAGCCCATGTGAGTTGGTTCCTCCAGCATTTCGATCTGTCCTTGGTTCTGATCCGGAAGGCGGTTCCATCCCCAAGGTCGAGCCGCCTGCTGCTGGCTACGATGTTTGGCACGACCGGGCGACGTTTCATTTCCTCACGCACAATGCGCTCATCCCTGAAAATTGAGATAACTGCCAATTTTTTCGTGGGTTTAAACAACCACCTTCACTTATGACTTTTCATTATGAATAAAATGTACATAAGTCATTTCACTGCAGCTA
>JBIILZ010000016.1:0-48837 GCA_044338255.1 Planctomycetota bacterium | reverse complement strand
CACGGGGTCTTGATTCGCTCGTGGCATCTCCTAGGAGTCTGTCGGAGATAGGCCAGCAAGGCTGACTCGGTCTCGCCGGGCAGCTCCGGCGTTGTCGGAATGTCCAAATAGCGCCGCTATTTGGCGCACTCCTCCGCCTTGGATCTGCCCAGCGATACACTTCGCCATCCTCGTCGGCCTATCTCCGACAGACTCCTAGGTGTCGGCGAGGACGAAGGCGCCCGGCCGGAAGCGCACCGGGGTGAGGTCATCCTCGCGGTGACCACTGGGAAAGATCGCCATCGAGTGGATCGCGAAGCTTCGCCCGCTGCGGAAATCGGCGGCCTCCACAGCCTCGGTGCTGACCATGCCGCAGGCCCGCGCCACCCAGCCCAGCAGCGGCGCCCGCAGCACCCAGGCTTTGGCGAGACAAGACCAGCAGGCTCAGACAGCACAGGCCGAAGGTCGCATAGCTGCTGAGCGAATTGAGGATCGTCCAGCCATCGACCGCTGGCTGGCCACGACGACCGAGGCCGACCACGGCACTGCCGATGGCGCCGAGAATTAGCAGGCTGAGGCTCATTGCCGGCAGCAGGTCGACGGAGTGATGGCGGCTTGTGGCCTTAAATACCGTCACCGCCAACGGCAGCAATAGACCCGCCGCCAGCAGCCACGTGGAAGCGAACCATGTCGGTCGGCCGTGCCGTTGCCGACTGCGAACGAGGCCTTCGACGAAGGCGAGGGTGGCGCCTAGCAGCGGGCTATAGGCCGAGCCAGCGATTAGGACGACGATCAGGCCGACGAGCGCACCAGCGAGGCCCACCACGAGCGCGCCGCGCATCATCGCTGAAAGCTGGACCACCAGGCAGGTGCTCAGGGCCAGGGCCAGGGTCAGGGTCAGGGTCAGGGCCAGGGCCAGGTTCAGGGACGCGCGGGACTCGGCGGCAGGAAGAGCAGTCCGCTGATCACCGCCACCAGGGCCAACGCGCGCAGGCCGGGGCTCACCGGCAGGCTCACGAGGGGCGCCAGAAATTCGAGAAATTATGCCACTGGAACGGATGCCGGCGCAGTACTGCTTCAAGTCGCGCCACCCAGCGCTGCAGTTGTTCAGCGATCGCCGCCTGGCGTTGCGCGCGCGGCAGGTCGGCGGCGATGCGCCAGGGTTGATCCACGACCAGTGCATATTGGTCACGGCTGCGCTTGAGCAGGAAGCACGGCACCACGACGCAGCCGGTGAGCGCCGCAAGCTGGAACGGCCCGAGAGGAAACGCCGCCGTGCGTCCGAGGAAGGGCAGGCTGCGCGTGGGTTGGCCGGGCATCGCCCGATCCGCAAGCATGCACACCGTGTCGCCGGCGGCGAGAGCGGCGCGGATGGCGAGGCTGGCGACGAATCCTTCGCGGGGATCAATGAGGGTCGGCGGATGATCGCCCATGTGCGCGCGGATGAGCCGGCGCACCGCCGGGTCCTCGGACTCGATCATGACGATATGTGCGCGTGGTCCGTGGCCGGGCAGCAGTCGCTGCAGCAGATGTCCGGCGAGCTCCCAATTGCCGAGGTGCGCCGATACCAGCAGGCAACCGCGCGGATCGCCGACGGCTTGCCGCAGGCGCTCTCCGCCATGCTCATCGAAGTCGATGCGCATGCGCTGCGGATCGCTGTAGGCGAGCATGCGATCGCAGAGGACGCGGCCGAAGGCCGAAAAGTGGCGCCACGCCAGACCGAGGGCCACATCGCCCGTCACGCCCGGTCGGAGATGGCGGAAATAACGCATTGATTCGCGTCGCGCGCTGGCATCGACGAGCAGCACCAGCAGCGCGACCGGCAAGGATAGGAGCAGCACTCCCGGTTGGCCGAGGATGCGGATGCAGCGCGCACCGCAGGCGATCACCAGGGCTCCGCCGCTGGTGCGACCGCGCCAGTGGCCGAGGCCGTTGGTGGTCATGGCCCGACCAGGCAACGGAAGCGCTGCGCGTCGCCGGGGCCTTTATCCGCGTGAGCCGCGTGAGCCGCGTGAGCCGCGAAAGCCGCGATCCACTCACGGCGAGCGACCTTGTGCGCCGGCGTTAGCAGCCCATTTTCGCAGCTCACCGGCTGGGTCAGGCGATAGACCGTCTGCAATCGCATGAAGGAAGCCTCGGCCTGCGCCTGGACCTCCGTGAGGACCGCCAGCAGCGCCGCGTCGGAGTGCTCCTCGGAGGCGTGGACAAGGGCCACCAGGGCCTCGTTGTGGAGCATCACCACGGCGTGGCGGATCGGGCCGCATTCGAGGCGCTCGACGATGTACGCCAGCGCGACCTTCTCGCCATTGGCAAGCTTCACCACCTGATCGGCGCGACCGATGAGGCGTAGTCCGTCGGCGGTCCACGCCCCCAGATCGCCGGAGTCCAGCATCCAGCCAAAGCGGGGGTGGGGGTGGCGTATGGTCGCGGTCAACTGCGGCGAATCAGCATAGGCCTGCATCACCCCCGGTCCGGCGACGAAGATCCGGCCTTCACCATCGACGCCCACGGCGACGCCGGGAATCGGCGTACCGACGACGCCCGCCACCCGTCGGCTACCGGGCGGGGTGATCACCGCGCTGGGACTGGTTTCGGTGAGGCCCCAACCCTCGTACACCGGCACGCCATGCTCGGCGTACCAGCGTTCTTCGTCGAGCCCCAAGGTCGCGCCGGCGGTGAACACCCAGCGCAGGTTCGCCGGCGTCAGCACGCCCGCCTGGGTCAGGGTGCGGTGCAGCTTCGGCACGCTCATCAGCAGCGTCGGCTGGACGGCACGGATCGTGGCGAGCAAGGTTTCGCGATGGCGCCCGCCACCGGGGACGATGGTCAGCTCAAGGCCGCGGCAGAGTCCCCATAGGCGTTCGGCCAAGCCTCCGAAGCTATGATGCCAGGGCAGGTAGGCCGCCAGCCGATCACCCGGGCCGACCTCCGGCCAGATGGCGGCGAAGGCCGCCTGTTGGCTGCAAAGGTTGTCGTGGGTGAGGACCACGCCGCGCGGTTCGCCGCTGCTGCCGCTGGTATGGAGGATGAGGCACGGGGTGTCGGGCGTGGCCGCCCGCCAGGGCAGTTCAGGACCGGCGCTAGCCAGAGTTGGTAGCTGATCGATATCGCACCAGGCATCGCCGTGCGGAATAGCTGATGCGATAGCGGCGGTGGTCACCACCAACACCGGCCGCAGGCGCTCGAGGGCGCCGCGGAGACGGGCCGGGCCTTGTTCCGCGTACAGCGGTGCGGCCTGTGCCGCCAAGCGCCAGCAGGCGAGTTCGGCGAGCAGATGCCCGAGGCTGTTGGCGCCGATGATGACCACGCGCTGACCGGCGGCGACGCGGTCGCGCCAGTGATGGGCGAGGCGCGCGCTGCCCGCCAGCAGTTGCTCCCAGGTGGCGGTGTTTTGCCCATCGCGGATCACGATCGCGCCCGCCGCCCGGGCTTGCGCCGCCGCACACAGATCAGCGAGGATGCGCGGGCGGGCAGGATCAAGTTCAGGGCCACTGCGCCAATCGATGCCGGACATTGCCGACGATGATGGCGGTATGGCCAAACCCGCCAAGGGGCGAGCGCTAAAGGCGCGTTGTGCAAGGCACGTTGCTTAAGGCACGTTGCTTAAGAAACGTTGCTTAAGAAACGTTGTGAAAGGTACGTTGCCACCCGCAGCGACCCGAAAAACTGCGACCTATGCCCAAGAACGTTTTGGAAGTGGTCATGAGCGTTCTCGCCGGGCAACTGCGCATGGCTGGTGAAGAACTCGCGCGACGTCGCGACGAGGGCCTCGATCAGCTGGGCTTGGACAGCCATGGCCTGATGCGCGTGCTCCTCGATATCGAGCGGGCTTTGGAACTTACCTCGTCGTTGGAAGTCGATGACGAGGCGTTGAGCACGCCGGCGACCTTGGTTGCCGGCGTGCTCAAGTCCGTGGCCCCGTCGCCAGCGACATGAAGGTCGGGATGAAGGTCGGGATGAAGGTCGGGATGAAGGTCGAGCTGCCTGCATCGGGCGCTGATGTCTTCCATGAGCTGGTCGATCAGGGCATCCGCCGCTACGGCGGCCGGGGTTCGCATGGCCAGCTGCTGATCCGTCGGTCGCAGGTCATTTCGGCGGCTGAACTGGCTACGGCGCTGCGTCGTCTCGGCGAGCAGGCGTCACTCCTGGCGGCGCGCTGGGTGGGCGGCATGCGTGGACCGCGCTGACGGTTTTCGACCGCCCGCGACTCCCAGGCGGTACTCAGTGCGCAATGGGGCGACGGGTTGCAGACCCTCGCCGCCACGCATCTGCAGCAATCCCTGCCGGCGCCGTGGCTGATCCGCTTCGGCCACACCCCCGAGGGCGTGGTGGTGACCTGGGATCACCGGCTCATCGATGCTCGAGGCATCATGGGCGTGCTCAGTGCGCTGCCGGGTCTGGCGGCGGGCGAGCGTCTCGCCGAGGTCTGGTGGCGTCGAGACTACCGCTAGCCGGCGGAGATCCCCGCCAGCCACGCCGGGCGCGGACCTCTCGCGCGACTGCTGCTGCCGCTGATTCGTCCGCAACGCTTGGCGCGCATCTGGCGACCGACGCGGGTGCCGACGGCCGGGCCGTATGTGGTGCTCGATGTCGCGCTCTCGGTGAGCGAGACCGCCGCGCTCGATACCCGCATCCGCGCCACTACTGGTCGTTTCGGAGAGACCGCCTTCGTCCTCGCGGCCTTGGCTGCGGCGCTGGAGGCGGCAGCGTTGGAGGCCTCAGCCCTGGAAAAAAGAGCCCTGGCAAAAAGCCGGGCCCAGCCCGGCGATCTGCTCTTCCCCTTGGCCGCCGATGTCCGCGCTGCCGGTGAATCGCGCCTGTTCAGCAATCACCATGGGTTCTCGCTGCTGCTCCTGCAGGATTCTCACGCGATGTCGGCGGCGCAACGCTGACCTTCATGGCCACCACCGCCGTCGCCCAGGGGCTTTCTCTGCCGGCCCTGGCGGCGGCCATGCGCTATCAGCTGTTGCTGCGCCCCTTGGCCTGAAGCAGGCCGAGGGTCGCGGGCGTGACCAGGATGGCGGTGAAGAACGCCGCCGTCATGCCCAGCGACAAGGAGATGCCGATCGCGGTCAGCACCGGATGCACCGAGAAGGCCATGCTCCCGACGCCGACCAGGGTAGTGACCCACACGGCGATGATCGGCGAGAATGCCGCCTCATCGCCGTCGGCGAGGAACACCGCCGAATCGATGCCGATGCCGAGGATGAAGGCCGCCGCCAGTAGCGAAAATGGCGTCAGCGCCAGGCCCATCCAGCCGAGCGTGCCGAAGGTCCAGATGAGAGCCAGGAGCGGCGGGGCCATGATTGCGACGATCGGCGCCGGCTTGCGCACCGCGAGGCTGATCGCCGCCGCCACCAGCAGCAGTACCCACGGCCCGCGGTGCAGCAGATCATCCTTCAGGCCGCCGAGGATGCGGGCCCCGAAATCGCCGCGATTGGCGACCCAGGCCTCGTCGCCGAGCTGGCTATCCCAGGTGCTGACCTGTTCGCGGGTGATCAGGCCGCGCACCGGCGAGGCCACTTGCCACGGCCCCCCGTCGGGCTGCGTGACGCAGGTCGCGAGCGCGGTTCCCACCGGCGTTTCGCGCCAGGTGGCGAGCGTCAGCGGCGGGCGCGGTTCAGCCACTGGGGCATAGAGCGCGAGGGCTTCGCCGAAGGCTTGGGGGCGCATGCCGGCACGCTGGCAGGCGCTGCGGAAATCATCAGCGAAATGCGGATGCGCCTGCCACCAGGCATTCCACGCCTGTCGTCTGCGGGCCTGCTCGGCGCGATCCGGCACCAGGCGCTCGACCACCGACAAGGGCAGCTGCAGCTTGGCGCGGGCGGCGGCGGCGGCGGCGAGGGCGGTGTCCAGTTCCGGCGCACTGGCGATGACCGCCGTCCCGGCCTCGCTGCCGCCGGCCCAGCGCTGCGAAAAAGTTTCGAGGTCGCGCCACGATTGCGGATGCGAGCCGTCATAGCGGCGCAGGTCCTCCTCGAAATGCAGGTAGGTCAGGCCGGGGGCGGTGGCGGCAGTGATCAGGACCACCAGCCCCAGGCGTCGCCACGGCTGAGCATTGCACCAGCGGTACAAGGGCCCCGAAATCGCGAGCCAGGCATCGCGGCCGCCCGGCGCCGGCAGCAGTTCGGGCATGATCCACAGGGCCACGACCAGGGCCGTGCCCAGTCCGCCGATGACCATTGCCGCCAGGAATTGGAGGGCCGGCACGGAGCTGGTGAGCAGCACCGCGAAACCGGCGGCGGTGGTCAGGAAGCTGATCACCAGGGGCAGCACCGGTCGATGTCCGGCCCGTCGCGCCGCCGCGATATGGTTTCCGTAATCGACGGCGATGCCGAGGAAGCCATTGGCGAAACCGATCAGGGCCACGGGCATGGTCTGGCCGCTGAGCAGATGCCAGATGCCGGCTCCGGCGAGGCCGCCGACCATGCCCAACAGCGCCGGCAGATGGACGACGGCGACGGTCTTCCAGGTGCCGAGCTGGGTGCGCAGGATCACCGCCACCAGGACCAGGCAGAGCGGCAGTGTAGCGAGCAGATCGTGCCAGATGGTGCGGGTATTCTCGACGTAATGGCGATACGGCCCGATCACCGTCAGGGTCGTGCCGCGACTGGCCGTGGTTGGTTGCAGCGCGGCGATGGCATCGATGAGGCGACCGGCGGCGCTGACTGCATCGGGAGCGAAATCGACCTCCAGGATCACCATCGCATGGCGGCCATCGGGATGGCGATAGATGGCGCCGTCGGGGATCGCTCCCGCCGGGCCCGCCAGTTCCGCCAGTGCCTGGGCACCGAGGGCTAGCGGATCGCGGCGCCCGGCGACGGCAGTGAACTGATCATCGGCGCGGCTGCTGCGCTCACGCAGGGCGAGGAGCCGGGCAGCAAGAGCCTCGGGAGTGATCGCGGCTTCCAGGGCAGCGAGGGCCGCCGGCGTGGTCAGCTCGGGGAGATGGGCGTAGATGACCTCGCCGGCGCGGGCGATGGCCACCGGACCGCCGACAGCCGGGGGGCGCGCACCGCAGGGGGCGACGGCGACGATGACCTCGGTGAGTGCCGTGTGCAATGCCGCCGGGTCGTCGCCTTCGGCTTCGACGACCAGGATCCGGGTGGTGCCCTGGTTGACGAAGAAGCGCGCTTCGCGTTGCAGGCGGAGATCGGTCTGCGGCAGGATGCCGCTGAGATCCTGGCTTAGGCCGAGGACTCCGGCGATGGCGAAAAACACCACCACCAGGCCGCCGAGGACGAACAAGAGCCGGCGTGGCATGCGGACTCAGCGCTGCAGATGTTCGACGACAGCGAACAAGGCCAAGGGCACGAGCAGACCGCAACCGCACCACCAGCCCCACGCCCAAGGGCGGCAGCGGCGCGCCCACCACGCGCAGAGCAGCGCCAGCACGAGCCCGCTGAGCACCGCTGCTGGCTGCAAGGAGAGGAGGTTGAAGCCCGGTTGATAGGCGGCCGCCGCGCCCTCGGGAAGCAAGGCGAGGGCCAGCACTAGCCAGGCGGTAGCGGTACCGCCGAGCACAATCGGCCAACGTCCGCGGGGCGCGATACGGGCAGCCACGGCGGCAGTCCAGGCCAGCATCGCCGGCGCACCCGCGACCAAGGGCCCATGCCGGGCGAGCAGGCCAGGAGGGGTCGCCTGCAAAACGGTAAGCTCGCTCATCGCCGGCGTAGTACATCAGCGGCCGCCTGAACGCACAAGCACCAGCGTGCATCGGCATCAACGGCGGGCCTTGCCTATCGACGGTGGGCCTTGCCTATCGACGGTGGGCCTTGCCTATCGACGGTGGGCCTTGCCTATCGACGGTGGTGAATGCCATGGTCGGGGACGTCCATGCTCCGGCGCGATCCACGTCCGAACTTGTGTCGAGGCTCGTCGGTGTCTGAATAGTGGCAGAAAAAGGACGAGGATTCATGCGCATCGGCATCATTGGTGGCGGCCCCGGCGGAGCGGTGGCGGCGGCGGTCCTGGCGCGGGTCGGGCATGCGGTGGAGGTCTTCGAGCAGGAGGTCTTCCCACGCTTCCATATCGGTGAGAGCCTGTTGCCGTGTAATATGCCGATCCTTGAGGATATCGGCATCAGCCATGCGACCTTCCTCGCCCACGCCTATATGCCCAAACGCGCGGCGTTCTTCGAGCAGGTCGGCAGTGGTCGGGTGGTGCGCTTCCCCTTTGCCGATGGCTTGCCCGGCGATGCGACCTCGATCTATCAGGTCGAACGCTCGCGCTTCGATCAGATGCTCTTGGAAAACGCCGTGACCCAAGGCGCCCGCCTAGTGTGTCCGGCAACCGTCGAGCGTGTAGACTTCGCTGCCGAGCTGCCGGTGGTGCATTTCCGCCAGGATGACCGCGAGCAGCAGCGCGAAGTCGATTTCGTCATCGATGCCAGTGGTCGTGATACCTTACTCGCCAAGCAGCTCGGCATTCTCGATTGCGCCAATGATCTGCGCCGCGCTGCGGTATTCGGTCATGTCGCGGCGCTGCCCCTGGTGCCGGGGGCCGAGCGCGGCGACATCGTGGTCTCGAAGAGCCGCGACATCGGCTGGAGTTGGCAGATTCCTTTGAGCGACGAGCGTTGGTCCATTGGCCTTGTCCTCAAGCGCGAGGCGGTGCTCACGGGCGGTAGCCCGGCCGAGGTCTTCGCCAAGAACCTCGGGCATTTCCCAGAGCTGGCGGCGCGCCTCGACGGACAGCTGCCGACGCCGGTGCGCTCGATCCCCAACATCAGCTACCGCATCCGCCAACGCTGTGGGCGGCGCTATGCTCTGATAGGCGATGCCGGCGGCTTCATCGATCCGATCTTCTCCTCGGGAGTGCTGCTGGCGACCCGCGCCGGTTGGCGCCTGGGCAAGGCCCTCGACGAGCACGGACCGACGGCGGATTTCAGCGCCTGGTCCACGGCCACCGAGCACGATTTGGCGACGTTCTTCGCCTTCATCCGTCTGTGGTACGATGGACATTTCATCGACAACCTGTTCTTCAGCGAGCTGCGCACGGTGCCGGTATATCAGGGCGTCATCAGCTTGCTGGCAGGCAACACCACCAATCCCGAGAATACTTTTCTGCAGATGCTCAGGTCGCGTATTCAGGCGTCGGCATGAACCATGTTGAGGGGGGCTGGTCGCCGGTCGCGGACCAGCGACCAGCGACCAGCGACCAGAGACCAGGGACCAGCGACCAGCGACCAGCGACCAGCGACCAGAGACCAGAGACCAGGGACCAGGGACCAGCGACCAGCTTCGGAAGCACCGCAGCACCGACAAAAAGGCAGACCATCACTCCGCCGCTACTGACACCGTCACCGCCTTAAACGACGGTGTTCCCGATTGCGGATCGGTTGCACGGGGCACCAGGATGTTCGATTCAGGATAATACATCGCCGCGTTGCCGGCGCGGATGCGACCTTCGACCACGCGAATGTTGGCCATCGTGCCCACCACCGAGGTTACGGTCACGCGCTGGCCGACCTTCCAGCCACGACGCTGGATATCCTCTGCAGCCATCAGCACCACATCGCGACTGGTGGTGCCACGGTAGCGATCGTAATCTTCATAGACGACGGTGTTGAACTGACCTTCGGAGCGGATGGTCATCAGGCACAGGCTGTTGGCGGAGCGCAGCTCTTCGGGCGGCAGGGTGACCGTGTGCAGGCGGGCACGGCCATCAGGTGTGGCGAATTTCGGCGTTGGGTAAGCGCGGCCAGCAATGTGGAATTCGGACTTGCTGACATCGATGGTGGCGAGGCTTTCCAGGCCCGGAACGACGTCAGCAATGAGCGCACGTACGGCTTGATGCGAGCGCATCGCTTTCCAGTCGACGGCGCCGCTGGCACCGAGGACTTTATCAGCGAGGTCAGCGATGACCTGCACTTCGCCACGCGGACCGTCAAAGCGCGGCGCGCCTCCATCAGACAGGCGCACATAGCTGAACATGGATTCTTGTGTAGTTGTTTCTGTTTCTTCGTCGCGCGCACGCACCGGCAGGATCCACGTCTCTTTGCCGAGGCCGTGAATATGACCGGTGTTGAGGGTGGTATTGAAGTACACTACTTGATCGATCTGCGCCATCGCCTCGCGCGTCCAGGTCGCGTCTGGACTTGAGCCCCACAAATTTCCACCCAGACACCACGCCACGCGCATGCCGCCCGCATGGGCTTTTTTCATGCAGCTCATGGTATCAAAGCCGGGCGTCGTCGGCAGCTTCAATTGCAGGCGGGCCTCGACGCGCTTGGCGATCGAATCCTTGAGCACCGGGGTCACGCCGACGGTGCCAAGCCCTTGAATGTTGCTGTGTCCACGCAAAGGCAGTAACCCTGCGCCGGGCTTGGCGACCATGCCTCGCAACAGTGCGAGGTCGGCAATGGCGCGCACGGTATCCGTCCCATGCAGGTGGTGCGTGACGCCCATGGCCCAACTGAAAACGGCGGCTTTCGAAGCGCAGTAGACATCGGCGACAAGGTTCAATTCGGCGGCGCTTACGCCACTGCGGCGCAGCAGCTCGGCGACATCGAGACTCAACAACTGCGCTTCGAGGGCTTCCCACCCGCTGGTGTGCGCCTCAAGAAATGCCACATCGTGTGCGCCGCGATCACGCACCGTGCGCATCAGCGCGAGCAAAAAGGCCAAATCGCCGCCGCCATGCGGCTGGATGTAGTGATCAGCGATCGTGGTGCCAAATACCAAACTGCGCGGGTCACTGGGGACTCGAAACTTTTCGAGACCAATTTCACGCAATGGATTGATGACAATGACTTTTCCTCCGCGCCGTTTGAGCTCCATCAAGGTGCGTAAAAAACGCGGATGGTTTGAAGCGGGGTTGGCGCCGATCAACAACAGCAGATCACTATGATCAATACCGTCGAGCGGCACCGTGCCGACACTTTGTCCAAAGACACTGGTCAGGCCGACTCCAGAAGCCTGATGGCAGTAGAACGAACAATTGTTGACGTGATTGGTGCCCCACACGCGGGCGAATAACTGCAGGAGGAATCCGGCTTCATTGGATGAACGACCGGAAAAATAGAAAAACGCATCGTCGTGCGGCGTCGTCTTCAGCTTACTTGAAAGCCGCGTGAGCGCCTCGTCCCAGGTTGCGGGCCGAAAACGATCGGCACCGGCTTCGTGGACCAACGGTACGGTGATACGGCCCATCGCCTCCAATTGTCGTGGCGATAGCTCACGCAACTGCTCCAGCGTCGCACTGGTAAACTGATCGACGGGGATTGCGGGCTGCAGATCAGCTGCCAAGGCCTGAACCGATTTCTTGCAGAACTCAGGGAAATGCCCGAGCTCGTTGACCATCCCGCCTTTCTGGCCGCCCATGCCCAGAGCGCAGGTTTTACAGGCGTTTTTTGCCCGCAGAGCGCGATACATCTTGAGGATGCCGCCCGCTTGGCGCGCCTTGCGAAAGGTGTAAGCGATCGCGTGGAAACCACCACCGTGTGATGGGATACTCATTTTTTTTCCATGGTCGTCGTTCGGAGTTCGGCGTTCGGCGTTCGGTGTGCGACCGAACGCCGCACGCCGAACGCCGAATGAATGAATGAATCAACCGACCATCTTGTGTGGGTCGATGATGTACTTCTTGGCCGCGCCCTTATCGAAATCAGCGTAGCCCTTGGGCGCATCGTTGAGATTGATGACGGTGGCGTTGACCGCCTTCGCGATGTGCACCTTGTCGTGGAGGATCGCCATCATCAATTGGCGATGGTACTTCATCACCGGACATTGGCCGGTGTGGAAGTGGTGGCTCTTGGCCCAGCCGAGTCCGATGCGGATCGACAAGGCGCCGATCTTGGCCGATTCATCCACCGCACCCGGGTCACCCGTCACGTAGAGTCCGGGGATGCCGATGCCGCCACCGGCGCGACAGACCGTCATCATATCGTTCAGCACCTGGGCTGGACGTTCCTTGCTGTGATCGTGACCGCAGCCACGTGCCTCGAAACCGACGCAGTCGATGGCCTGATCCACTTCGCGCTCGCCGAGAATCTCTTCGAGCTGATCGGGGATCGGTCCCTTCTTCACATCAAGCGGCACGCAGCCCATCTTCTTGACCTGCTTGAGCCGATCGGCATTCAGATCACCGACGATCACCACCGCTGCGCCAAGCAGCTGGCAGGAAGCGGCGCACGCCAGGCCCACCGGGCCCGCGCCGGCTACGTACACGGTTGAACCCGGTCCCACTCCCGCGGTGACCGCGCCATGGAAGCCGGTGGGGAAGATGTCCGAGAGCAGCGCCAAGTCAGCGATCTTGCTCATCGCCAGATCCTTGTCGCGCCCGAGCTTCAGCAGGTTGAAATCGGCGTAAGGCACCATCACATATTCCGCTTGGCCGCCGACCCATCCACCCATGTCCACGTAGCCGTAAGCGGCGCCAGGACGTGCCGGATTGACGCTCAGGCAGATGCCGGTCTGGCCTGCTTTGCAGTTGCGGCAACGGCCACAGGCGATGTTGAAGGGCACACTGACGAGATCGCCCTTCTTGATAAATTCGACATCACGACCGAGTTCGATGACTTCACCGGTGATCTCGTGGCCCAGCACCAGACCGGCTTCGGCGGTGGTGCGACCACGCACCATGTGCTGATCGCTGCCGCAGATGTTGGTGGCAACGACCTTCAGGATTACGCCATGTTCACATTTACGCTTCTGCTGCAACAGCTCGAGCTTGGGGAAGGGGATCTTTTCGATCGAGACCTTGCCTGGTCCTTGGTAAACAACGCCGCGATTGCTTGACATGTGATGTCTCCTGTGGGGCGGAGATTTGCACGCTCATTGCAATTATCGCAATCACAGGTCGCTCATACCGATTGTTGATATGCATTCTTGTGTCACTCACGCGTACACTTTGAACTAGGAGCCCGTCGGAGATAGGCCGACGAGGATGGCGAAGTGTCTCGCTGGGCAGATCCAAGGCGGAGTAGTGTGCCAAATAGCGGCGCTATTTGGACATTCCGACAACGCCGGAGATGCCCGGCAAGACCGAGTCAGCCTTGCTGGCCTAATTCCCGACAGGCTGGTACGAGTAATTCCGTCGTCTTCTGCCAGTTAGCTTTGGTTGTCCCGAGCCCGCTGGTAGAAGCGGCTTCCGCTGCCGAAGGCGTAGCCGATGACCTCGGCCAGGATCGGTGCACCGCGGGCCAGGGCTGTATCGCGATCTTCGAGGACCAGGCTTGCGGCCCCGCCCGAGGGTACCAGGCCATCGCGATCGGCGCTGAACGGACGCACCGCGCCAGCGGGACCCTCCAGGCGCATGCTGGAGACGCGGATGGCGTCGCAGGCCGGTATGCTTTCCCAGCAAGTCTCCTGGGTGCCGCCGCAGATGATGCGATCCTGCATGCCGCTGGCGATCATCCGCCACGCTAGGCCGATGGCGTGCGCGCCGCTGGAGCAGGCTCCGCTGACGGTCAGCGAGATGCCCTTGGTCTGCAGCAGCGGCCCGAGATTGATGGTCGCGGTGCTGGTCAGCGCCTGGATGACCTTGCTGCTGCCCAAAAAAGTCGTGGCGTGGTCATTGCGCACCGCATCAACCACCGAGGCCAAGGGCTCGGCCGATGAATCGTTGTCATAGATGATGCCGGTGCGGGTTTTGGACAACAGCTCTCCGCAACCGCTGGCGGCGATCGCCCGGCGGGCGGTGACGGCGGCGAACAGCGCCGTCTCGCTGATGCTCTTGCGCGTCTTGCGCGTCTTGCGATCGAAGAAGGCGCTGCCGTCCAAGGGCGGCAGACGTCCAGCCAAGGGCGAACGGAAACCGAGCCGCTGGCGCTCCTCGTCGACGGCGATGCCCGGCGTCCCGCTCCACAGAGAAAGCACGATCTGCGCCAGATCGGAATCCGGGCCGAAATGCGCATCCATGCCGGTGATGACCACCCGACGGCGCTGAGAAGAGCTGAGCCACTGCCTCCGGCGCACCGTTCGCCCTTTCAGGCACGGTGCAAGCCGACCACCGCTGAGTGCTCGACCGCAAGCTGGATCACTCGACTGCACCGGCAAAGTCCCGGGCATGACGTTGCCCAGCTCATCTGCTCCACGTAATGGACCCGGCCTGCGCGAAGCGTGCACTATCGCCGTGGTTCACCTACGACCACTTCCACAGCGACAGCGCCTTTCCAGCGGCCATCGCCCATCTGCAGGCCCAGGGCCCGCGCACCCTGCTCGACGTCGGCGGCAACACCGGACGTTTTTCTCCGCCTTGCCCTCACGCACCTGCCGACGGTGGCGGTGACGCTCCTCGATCTACCCAGCTAGGTGCGCGAGGCGAGCGCCTATCTCGCTCGCGGAATTCTCCCGCCGCATCACCTGCACCGGGCTCGACCTGCTCGACCATCGCCAGGCTTTCCCTGGTGGTATGGAGGCGGTGTGGATGAGCCAGTTGCTCGACTGCTTCGCTCCCGAGGATGTCAAGGAAGTCGACGGACTGGGCACCGCGCACGTTGTTCGAGCTTCAATCCGAGAACGGGTAATCTCAGAACTGGTAGTAGTTGTCCGACTGCCCGGGATTAGCCCGTACGGCGGGAAACGCCACCAGCAGATAGCCGAGTTCCCGTCCGCCCCAGCGCACCCCGGCGGCGATCAGCGCCGTGCCGCGGTTGCCGGCCGTACTGCCGCCATGGCTGCGGCCGCTCCACGCGCGCGGCTGGTCTGTACGCGGCTGGTCTGTACGCGGCTGTTCTGTACGCGGCTGTTCTGCTTCAGGCACGCGCCCGCCACCATGAGGCCGCGATCCACGTCAGCCCGCCGGCGATGAGCGCACAGCCGGCCATCACCGGCAGCGCCCCGAGTAGCCAATCGCCGAGCCACGGCGACAAGGTCACCCATGCTCCGTGTTGCTCGATGTTCTGGCGCAGCGCCGACAGATCCGGCCAGCTGGCGGTGCGCAGCCAATGCCCGACCACGACCTCGAGCGCGAACCACGCCGCCAGCAGCGGCCCCAGGCTGATGTTCGAGGCCAACAGAGTGACCCCGAGATTGAGGCGGAAGACCACCGCCAACCACGCCGCCAAGCCCATCTGCAGGCCCGGCGCGGGAGCCACGCCAAGGGCTGCGCCCACGGCCGCCGCGGCTGCCAGCCGCGCCGGCGACAGCCCGCTGGTGAAGGCCTGCCGCCAACCCGCGAGGCCGTTTTCCGGCCAGGGCGTTAGGCGGCGCACGACCAGGCGTGCGAAGGCCCGCGCCGTACGCCAGGAATCGGCCCAGGCGCGGAAGTGGCTGATGCGATCCTGGGGATACGATACCGCCACCGGCAGCATGCGCAGCGGCACCTCTTTCCACACCGCGCGGACCAGCGACTCGATCTCGAACGCGTAACGGCCGGCGCCGACGGTGAGCACGCTCATCACCGGCAAGGGATAGACGCGCAGACCGGTCTGATTGTCCTGTGGCCAAACCCCGCACGCCACCCACGTCCAGATGCTCGTCCACCAGCGACCGAAGCGCGACGATTTGGGCGCACCGCACATGTCGCGTACGCCCAGCCACAAGGCCTCGGGCTGGACGGCGGCGGCCTGCGCCAGACGTCCGGCCTCGCCTGGAGGATGCTGCATGTCGGCGTCGATGGTCAGCACCTGACGATAACCGGCGGCGGCGAACTCCGTCAGGCCGAGGCGCAGGGCCGCACCCTTGCCCTGGTTGCAGGACATGGTGATGACCTGATCGGCGCCCGCCTGGCGGGCGGCCTCGCCGCTGCCATCGGTTGAGCCATCATCGACGACGATGATCTTCGGCGCACCTAATGCCCGACAGCCGGCGATCACCGCCGCCACCGTCTGGGCATGATTGAAGACCGGAATCAATACCGGCACCGTCGCGGGCCACGAAGTCATGCGCTCACCGGCTGACCGCCAACAGGTACTCGCTCACCAAGGTATGATCGGACTCGGCGATCTTGAGGCGGTTGTACATCTTCTAGGCTATCGCTGGCCAGGCTTCGTGCGTCACCTCGTTGGGAGATGCGTTGCGGGCTGCTGGTTGGGGTGCTGGCGATGAAGGCCGCCTCTTGTGCCGGGGTCGCCGCGACCGGCGGTGGATTGCTGCGCGACGGGCAGCCGACGAGGGCCAGCGCCACGACCACGACGGCGCTCCAGGTGATGAGCTGAGGCCGATTCATGGGCGATTCGTTTCCGGGGGCAGGAGGAGGACCTCGCTAGCGATACCATCACTCGTCTCACGAACCAGCACCGGCGCCGAGGAGCTCCACGGCACGACTGCCAGGGCTGCTGTCGGCCACCATACGCCATAGTGCTGTGCGCTGGTGCGACGGATGGCTCCGCCGCGGCGGACGGCGATGCGTTCTTCGGCCGGAGTCGCGCCACCGGCTTCGGCGAGCACCGCCGGCTGGAGCGCTCCGGGTTTGGCGATGGTCCATCCCTGGCCGCCGGCGGTGAGCAGCAGCACCGTCGCCCCGCCGCCGATGGCGAACGGGCACTGGCTCAGTTCGCCGGTGATGCGACGGCTCCAGGCATTGGGCAGATCTACCGCCACCACCAGGGCGCTCGCCGCCCGTCCGCTGGCGATGATGCCCTGCGCCCAGCGCAAGGCGCCCAAGCCGCTGAGGGCACCGTTGGAAATGGTCGCCGTCGGCCCATGGATGGCCAGCAGCTCACCGAGGATGCCGGTGGCATGGTGGTGCACGCTGGTGGTGAAGGCTGCCGGGCTGGCGACGGCGTCGCCCCATTGCGCGAGGCCATCCATGAAGCTCACGGTGCTGTGCACGCTGCCCCAGGCGGTGCCGACCACGATCGCGCTGTCAGCGCTCAGAGCCGCACGCGGCAGGCCATCGACCGCGGCCACGCTCAGCGCCGCCAGCGGATCCATGCGTCGCGCCTGCGCGAGCGAGACCCACGGCGGACGCGGCGGACGGGCCTCGCCCGCAAGCACCGTTACCGCTTTGTGGATCACTGCCGGGATCATGCCCGACCTACGACGAGGGCGGCGTTGACGCCACCAAAGGCCAGGCACGTGACCAGGGCGGTATCGACGGCGGCAGCGCGGGTGGCGGTGATGACCTCGACCTCGACCAGCGGGGTGCCGGTCCAGGCGGCAGTGGGGATGAGGAGCTGTTCGCGCAGCGCCTGGATCGCCGCCACCAAACCGAAGCCTGCCGCCGCGCCCATGGTGTGCCCGATGCCGCGCTTGTTCGAGCTCACCGGCACATGGCCGAAGAGCTGCGCCAGGACCTGCGCCTCGCAGGCATCGTTGTCGCGCGTGCCGGTGCCATGGGCGGCGACAAACGACACCGCCGCCGGGCTCGTGCCGGCATCGGCGAGGGCGGCTTCGATCGCCGAGCGTAGCCATGTGCCACGCGGATCGGGCGCCGTCGCGTGATGGGCATCAGCGGTCAGGCCCCAACCCAGCAGCCGCGCGAGGACCGGCGCCCCGCGCTGCCGGGCGTGGGCTTCGTCTTCGATGAGCAGCGCCACGGCGCCTTCACCCAGACTCATTCCCGCGCGCTCCGTGCTGAAGGGCCGGCACCCTTGCGGATCGATGATTTGCAGAGAATGGAAGCCGGCCATGGCCAGACGGGTGAGGGCGTCGGCGCCGACCACCAGTGCCGCTGGGACCAGGCCCATGCGGATCCAGGTGATGGCCTCGGTAAGCGCCCCGGCGGTGCTGGCGCAGGCCTCGGCATGCGCCGCCAGCGGGCCGCCCAGCCCCAGCCGGTGGTAGAGGTTGGCGGCGGTGCGGCCCACCGGCTGCTCGCGATAGATCTCCGTCACCGGGCCGGGGCCCTCGGCGAGATAATGCCCCTCGCTGCCGCGCATGCCGCCGGTACACGAGCCCAGGCTCAGACCTACCGCCGCCGGCGCGATGCCGCTGCCGGCGAGGGCTTCGCGGGCGGCGATCTCAGCGAGGGCGACCACGCGCGGGCCGGGCCCCACCTCCGTCACGATGCGCGCAACCGGCACCTGCGTCGCGAGCGGCAAAGCGGCATCATCGTAACATGCGAGATGGCTGCGCGCGCTGCGCAACGAGGCGTATAATGCGTCGACGTCCGCACCTGCCGCGCTGATGGCTCCGATGCCGGTGATCGCCAGGGAGGATGCCATGCGCTGCGCAATCGTTGGCCGTCCACCCGCGGTTCAAGTACCACTGACGAGCACGCCCGCCTTTCCGTCAGATACGCTCGGCGCCGGAACGTCCATTGCCGCCATCATTGAGGGCCCGACTACGTACACCACGTTCAGCCATGATCGGCAGCAGGCGCCTCAGGACCTCGACGCAACGGCTGCGATCCGCTGGGCGCCCCGGTTCATGGCCATCGTGGAGGAGGATGATCGCCCGCGGCGCGAGGCCCGCGACCAGACGTTGCAACAGGAGCTCGACCGGCGGCTGCGTGGTGTCCATGCCCCGGCACGACCAGGTCACGGTGCGCAGGCCGAGTTCGGCGACGGCGATCGCGAGCATCGGATTCTTGAGCCCGACCGGGGGTCGGAACAAGCGCGGGGCGGCGACACCGGTGGCGGCCGCGCAGACCTCAGCGGCGCGCCTGAGATCGGCGCTCACCCGCCCCGGCAGCCAGGTGTTGAACCATCGCGAATGGGTGTGCGAATGCAGACCCAGGGCATGACCTTCGGCGAGAATGCGCCGCACCAGTTGCGGATGGCGCTCGACGTGCTCACCGATGCAGAAGAACGTCGCGTGCTGGCCGGCGGCGGCCAGCAGATCGAGCACCCGGGGCGTGATCTCGGGATGCGGTCCGTCGTCAAAGGTCAGGGCCACGGCCGGGTCGCCTGCCGGCAACCGCCACGTCACCGGCAGATAGAAGCTCGAACGCGGACTGATCACACCCCAGGTATTGATCGCCATCGACAAGCTCGCCGCACTCGGCAGGGCCCAGCCATAACCGGCATAGGCGGCACTCACCGCCAACCCGAACAACGGGGCATCGAAAAGGAGGTTACCGCGCACAGCCGGCATGCTGGGCCATCAGCGGCCTTTACCATCAAGGACTGCTCACCATTCGTCATGCCTTCTCATCATCGCCATGCAACGCCTGGGCTCATTTCTTCGCTGGTTCGCCGCTGCCAGCCTCATGGCGAGCGCTTGGCTGATCCTCGGCCTGCCGGCGATGGGCATGCTTCTGGGCACGCGCGCAGCGCTGCCGCTGCCGGCGCGGCCGGCTTCGCCGGTGCTGCGCACGGGCGAGGTCCTCGCCGACCTGCATCAGGTCGACGCCGCACGCAAGGTCGCGCGCATGTGCGAGCTCAATCCCGACGGCTTCGAAGCTGCCTGGCTGTCAGGACTGATCGCTACCGACCCCGTTCAACGCGCGCAGTTCCTCAACCGCGCCCTCGCCCTGCAGCCGGCCTATCCTGCGGATCGCGAAGCGATCCACGCGGCGCTCGCTGGCGGTGATAATAAACCCGGAGAACGTACTCCCTGAGCTGATGCGGTAACCGGCAAGACGCGGCCAGCGGCCAGCGGCCAGAGGCAATGGCATTTAGTTTAGGCTGCTGGTAATGGCGTCCCCTGGGAGCGCCAGGCACCAGCCTGGGCCTTGCGGGTTTTTTTTTCGTGAATAAAGCCCAACTTTTCAGGTGAAATCATCACAGGCGCAGATGGGTCCATCGTATTCCTTAGGAATCCGATGAAGCTTCCTCGCCCCCAATGACCTTAACAAAACGTCATTGGGGACCAGCGACGAGGGACCAGGGACCAGGGACCAGGGACCAGGGACCAGAGGCCAGGGACCAGGGACCAGGGACCAGGGACCAGGGACCAGGGACCAGGGACCAGGGACCAGGGACCAGGGACCAGCGACCAGCGACCAGTGACCAGCTACCAAATAACGTGCCAGCGGCGCGCGGTCCAAGGACGCCAGCGACCTCAGCCCCTCACTCCGGCTTCACCCGCTCCACCACTTCCAATCCATGCCCGGTCAGGGCGGCGATGTGCCTGTCTGCATGCGTGATCAGGCGCATGCGACGGACTCCCAGATGGTGCAGGATCTGCGCGCCGATGCCGTACTCGCGCGGGTCCATGGCCAATGCGGTTTCCGGCTTGGTGCGGTGATCGGTGCCGCCGGCCTTGACCAGGCCATCGGGGATGCCGCGGCCGTTGACGTCGCGCATGAGCAGGAACACGCCTTCACCGGCGGCGGCGATCTGCCGTAGGCAGTCGCCGGCATTCACATTCACGCCGACGCCGAAGAGATCGATCAGGGGATTCTCCTTCTGCACCCGCACCAGCACCGGTTCAGTGTATTCAGCGCCCGGTTTGAGATATTTTCCGGTGACCAGGGCGAGGTGGTATTCATTGCCGATGGTCGATTGATAGCTGTAGGCGCGCACGCGACCGGCGGGGGTCTCGATCTCTGATTCGGCGGCGAGGCTGATCAGGCTTTCGGTGGCCTCGCGATAGGCGATGAGATCGGCGATGGTCGCGAGCAGCAGGCCGTGTTCCTGGCAATAGGGGATCAGATCCGGCAGACGCGCCATCTCGCCATCGGGCTTCATGATCTCGCAGATCACCGCCGCTGGCTTGAGGCCGGCGAGCCGTGCCAGATCGGTGCTCGCCTCGCTGTGGCCGGCGCGTACCAGCACGCCGCCGTCGCGGGCGCGCAGCGGGAAGACGTGACCGGGACTGACGATGTCCTGAGGTTTGGTATTGTCGGCGATGGCCACGAGGATGGTGCGCGCGCGATCGGCGGCGCTGATGCCGGTGGTCACGCCTTCGCGGGCTTCGATCGAGAGCGTGAAGGCCGTCGCCAGCCGCGAACGGTTGTCACGGGTCATCAGCGGCAGGCCGAGGCGGTCGAGCAGAGTGCCTTCCATTGCCAGGCAGATCAGGCCGCAGCCCTTGGTGGCCATGAAGGCGATCGAGCGGGCATCGGCGAACTCGGCGGCCATCACTAGGTCGCCTTCGTTTTCGCGGTCTTCGTCGTCGACCAGGACCACCATCTGGCCTTTCTGGAGGGCTTCGATGACGGTGGGAATGGAGGCAAATGGCATAGTGGTTCGCAGGGTTTACGGCGTCGGTGAGGCGGGTGGAAGGGGATTCGACGGCGGTGCTTCCGCTGCCGGGCGGACGGGCTTGGGTCGCGGCGGGGGTGGCACCAGAGGGCCGTTGAATCGACAGGCGACGCTCAGCCCGTCGCGCGTCCAGGCCTCGGCAGCGTCGGCGGCCTTGTTCACCAGGGCCTCGGCATCGGCGCGTTCCTCGGGGCGGAAGCCGCCGAGCACGAACGCCACCTGATCGGCTCCAGCGGGGAGGGGTCCGCAGCCGCAGCGCAGGCGCGCGTAGGTCGCCCCGAGGCGTGCTTCGATGTCGCGCAACCCGTTGTGACCGCCGGCACTGCCGTCGGGGCGCAGGCGCAGGTGGCCGGTCGCGAGGTGTAGGTCGTCGACTACCACCAACAGATCGGTCAGCGGCAGATGGTAAAATGCCAGCAGGGCCTGGGCGGCTTCGCCGGTGCGATTGACGAAAGTCGTGGGTTTCACCAGCAGCACCCGGCCAGTGGGCGATTCCCAGGTGGCTATTTCCGCCTGGAAGCGCTTTTCCCGCGCCAAGGTCAGACGTTGGCGCGCCACCAGGGTGTCGATCACCGCAAAGCCGAGATTGTGGCGGGTTCCGGCATATTCCCGGCCGGGATTGCCGAGCCCAAGGATCACTCGCATGGGGGCCGATGTTCAGCCTCGGCGGCGGCACGCCAGGAAGGGCTTTCTATTAAAGGCAACATCGATGTTTGGCTCCAAGCGGGCCTCACTGCCACCTTGAAGCCGACCGCAATGGCCTAGCATCGCCCAGGCTAAACCTGCCGGGGGAATTCCCCTCGGCAGGTTTTGCCTGTCTGGTAGCCGTATCCGCTCGTGAAGCAGGAGAGCATGTCGATGTCGAAGCAGGGATTCGCCAATAAGGTCGTACTCGGGCTCCAATGGGGCGATGAGGGCAAAGGAAAAGTCATCGATCAGCTCGCGGAGACCACCGATGTCGTGGTCCGCTGCCAGGGCGGCGCCAATGCCGGGCACACCGTTGTCGTCGGCGGCCGCAAGTCGGTGCTGCACCTCTTGCCCAGTGGCGTTCTCCATGAGCGCGCGATCTGCATCATCGGCAATGGCGTGGTCGTCGAACCGGCGGCGCTGGTCAACGAGATGGCCGAGCTCAAGGCCATGGGCTGCGATCTTTCGCAGCGCCTGAAGGTCAGCGACCGTGCGCACCTCGTGCTGCCCTGCCACAAGGCCCTCGATGCCGCCGCTGAAAAAGCCAAGGGCGCGGCCAAGGTCGGCACCACCCTGCGCGGCATCGGCCCGTGCTACATGGACAAGATGGCGCGCACTAATTTGCGCGCCGGCGATCTGCTCGATGCCAACTATCCGCAGCGCCTGCGCGCGCACCTGACGCAGCAGAACAAGCTGATCACCGCCCTCGGCGGCGACGCCGTCGATGTCGAGACCGCGCTGAAGGAATTGCTGTCCTTGTGCGAGCAGATCCGCCCGCTTGTCACCGACACCGCCGCCCTGCTGCACGAAGCGGCGGCGGCCGGCAAGGTGATGATGTTCGAGGGCGCCCAGGGCGTGATGCTCGACGTCGACTACGGAACCTACCCCTACGTGACCTCGTCGAACACCGGCGTCGGCGGCGTGATCACTGGCTCGGGACTCTCGCACAAGCAGCTCGGCGAGATCATCGGCGTGGTCAAGGCCTACACCACGCGCGTCGGCGGCGGTCCCTTCCCGGTCGAACTTCCGGATGGCAAGGATGCCAACGGCAAGCTCGCCAAGGGCGAGGAGATCCGTCAGCGCGGCGGCGAATTCGGCGCGACCACGGGTCGCCCGCGGCGCTGTGGCTGGCTCGACCTGGTGGCGGTGAAGTTCGCCTGCCGCCTCAATGGCGTCGATTCGATCGCCTTGACCAAGCTCGACATCCTCGATGCCGAAGCCGAATTGCCGGTGTGCATCGCCTATGAACTCGACGGCAAGCGTATCGACACGGTGCCGGCGCGGCTCGATGACCTCGCCCGGGTCAAGCCCGTCTACCAGGTCCTCCCCGGCTGGCAGTCCTCCACCGTCGGCATGCAGCGCTGGAGCGACATGCCCAAGGCGGCGCAGGACTACGTGGCCTTCATCGAACGCGCTACCGGCGTGCCGGTGAAATGGATCGGCACCGGCCCCGGCCGTGAAGCCACGGTGGTGCGTGAGGCCGCCGCGAAAGCGTGATCCCGGTGTCGGCCGTCACCCCCCAGCCCAGCGTCGCGGCGAGCTTGGCCGGACTCGATCCTGCGCGCCTGCCACGTCACGTCGCGATCATCATGGACGGCAACGGCCGCTGGGCCCAGGCCCACGGTTGGCAGCGCACCCGTGGTCACGAAAAGGGCGCCGAGATTGTGCGCGCGGTGACCACCGAAAGCGTGCAGCTGGGCATCGCGCGCCTGACGCTCTATGCGTTCTCGAGCGAGAACTGGTCGCGCCCGCCGGCGGAAGTAGCGGTGCTCATGGGCCTGCTGCAGCGCTTCCTGATCGATGAGCTGCCGACCCTGCAGGACAACGGCGTGCGTTTGATGGCCATCGGCCAGCTGCAGCGTCTGCCTGCCGAGGTCCGCCGTACGCTGGATGCGACCATCGCCGCCACCCGCGACAATCCCAACACCATCCTCAGCCTCGCGCTGAGCTATGGCGGTCGCGATGAGCTGGTCGATGCTGCGCGGGCGCTGGCGCAGGCGGCGGTCGAGGGCCGCCTGGATCCCGCCGCCATCACCGCCGCGGCCTTCCAGGCGCAGCTCTATGCCGGCGCCTGCCCCAAGGGCGCCGACGCCGTCGATGTCGTCATCCGCAGCGCCGGCGAACAGCGCCTCTCGAACTTCCTGCCGTGGCAGGCGGTCTACGCCGAATACGTCAGCGTCGCCGAGCCCTGGCCGGAGTTCAGCGTCGACGTCTATCGCCGGGCGCTGTCGATCTATCAGTCGCGCGAACGCCGCTTCGGCAGCGTCTCTGCCTGCTCGCCGGCGATCTCCCCGGAAGCAGCCGCCCGGTCATAGAGCTTATCGGGGCGCTTTCGCCGAGGGACGCGGCTACTGGATCGAGCGTTTGACCACGTCGGCAAGGGCCGCCGAGGTGACCGGCTTGGTCATGCACTCTTCGATGCCGATCTGGCGCAGCCGGCCCATGGCGTCGGGGCTGGAGGTCGCCGAAAGACCGATGACCCGGGTCCAGCTGCTCGGGCCGGTGCCACCGCGCAAGGCGGAGAGGATGTTCTCTACCGTCATGTCGGCCAGCTGCACGTCGAGGATGATGAGATTGAAGCGTACTTCGCCGGCGCGTTGCAGGGCCTGCACGCCGTCGACGGCGGTGATTACCGTATAGCCGAGATTCTGCAGCAGTTCCTCGGCGGCGCGCAGGCTGACGTAATTGTCATCGACCAGCAGCACCGAGCCCAAGGTCGGGAGGGGCGTGACGATGCGCTGGGGAAGCGAGGTCCGCGGCTGCAAGCGGCGCGTGCCCCCCGGCACCAGGGCCTCGAGGATGGTGTCGGCGCGGATCGGTTTGCGGATGTGGATCTCACCGGCGAGCGGCTCACGGCGGGGAGCGCTGGTGGCAGTGATGGACAGCGAGGTGAGGAAAATACGCATCACGCTGGGGTCGGTGGCGGCCCAGCGATCGAGGGTCTCGGCGGCCAACGGAACGCGGTCATCGATGAGGACCGCCAACAGTCCGTGCAAGGAGCTCGGCAGGACCGCGGCGTTGTCGACGGTGAGCCCGGCGGCGGTCAGCATTTCGACCACGGCTTCGCGGCGCTCAACATCGCCATCGATCACCGCCACGGTATGGCCGGAGATGCCGGAGATGGTGCGTTCGGTGGCCAGGCTCTCGTCACGCATCAGCGGCAATTCGCACCAGAAGACCGAGCCGCGTTCGGGTTCGCTGGTCACGCCCACCGTCCCGTTCATGAGTTCGATCAGGCGTTTGCTGATCGCCAGGCCCAGGCCGGTGCCGCCGTAGGTGCGCGTGGTGCCGGCATCGGCCTGCATGAACGGCTGGAAAAGCTGGGCCTGCTGGAGGATATTCATGCCGATGCCGGTATCACGGACCGCCAAGCGGATGCGCTCATCGGTGACCATGCTGACATCGAGCACCACGCGCCCACTGGGTGTGAACTTCAAGGCGTTGCCGACGAGGTTCAGCAGCACCTGGCGGATGCGGGCGGCATCGGCGACCACCCGCCGTGGCACCTCCGGGCGATAGCGCAGGACGAAGGCGAGGTTCTTCTCGTCGGCCTTGGGCGCGAGGATGTCCATCACTGCTTCACAGACCCGCCTCAGGTCGCAGGGCATGGGATCGATGTCCAGGCGGCCGGCCTCCATCTTCGAGTAGTCGAGGACATCGTTGATGATTTCCAGCAAGGCATCGCCAGAGGTGACGATGGCCTCGACGTATTCGCGTTGCTCGCCCACGAGGTCGGTTTCGGCGAGGAGGTGGCTCATGCCGAGGATGCCATTCATCGGCGTGCGCAGTTCATGGCTCATGGTCGCCAGGAAATCGCCTTTGACGCGGACCGCGGTCTCGGCGCGTTCCTTGGCCTTTTCGAGTGCTCGTTGCGCACGCGTGCGCTGCTCAAGCTCACCGGCCAGCTCGCGCCGGGCACGATCGAGTTCGGCGGCGGCCTTGGCCGCCTGGATGGTGCGATGATAGAGGAGCACGGAAGATACGCTGCAGATGCCACTGTGCAGCAGGAGCAGGAGTAGGTGCATGCCGATGCGGCTGGGCTCGATGCTCTGGCGATACTCGGTCCACAGGAAGGTGTCGGGATGGTGATGCCACTCGGACAGCTCGAGAAGTACGATCACGGTCGCCGTCGCCGGCCAGATGCATTTCCAGTCGCGATAGGCGATGAGGCTGGTCGCGGCCAGGAACCACAGCAGGTGCGGTTCATACGCGCCACCGGTCTGGAAATCGAGGACGCTGATCTGCAGGGCCAGGGCCACGCCGATGGTATAGCAGGTCAACAGCGAGCCGGGCTTCCATCTATGCAGGATGTAGGTCGTCGAGAGCAGCCCGGTCGCAACCACCACACCCCACCACGATGCCAGCTGCAGGGGGATCAAGACCAAGGTCAAGGTCGCTAGGATGGCGAGCAATCCCAGGGCGACGCGGTCAGTCTGCGCCCGTGCCTGGGTCAGGACATTAGCCGAGGAGATGGTCGCCTGCGCCCAGCGTACGGTGCTGGTGGTGCCGGCCGCGGACTCGTGGACCGAGGAACCCGGGGAAAGAGGGGAAAGAGGCGAAAGATGAGAGGGCGGCAACATCGCAATCTGAGCATACCCCGAAAACACACGTTTTGCTGGAGCGGATTCTGAAGCCCGCTGCCGTCCGGGTCCGGTAGCTTGCTGGCCTATCTTTTGGACGCTCCTACCATTCCACGCCCATGCGTCAGCTCCGCGATCTCTACGCCTCCGATCATCGTGTGCGTGCCTGCAGCGAGGCCTTCGCTCAGCGTCGCAGCCTAGTAGTCGGCGTCTGTCATGGAGGTTTGATCCCGGTCCTGATTGCGGCCTGGTCGGCCAACGGGGGGGCGCATCGTCCCCGTTTGGTGATCGCCGGTGATGCCAGCAGCATGTGCGACGACCTCGAAGAGCTGGGCGTGGCCGTGGCCCTGTTGCCGGAGCTGGATCGTTTCGCCGAAGAGGCGAGCGATGAGCTTGGGCTCGACCGCGCCGGTCATACGCGGCGCATGGCCGCCCTCGAAGCCTATGCCAAGGGCGCGATCCTCATCGCCAGCCCGGTGGCGGTCGAGCAGCCGGTGCCCGATCTCGCCGATGTCGTCGGCAAGAGCATCATCGTCAAGCCCGGCGAAGAGCACGACCTGCACGCCCTCGTCGATCGCCTGGTGGGCGTCGGCTACCAGGTGAAGTCGACAGTCGAATGCCGTGGCGAACTGGCGGTGCGCGGCGGCATCATCGACGTCTTCCCATGGATCGGTAACGATCCCTTTCGAATCGAATTCTTCGGCGACACGGTGGACTCGATCCGCCGTTTCGACGCCTTCACCCAGGAATCGATCGCCCAGGCCGCCGAGGCGATCCTCGCCAGCGCCAAGGGTGGCCTGGCGACCAAGAGCTTGTGGCAGCAGCTGCCCGACGAGCCCCTGGTGGTGGTCGGTGACCTGCCCTTGACCGGCCGCTTGAAGAAGCCGCATGGGCGGCAAGAGATCCGCTTCGCGCGACAGCTTGAGGAAGGCGCCCTCGATGGTGCCTCGACCGGCGTCGAGCGTTTGCGTGGCGACCTGCGCCGCGGTCTCGGCGAGCTGGCTCGGATGCTCGCGGAGACCGCGCCCGGACATCCTGGGGCGCGTCCGTCGGCACTGCTGTTCGCGCGCAATGACGAGGCCAAGCGCGAGATGGAGGCGCACTGCCGCGATGGCGAGGTCCGCGTCGAGGTCCATGTCGGGCGCCTGAGCGCCGGCTTCCGCGATCTCGAAGCCGGCCTGGTGGTGGTCCATGACTTCGAGCTGGCCGAACGCGAGCCGACCAAGCGCCGCGCCAATCGCGTCGCCGGCGGAAGCCCGCTGTCGTCGCTGAACGATCTCAAGCGTGGCGACCATGTCGTCCATCTGCGCCATGGTATCGGCATCTTCCGCGGCATGGCGACCTTGGAAAAGCGCGGCTTCCTTGAAGATTTCCTGCTCCTGGAGTTCGCTGGCGAGACCAAGCTCTATGTCCCGGTCGAGGCTATCGACCTGGTGCAGAAGTTCATCGGCGCCAGCGCCCGCGCCCCCGAGCTCTCGACCATCGGCGGCACGGCCTGGGCCAAGAAGCGCGCCAAGGCGGAAAAGGCCATCGAGGACATGTCCGGCGAACTGCTCGCCGCCCAGGCCGCGCGCATCGCCGCCGGCGGCATCGCCTATCCCGAGGACACTCCCGAGGTGCGACGGTTCGCGACCACCTTCCCTTATGAAGAGACCGAAGACCAGCTGTCGGCGGTGCGCGAGATCACCGCCGACATGGAGCGCCCGGTGGCCATGGATCGGCTGCTCTGCGGCGACGTCGGTTTCGGCAAGACCGAAGTTGCGATGCGCGCCGCGTTCAAGGCCGCCGATGCCGGGTTTCAGGTGGCGGTGCTGGCGCCAACGACGCTGCTCGCCGAGCAGCATCTTGAGAGCTTCACGGCGCGCTTCGCGGGTTCGCGCATCACCATCGCCGGCCTCAACCGCTTCCGCTCCGCTAAGGAGCGACGCGAGGTCCTTGCGCGCGTCGCCAGCGGCGAAGTCCGCATCCTCATCGGCACGCATGCGATCCTCACCGACGATCTGAAATTCTCTAATCTCGGTCTGTTGGTAGTCGACGAGGAGCATCGCTTCGGGGTCAAACAAAAGGAGAAGCTGCGCACGTTGCGGGCCTCGCTAGAGGCACCTTCGGCGCCGCTGGCGGGAACCACGCCGGGAGCTGCATCGGGAGCCACGTCGGGAGCTGCATCGGGAGCCACGGAAAAGCCCGTGCCGGCGCGTCGCGTGGCCTATGCCAAGCCGCCTGACGTCTTGACCCTCAGTGCCACGCCGATCCCGCGCACGCTGCATTTCTCGATGCTCGGCCTGCGCGACATCAGCGTTTTGGCGGAAGCGCCGGCGGCGCGTATGGCTGTAGAGACCCGCGTCGCGCCCTGGGATGATCAGCTCATCGTCCATGCCTGTCAGCGCGAGCTCGATCGCCAGGGGCAGGTCTTCGTGGTCCACAACCAGGTCAAGGATCTCGATCAGCTGGCCTACCGTCTGAGCAAACTGGTGCCGGGCATGCGCCTCGACACCATCCACGGGCAGATGGATGAGGACCGCGTCCATCGCGTCATGGAGGCTTTCCGTCATCGCGCCCTCGATTGCTTGGTGGCGACCTCGATCATCGAGAGCGGCATCGACATCCCCAATGCCAACACCTTGTTCGTCAACAATGCGCACTGCTTCGGCCTCGCCGAGCTGCATCAGATCCGCGGTCGGGTGGGGCGCTTCACGCGCCAGGCGTACGCCTATTTCATCACTCCGGCGCATCGCGAGCTGAGTCATGATGCCGCCGCCCGGCTCGATGCTCTGCAGGAATACGCCGAGCTCGGTGCCGGTTTCAAACTGGCCATGCGCGATCTCGAACTGCGTGGCGCCGGCAACTTGCTCGGCGGTGACCAGAGCGGGCAGATCGATGCCATCGGTTACGAGCTTTATGCCAAGATGCTCGGCGACGCCGTCGCTCGTGCCAAGTCAGAGGCCGGCAACAGTGGCAGCGCTAAACCGGCGCAGGTGCTTGTGACCGCGAAGAATTCCCCGGGTAGCCCGACGCTGCGTCTCGACAAGGTCGAGAGCCTGCTCGGCATCAAGGTCGATGCCTACATCCCCGACACCTACCTCGAAACGCCGCAGCTGAAATTCGAGCTGCATAAAACCCTCGATGGCGCGCGTACGCATGACGCCCTGGCGGCCTTGGCCAAGACCGCGCGCGATCGCTTCGGGGCCTTCCCCGACGAGGTCATCCGCCTATTCCAGATCAAGGCGCTCAAGCTCCGCTCGAAGAAGCTTGGCATCGATCGCATCGATGTCACCGATCGCCAAATCCGCCTGCATCTGGCCGGGGCTATGCCCAAGGAGCTGATGCAGGTCAAGGTTCCGGAAGTGGTGCACATCCAGCTCGACGACAAGGTCCTGGTGCTGTTCGTGCGCCTGCCGCCGGAACAGGATCGGACCTTGGCGCTGCTGTGCCGGATCCTCTCGCTCGACCTCGGCTTCCTGGGTCGCGGCTTCTAGGCGCCTGTCGGGATTAGATTCGGTCGGCTGACTCGGTCTCGTCCGACATCGTCATTGACCGTTCCGATCAGGGGCATTTTACTATCACCCAAGCCATCATCTGCTTCCCCTCGGAGCGATCACATGCGCCTCCTTATGCGCCTCCTTCCTTCGGTGCTCGCATGTATCTTCCAGGTTCTTCTGCCATGGTGCGGCGCCGCCATGGCGGCAGGAGCCGATCCAGTGGTACTGATAACCGCCTTCGGCCCATTCGACGGTCGCGGCGTCAACGGCAGCGAAACCGTCGGCCGGGCGCTCATCGCTCAGGGCATACCGGGTGTCGAACTGCATCTCGTGGTGATGCCAGTAGGCTGGAATGAACCGCTCAAACGCCTACCGCCGGCGGTGGAGCAGTTCCATCCCCAGGTTTTGATCGGACTCGGCGAGGGCCTGGGCGGAATACAGGTCGAACAGATCGGGCTTAATCTCTCGTACGGCGTGGATGTCTATGGCGTCCAGCGATTGTATAGAAGGATCCTCTCCGGGACCGAGGACAAACGCCAAAGCACGCTGTTGTTCGATGCCGCGCGCGTCAGCCGTAGCTACGATGCAGGGATGTATCTGTGCAATGCATCTCTGTACATCTCTCTCGGTCTCGGGGTTCCGCGGACCGGATTCGTCCATCTCACGCCTCAGGGAAGCGCTGACGCACCAACCTACATCGCCACCTTCCTGCCGATCATCCGCGAGCTGGTGCTGCGGAATGTTACCGACCTCACATCGCCGTAGACTCCGGCAACGCCAGCGGTCTCGGGCCTGACCGCAACTTTCAAGCCAACGCCGCGATCACTCTTGCCGGCGAGGAGGCGGCGAGGATCGCCGCGCGCCGGGCGGGATCGCGCAGCAAGGTGGCGACGGTCGCGAGTAGACGCAGGTGTTCGGTGGGTGCCTCTTCGCGGGCGGCGATGAGCACGATGATCTCCACCGCCTGTCCATCGCGGGCCTGCCAGGGAACGCCGCCGGGGGCGATGCCCAAGGTGATGGTGCACCGGTCGAGCTGCGGCAGGCGCGCATGCGGCACGGCGATGCCGCTGCCGATGGCGGTGGTGGTCACGGCTTCGCGATCGAAGAGAGCAGTGAGGAACGCCGAGCGCTGCGGCGGCAGCCAGTTCTCGCCGGCGATCTCTGCGAGCACGATAAGGGCGTCGCGTTGATTCGAGCCTGCGTCGATGAACCCGATGCGTTTCGGGTCGAGGTACGCGGCCAGGGAAACGGCCGCCGCGTTGTTCACCGCGCCTCGAACTCGGTCAGCAGATCGGTGAGCGCACGCGAGTTGGGGATCTGGTGCAGGAACTCGCAGAAGTGTTCTTTGCGGATCTGACTGGCGAAGGACTTCATCAAGGTCAGATGGTCCTCTTTGCGATCCGGAGGCGTGAGCAGCAGGAAGACGCTGTGCACTGGTTCGCCATCAAGGCTGTCGAAATCGAGGCCCGCCGGGCACTGGCCGTAGGAGCACATCAATTCGCTGACCAGGGCGGTACGGCAGTGCGGGATGGCGATGCCGTGGCCGATGCCGGTCGAGCCGATGATCTCGCGGCGCATGGCTTCCTCGACGATCGTCGGCACCACGTCGATGGTCAGCTTGCCCGCGGTAACGAGACCGTTGGCGAGCAAGGTGATGATCGTGCGCTTGTCGGCGTCGGCAGGCAGGATGGTGAACGCTTTGGCGGCGATCACCTGTGACATGCGGGCTGCGGACATAGAGCTCCAGTTCGCCCAACCTTGGCGGTTGGGGATTACCGGAGCAATCTAGGATTCCGCACCGCTCCCGTCAATTGGATCGACGTGTTCGTGCAGTAGTATCTTCACCACCCTATGCCCGCTTTCATCTCGGCCCCCGATAATCCCCTCATTAAGCGCCTGGTTCAGCTCCATGATGCGCCCGCGCGGCGCGAGCAGCGCGCCTTCCTTGCCGAAGGTTTGCGCCTGATCGACGGGTTTATTCAGGCCGGTTGGCAACCGCTGGAACTTTTTATCCGCGAAGAACTTGAAAAGCCCGGACATTGGCCAGAGGCGACGACGATCAACGCCCGCGTCGCGCAGCGTCTGTCTTCAGCGAGCACGGCGTCCGGCTACGTCGCGGCCTTCGCCCTGCCCACACCGCCGCCGATCGTGGTCGCTGACGGTGGCCTGGTGCTCGCGGGGGTCGCCGATCCCGGCAATGTCGGGACCCTGATCCGCTCGGCGGCGGCGTTCGGCATTCGCCAGGTGGTGCTCGATGGCGGCGCCGATCCCTTCGGTCCCAAGGCCGTCGCGGCCACCGCCGGGGCCTTGGCCCTGGTCGCGATCCATCGCGGAGGACCGGCGCTGGTCGCCGGTGGGGCGCCGGCATGCGCCCTGGTGGTGTCCGGTGGCGTGGCTCCCAGCGCGTTGCCGCCCGGGCCGCGCTGGCTGGTTGTCGGCGGCGAAGCCAATGGTGTTCCACCTGATTGGCTGCAAGCTTGTCGCGAACTCCTGACCCTGCCCATGCCCGGTGGCACCGAAAGTCTCAATGCCGCCGTCGCTGGTTCGATTGCGGCCTATGTATTGTCGGTTGGCTTGTTGCCCGGCGCGCGCGACATAGCGTGACTCTCATGCCCACCGCATGTCAACTGTGCTCATCGCCGCTGGCTACCGTGCACCTCACCGAGTTGAGCTCCGAGGGCGTCCGCGTTGAGCTGCATGTCTGTCGCGACTGCGTGGCTCGTTTGAGCTTGGCGTTGGACAATCCGCCACCGCTGTCGCCATTGCTGGCTCAGGCTCACATCCAGGCCGGCGCCCCGGGAGACGACAGCATTGAGACGGTGCAGGTGCCGGCGCCCGCTGAGGGCGAGGTCTGTCCGCAGTGCGGTCTGGAATTCGCGGCCTATGCGCAAAGCAACCTCTTCGGCTGCGCCGAATGCTATGCCACGTTTACGCCCCAGGTCAGCGAACTGGTGCAGCGCTATCACGGCGCCATCCGGCATGTCGGACGCATCCCGGGTGGGATCACCATGCCTGAGGCCAGCGCCGAAGCCGCCACTGATCCCGAGGCCGTGGCGCGGCAGAATGCGCAGCAGCGGCTGATCGCCAAGCGCAGCGCACGTCAGAGTTTGGTCCTGGCCTTGGCCGACGCCATCGCTCATGAGCAGTTCGAGCGCGCTGCGGCCTTGCGCGATCAGCTGGCGGCCATCGACCTCGATCTGGCGGCGGATGCCGCCACCGGGAGCGGCGAATAGCATGCGCACGGTGACGGAATTGGCGGCGGCCGAGTGCGCGTGGCTGATGAGCCCCGGGGCCCATCGTGGGGTGGTCATCTCCAGTCGCGTGCGTCTGGCGCGCGGCTGGTCGGCGTATGCGTTCCATCGCAAGCTCTCGCGCAAACGCCAGCAGGAGCTCACTGATCGACTGCTCGAGCATGTCGTCGCGGCGGTCCCGCAGGCGGGTGTCGCGTGGCAGATGCAGGGCCTGACCCCGACCGAGCGCCTGGCCCTGGTCGAGCGCCAGATCATCTCGCGCGATCTCTCCAGCGCTAAGCGCCCGGGAGCGGTGTTCCTCGCCGAGCCGGCCCAGGCCCATGGCCCGGTACTGGCGGCGATGATCAATGAAGAGGATCATCTGCGCTTGCAAGTCATCGGTCCGGGACTCTGCCTGCCGCAGTTGCTGACCGCTGCCGTGGCCGTCGACCAGGCCCTGGAAAAACGCGTCGCCTGGGCAGTGCATCCGCAGTGGGGTTACCTCACCGCCTGCCACACCAATCTCGGCACTGGCCTGCGCGCCTCGGTGATGCTGCATCTGCCGGCCCTGGCCGAGACCGGCGAACTCAAGGCGGTGTTGCGTGCCCTCGGCAAGCTGCACCTCGCGGTGCGCGGCGGGCATGGAGAGGGCACTGAGCCCACCGGCCACACTTTCCAGATCAGCAACGCCAGGACCTTGGGCGAGACCGAGGACGTCTATGTGGCGGCTCTCGAATCCGCCGTCGAGCGCGTCATCGCCGCCGAGCAGATCGCCCGCATGGCCCTCGTTGAAAAGGCCCGGCCGCGTTTGGAAGACAAGGTCTTCCGCGCCTGGGGCATGCTCACGCGGGCGCGCAGCTTGAGCACCGAGGAGCTCGGCGAGCAATTGAGCTGGCTGCGTCTGGGAGTGGCATTGGATGTGCTTGGCGATCCGGACTGGGTCGTTGCGACCGATCCCGGGCAGCCGACGACGGCTGATGCCACTGCGCTCCAGCGCTGGCGGATCCTCGATCGCTTGGCGGTGCAGGGGCAGCCGGCGCATGTGCAGCTGCTCCATGGCGGCGGTGAGCTCGAAGCCACCGAGCGCGACGCTGTGCGCGCCGACCTAGTACGTAGGTTGATGTCCAATTGACTTCGTTTCCCGACTTTCCTTAACTGTTTGTCCCTGGAATCACCTCATGTTTGATAAATTCACTGATCGTGCCCGTAAGATTATCGCCCTCGCACAAAAAGAGGCCGAACGCTTCCGGCACGACTACATCGGCACCGAGCATCTGCTCCTGGGGCTGGTCAAGGAAGGTTCGGGAGTGGCGGTCACCGCCCTCAACAATCTTTCCGTCGATGTCGAGAAGGTCCGCCGCGAGGTCGAGAAGTTGGTGGTCATCGCCGACAAGCCGGCGCCGTCTGGTCCGCTGCCGTTCACGCCGCAGGCCAAGCGCGTGCTCGAGCTGGCCAGCGAAGAGGCCCGCGGCCTCGGCCATCCGTACATCGGCACCGAGCATATCCTCCTCGGGCTGTTGTCCGAACAGGACAGCGTCGCCGCCCAGGTCCTGATCAACCTCGATCTCAAGCTTGAGGACGTGCGCAGCGAGATTCTTGATCTGCTCGGGGCCAGCGACGTCACCAAGCCGCCGGGCGGTAGCGCCGCGCTCGAGGATAAGGCTCCTGCTGCTGCCGGCGCCAAGAAGCCCGCCGGCAAGGGCAAGGAGAGCGATAGCGCGACGCCGGCGCTGGATGCCTTCGGCCGCGATCTGACCCTCGCCGCCGAAGCTGGCGAACTCGATCCGGTTATCGGCCGGCAGACCGAGGTCGAGCGCCTGTGGCAGATCCTCTGCCGTCGGACCAAGAACAACCCCGTGCTGCTCGGCGAGCCCGGGGTCGGCAAGACCGCCATCGTCGAAGGTCTCGCGCAGTCGATCGCCAAGCATGAAGTGCCGGATCTGCTTGCCAACAAGCGCGTCATCAGCCTCGATCTCGCGTCGATGGTCGCCGGTACCAAGTACCGCGGCCAGTTCGAGGAGCGCATCAAGGCGGTGATGAAGGAAGTGAAGGCGCAGAAGAACATCATCCTCTTCATCGATGAGCTGCACACTTTGGTCGGGGCCGGCGGCGCCGAGGGCGCCATCGACGCCAGCAACGTGCTCAAGCCGGCGCTGTCGCGCGGCGAGATGCAGGTCATCGGCGCCACGACCCTCGACGAGTTCCGCAAATACATCGAGAAAGACGGGGCTTTGGAGCGCCGCTTCCAATCGATCATGGTCAACCCGCCCTCGCCCGAGGATGCGGTGAAGATCCTCGTCGGCCTGCGCGACAAGTACGAAGCGCATCACCGCGTGAAGATCACCGACGAGGCCGTGGCGGCGGCGGTGAAGCTCAGCGACCGCTATATCACCGGCCGCTTCCTGCCCGACAAGGCCATCGACGTCATCGACGAAGCCGGGGCCAAGCTGCGCCTGCGCAGCTCGAACAAGGCGCCCAGCTACAAGGCTCTCGAACTGCTGATCAAGGAGCTCGACAAGTCGAAGAGCGAGGCCGTGCTCAATCAGGATTATGAGAAGGCCGCCGAGTTCCGTGATCAGGCCGAGAAGAAGAAGAAAGAGCTCTCCGATCTCAAGAAGAGCCATCTCGAAGCGGTCAAAGAGCTCTGCGGCGTGGTCGACGAAGTGCTCATCGGGGAGGTCATCAGTTCGATGACCGGCATCCCCTTGAAGCGCCTCGATCAGGGCGAATCCAAGCGCCTCCTCGAATTGGAATCGCATCTTCATCAGCGCGTCATCAGCCAGCACGAGGCCATCACCTCGGTGGCCAAGGCCATCCGCCGTTCGCGCTCGGGGCTCAAGGATCCCAAGCGGCCGGTGGGCTGCTTCCTCTTCGTCGGCCCGACCGGCGTGGGCAAGACCCTCGTCTGCAAGGCGCTCGCCGAGTTCATGTTCGGCAGCCAGGATGCCCTCATCACCATCGACATGAGCGAGTACGGCGAGAAGCATAACGCCTCGCGCTTAGTCGGCGCGCCTCCGGGTTACGTCGGCTACGAAGAGGGCGGCCAGCTCACCGAGAAGGTCCGCCGTCGGCCATACAGCGTGGTGCTCTTTGACGAGATCGAGAAGGGCCACAACGACGTCTACAACCTGCTCCTGCAGATCATGGAGGAAGGCCGCATCACCGACTCACTGGGGCGCGTGGTCGACTTCCGCAATACCGTGGTGGTGATGACCTCCAACGTCGGGGCTTCGTCGGCCAACGAGGCCGGCAATCTCGGCTTCGACACCGGTCCGGCGAGCGCCGAGGCCTATGCCTATCGCGCAACCAAGGCCGCCTACCAATCGGCGCTGCACGACACCTTCAAGCCGGAATTCCTCAATCGTCTCGACGACACGGTGGTCTTCCGGCCCTTGGAGCGCGCCGATCTGCGTCAGGTGGTACGCCTCGAATTCGCGATGATCGCCAAGCGCGCGCTCGAACAGGGCATCACCATCGATCTCACTGATCCGGCGATCGACTGGCTGCTGAAAGAGGGCTACAATCCCAAGTTCGGGGCCCGTCCGATTCGTCGCGCCATCGAGTCGAACATCGAAGACCACCTCAGCGAAGCCTTGCTGAAGGGCGAATTCGGTGTCGGCACGGTGCTCAGCGTCGATGTCGAGGAGGACGCGCCGACGCGTCCTGACGAGAAGCCCGCCGCACGTCTGATCTTCCGTCGCGTCGGCGGACCAGAGGCGATGCCGGTGATCGCTCCCGCCGTCTGAGCGCGGGGGCGAGCGTGCGAGCACAGTTCAGTAGCTCTCTTCGGCGGACGGGAAATTTCCCGTCCGCACGTCGTTGCGGTAGGCCGTGAAGGCATTGCCCATGGTCTCGGCGAGGCTCGCGTAGGTACGCACGAAACGCGGATGGAACTGGGTGTTCATGCCCAGGACATCGGGCGTCACCAGGATCTGGCCATCGCAGCCGGCGCCGGCGCCAATGCCGATGGTGGGAATGGCGAGCTCGCTGGTGATGCGCTTGGCGAGGTCCTGCGGGACTTTCTCCACGACCACGGCGTAGGCTCCGGCCTCCTGCAGGGCGTGGGCATCGGCGAGGATGCGCTGGGCCTCGTCCTCGGCGGTGCCGCGGGTCTTGTAGGTGCCATAGGCGTGGATGCTCTGCGGCTGCAGGCCGATGTGCCCGCATACCGGGATGCCGGCTTCGACGATGCGCCGGACGATGCCGCGGATGCCGGTGCCGCCTTCGAGTTTGACGGCTTCGGCCATGCCTTCCTTCATGAAGCGGATGGCGTTGCGCAGCGCGTCATCGGCGCCGGTATGGTACGAGCCGAAGGGCATGTCGGCGATCACCAGGGCGCGTTTCACGCCCTTGGTCACTACCCGCGTGTGGTAGAGCATCTGCTCCATGGTCATCGGCACCGTCGTGTCGTTGCCGGCGAAGACCATCGAGGCGCTGTCGCCGACGAGGATGACGTCGACCCCGGCCTGATCGATCATGCGCGCGGTGAGGTAGTCATAGGCCGTGAGGCACGAGATCTTCTCGCCGGCGAGCTTCATTTCGACGAGCCGCAGGGTGGTCACCTTGCGCGGGGTTTCGGGCTTGTGGGGTTCGGCCATGGCGCCATTGGAAGGCTGGCGGGCAAATGCTGAAGGCCGAATTGCCCGTGGGTTTGGCGGGCGCGCAGCTCGCCGCTTCGGTCTTGAGCCGCCGTCCGCCGTGTTCATGCTCGCCCACATGCGTTTTTCGGCACTCCTCCTGCTCTCCCTCGCTGCCGTGGCCCCTGTGGTCGGCCTTTCCGGCTGCAAGCTCCGCCGCGATCCGCCCCCCGTGGTCGTCGCCGAGCCGGTGAAGCCGGCCACCGGTTGGACCGCCGAGATCACCACCGCCGCGACGATGACCCTCGTTGATGCCCTCACTGCCGATGGCTGGGTGAGTCGCTTCCGTGAAAGCAACGGACGGATGCCGGTGGTTGCCGTCGCCGAGTTCGAAGATCGCAGCCAGGACCACGTGCCGGTCGCCGAAGTCGCCGCCGAGTTCATCCGTCTTCTCGGCACCAGCGATCGGGTGCTCGCCGCCAGCGCCGGGCAAGTGGCCGATGTCACCCTCGGTGGGGTCATTGGCATCCGCCAGGCAGGCGACGCCAAGGAATTCACCATCGATGCCCGCCTGAGTGAGCTCAAAACCAGCGAAGTGTTGTGGGTGGCAGGGATTACCCGTCCATATCCGGCCCCGGCGGCGAGCGCGCCAGCAGCCCCCGCCACCCACTAGTGAGGCATTGCGTCTGACGCACTCCCAGGCGTGGCGCTTTTCGCCCGCCTTGCGGGGTGGGGCTCTCTCCCTACGGTCGCGAGTCCTATCCTGGGCACGTGATGACAGGATCTTGCACGGAGTGACGCGCATGCGCATGGTTTCCTCGTTGTGGCGCCTGTCGGCGGCCGTTGTTTTGGCCACCGGGCTGCAGGCCCCTGGCCTCGTCAGCGTTGCCTTTGCCGAAGAGAACGCCCCGGCAACGGGTGCTGGGGCTCCCAGCCAAGAATACACCGAAGCCAAGGCGCAGCTCGAAGCGATGCTCGCCAATCGCGATCTGGAAGTCTTCGAAGTCAACTTCGAGCCGCTGACCCTCGATCGGATCGTGATCAAGGATCGCCTCGGCCAGCCGCACGATTTCCAATACTTGGCTTTCCGCGTCCGCAATCAGGTCGGCTCGACCGGAACTCCGGTGTCGCAGTCCAAGGGCTATAACGACGTGCTCACCGCCATGGCGGCGCAGTACGAGCAGGCCAAGGTCACCAAAGAAGGCGGCGTGGGTCTCGCGGTCGAGGCCGCCGATGCCAAGGACGGCGTGATCGTCGAGCGCAAAGACGCCCGGACCACGTCGCGGGCCCTGGATTTGAGCGTGCTGGCCTTCGACGAGCACGGTACGCGCATCCGCATGCTCGATGACGCGAGCGCCGGTGGGGCTCAGGACAGCTTCAATTTCCCTGATCTCGGCCATCCCGTGCAGGGCACCCCGAATGCCCAGGTGCGCGATCGCGTCGAGGAGGCCTTGCACCGCAAGCTGCTGACCGTCGATGAGATCCGCGCGCGCAAACTGCCGCCATATGATGCCTCCAAGCTCACCGAAGAGGGCTGGGCCGAAGGCGAGCTGTACGGCGTGTTCATCTTCAACCGCCTCTCGGAATACGGCAAGCACCTGACCTTCCAGGTCCGTGGATCGTCGAACAAATTCCGCGAGCGCTGGCCGGCGGTCGAAGCCGGCAAGGTCGAGAACTATCTCGATGCCCGCTTCTTCCGGCGCACCTTCGTGCTGCATTACGAGCATCTCGGCGATGAATTCTATCGCGATCAGGATCGCTACGATCTCCAGCGCGCGTCCTGGGAATGGGTCCCGACCTTCCAGCGCAATGCCCAGCGCAAGCTCATCGCCTATTCGCGCTATTGGCTCAACAACCTCACCGCCGCCAACGGCGACGCGCTCAATCAACCGCTCGAAGATGAATTCTGGCCGGTCTACAATCAGCGACGCGCGGAAGTCGGCGAGAAGCTCCCGGATCTGCAGGGCGAGATCAAGGCCATCCCGAAAGCGGCTCCCTGAGTCGTCCCGGTCATGAGCGCCTTTTCCCAACCCCAACCCGATCCCGCCCTGGCTCCGGCCGACGTCTACGCCCAGCTCGAGCCAGCGGTGCAGCGTCTGATCGTTGCCGTCTCGACCTTGTACGGTGGCCGGTGGGATGACTGCGCGGAAGACATCCGTCGGCGTCGGGCCGGGCGCCCCTATCTGTATCGACTGCAGCTGGGGCTCGATGACGAGCTCGGTTGGTTGCGTCGCCTCGCGGACTATGAGACCGCCCGTGGCGAAACGTTCGCTCTTGCTGCACTGCCTTTGGAGGCCTCCCGGTGAATCCTGTCCGCCGCAATTCTGGTCGCATCGGCCTGTCCTTTCTTCTTCTGAGCGTGGCTCTCGGCACCACCGTGCTGGGCGTGACCGGATGCGGGGCGCGGGCTCCGGATCCGCTCGCCAAGCTCACGGCGGCTTCCCCGGAAGCCGTGAAGACCACCGGTGCCCAGCGCCTGCTCAAGGACACGCCCTTTGAACGGACCTGGGATCTCGATCTCAAGAAGCCGGTCAGCAATGCCTGGATCCTTCCCGAGCTTCCCGACACCGTGTTCTTCCAGCTCAAGGAAACCAATGAGCTGGTGGCGGTCGATGCCCTGAGCGGTCATACCCGCTGGGTGTCGATGCCGCTGCCGGAAACCTGCACCCGTCCGCCGAGCATCGCCCACGTGCGCGTGCCGAGCGAGCGCAACGACGTGGCCGTCTACGACGATCGTCTCTACCTGATCGCCCAGGATGTGCTGTTCACGTTCGATGTCGGCAGCGGCCAGCTGATCTGGCGTTATGAACTGCCGTTCTCGCCGTCTTCGGCACCGAAGCCGGTGGGCGTCGACTCGGCACTGCGCGTCTTCATCGGTGATTGGGCGGGTCGCTTGAAGGTCGTCTCCTACGAGATGAACCGGAATTTCCCGTTTATCGCCTGGCAGCAAAACATCAGCGCCACCATCACTGCCCCGGTTATCGAGTATGATGGTCTGGTGTATGCCAACGACGGCGTGGGGCTCGTCCACGCCTACAGGCTCGATGGCCAGAATGTCTGGAATTTCAAGGCGGGTGGGCGCATGGACGGCGCCGGTGTGATTCGTGACCGGGTGCTCTTCGTCGGCACCGCCGATCGTATCCTCTACGCCATCAACCGTCTGACCGGCGAAAAGCTCGGGCAGGTGAATCTCAATGCCCCGCTGACGCGGGCACCGTTCGTCTTCGCCGGCGATGATGACCGGGTCTACACCTGGGTCGCCGCTGATCAGGGCGAACGCAGCGGCTTGTACGCATTCGTCGCGCAGAACGACACCGTGCCGTACACGGACCTCAGCCGCCATCCGCTCGAAGTCGTGCGCATGGGCTCGGCCTGGCACCTGCCCGCGGTCGATCGCTTGGTGTGTTCGACTCCCGGCCATCTCTACCTGACGGCGGGTGAATCCACCCTGGTGCAGGCGGTCGAGCGTGCCACGGGTACCATCGAATGGACCTGGGACATTGCCCTCGAGCGCACCGCTGAACGGCGTACCGCCGGGATCACACTGCGCGATGCGCGTACCCCGCTGAAGCTCGTCGAGTATGTTGATCCTGCGGAAATGAATCGCTCGATCTTCGCCATCGATGGCGATGGCATTGTCGTCGCGTACCGCTTCTTCGGTTACATTCCGCCGACCGCCAGCATTGGTCAGGCTGCGCCTGAGCTGTCAGCGGACAAGCTGCCGGCGGACAAGGTGCAGGCCGAAGAGGCTGCTGCTGCTCCTGTCCCAGCTCCCTGAGCTGTCGTCATCGTGAATGAAAACGGCCGAGATCGTTGATCTCGGCCGTTTTCATTCAGGTCTTCGTAGGCAGGGCCGCGGCCATCTTTTGGGCGGTGATTCCCCAGTGGCTGGCTTGCCACAGGACCTTGCCGCCGTTGACCAGGAACAGCTGTGGGCTCTGGTGGACATAGGCCAGGCGCGTCGCCAGCCAATTGGAGACCGGGCGCGCTTCCTGGACCACGACCAAGCCCACGGGCAGGTCGCCGGTGCCGGTGAATGCGCTCACTTCATCGAAGGCCGCGGTACTGACCGGGCAGGTCGAACTATGTTTGAAGATCCACCGTAGACCGGCTTGGCCGAGGAAGGATTCAGCTTGGTCAAGGTTGGTGAGTGGGGTCATGGGTTGGGTTTCGTCGTTGAGGTGTCGCGTTGTACCGAAAAATCGATGCCGCCGGTGATACCGCTGGCGCGGAACGAACGGCCCAGCGAGACATCGGCATTGAGCGGCAGGAAATGCCCGGAAAGGCGTTCGATCTGGCCCAGGGCCAAGGCCGCGGTGCAAGTCACCGCGCCTTCGCCGATGACCGCCCCAGTGGGCAGGCCGATCTGCTGGTTGACCCAGGCGAGGTTGGCGTGATCGACCAGGCCGTTCACCATGCCATTGCCTTGCTCATTGATCGAACCGTCGAATTGCGCGCTGTAGCCATCGGTCAAGGGACTGCCGGCGGGGTCGGCGGCACGCACCAGCAGTTCCTTGAGGGTGAGCAGGCCCGGGGTCGTGGCGGAGGTTGCGCGGGCTTCGGCGACGAGGGTGAAGATCGGGGTGTGCACGGCGAGGTTGAGCCAATCGCCAGGCAGGCGCAGGCGTCCGCTGAGTAACTGCCCGCCGACCTTGGTCGTCAGCAATCCGCCGCCCGGGTCGGGTTGCCAGCGCAGCACGCCTTTGAGCTGGGTGCGCATGCCGGCGAGGAGATCGCGTCGATCGAAGCTCACGTCATTACGGTCGAACAACGCACGACTGATGTCCAGGTTCAATAGGCCATCGGCGGCCCGCGTGTAGCGCAGATCGACTTCAAGGGCGCCGGTGATGGTCGGCAAGCGCGTCGGGCCATGCAGGCGGGCGAGTAGGGCATCGATAGTCTGCAGGCGCAGGACGGCAGTGCCCTCGGCGGCGGTGCCGGTGATGGTGGCGGTGCCGATCTGCTCGCTGCTGCTCAATGGTAGGGCGATCTCAAGTCGGAGATTGCCGTCGTCTTGAGGGGTCGCGGTCAGGCGTCCGGTGAGCGGTCCGATTGACCATCCGCCATAGGTCAGCCGGGCTTGGTTGACGGTCAATTGCAGGCCACGCAGAAGTGGTGCTGCGAGACCGGCCTCGGCATCGACGGCGAGGTTGACCGTGGTCGCCTGTCCGCCGCCGATGAGCAGCCCGGCGGGCATGATCGATTGCGCCAAGGTCAACGGCAGATTCGTGCCGCCGAGGCGCAACGGGGTGCCTTCACTCCATTCGGCGACGATCGTCGAGGCATTCTGTTCGGCATTATCGAGCTGAATGCGGGTGGTGTTGTCATTGATCGCATAGGCGACCTTGAGTCGTGGCGTCTGCTTGATCAGGGCTTCGACTGGCAGACTTGCCGGCAAGGTCAGGCCCGGGCCGGGTGACCAGCGCAAGGTTTCCAGGGTGACGGTATTGGTCCGCAGGTTGATCACCAGGTTGCCGCCATTGACCCGCCCCAGGGCGGGATCGTCATAGCTGCCGATGGCGACGGCGATGCGATTGGCGTCGGCATCGAGCTGTCCGGTGAAGCTCCCGGCGCGCCCTGCCGGATCGCTCCAGCGGGTCTTCACCGGGGCCGAGTAATGGAGCACCCCGAGGTCGCGGATGACCGTGCTGCCGCTGGCCTCGAGGCGCGCCGGCAGCCAGCGCCGCAAGCCGGCCGGGGTTTTCGGCAACAGGCCGATGGCAGTGACCGCGTCGAGGGCTTCCGGCAGGGGACCTTCGGCTTCGAGGAGATCGACGATGATGCGTTTGTTCGGGGGAATCCCCGGGGTCACCGGACCCTGGGCGCGTCCCGCGATGTGCACCTTGGCCATTTTTCCGCCGTTGCCGATGAGCGTGCCGCCATCGATCTCAAACAACGAGCCGACGATGTGGCCCTTGGCGAAAGACTCGGTCAGCCGCAGGCCGGACGCGAACTCGACGTCACCGTCGGCATCGAGATCCCAGCTCTGCGGCGGATTTGACGGCTTCATCTTATCACTGGCGTCGATGATGCGCGTTAGCAAGTCGAACGTCTCCTGGTTGAGGTAGACCTTCACCCCATGCAGGCGCAGGCTCGTCAGATGGCCGTTGAAGACATCGATCTTGGCGTCGATCTCGGCGATCCGTGCCAGCGGTTTGGAAAATCCTTCGCTGATCTCGACATTGGTCAGGTGAACCTGGTCGGCGGCCGAGAACTGCACGCTGCCGATCGACAGCCGCCCGGGCATGACCTTGGCATATTCCAAGGCGAGCAGATGCCCCAATTTCCCGGTGGTGGTATAATACACCGCCAGGCTGGCGAGCACCACTGGCACTCCCAGAATCACCAACGTTGCCGTGAGGCGAATGCGCCATTTCTTGGTCATCGGCGACAAGCCTAGGAATGACTCGCCCAGAGGCCAGTCAGGGGCCATCCTCGGTCATCTATTCCCGACAGGCTCCTAGCCTCATCGGTGGGGGTGTATAGTATCTTCGCCCATGCTTGACTGGCTCCACCAACTCACTGACCCGGCTGGCTTACGGAACCTGCTCCAAGGAGCCGGTCTTCTGCTGCTGGTGATCATCATCTTTGCTGAGACCGGGCTGCTCGTGGGGTTCTTCCTGCCGGGGGACAGCCTGCTGCTGACGGCGGGCGTGCTCTGCGCCCTGGATCCCACCACCAAGGTGCCCGGTCCGCCGGTGCTGGACCTCTTGACCACCGGCGTGAGCTTGAGCCTGGCGGCGATTGTGGGCGACTGGCTGAACTTCAGCCTCGGGAAGTGGACCGGTACACGGATCTGGCAACGTCCTGATGGGCGTTTCTACAAGCGCGCCTACCTGCTTGAGGCTGAAGATTTCTACCGTCGCTGGGGTGGTTGGGCGATCGCCGGCGGACGCTTCGTGCCGATCGTGCGTACCTTCGTGCCGTTCGTGGCCGGCATGGCCCGCATGCATTACGGCAAATTCGTCTTCTGGAATGTGACCGGCGCGTTGGTGTGGGTGTGGAGCATGCTGCTCCTGGGATGGATGCTGGGGCAGAACGAGACCATGCGTGCGAATCTGCACTATCTCGTTCTCGCGATTGTCGCCGTTTCATTCGTTCCCGTCGGCATTGGCATCCTCCGACGCTGGAAGCAAGGTCCGAAGGCTTCCTGAAAGACAGTTGGCGCAAGGGGTTCGCCCGGTAAGCTCAAAACGCGACCGGCGTCTCGAATTCGCAACTTCACGCTTTCAGCGGATACTTTTTCACGTGACCACTTCCGCTCCGATGCTGTCTTTTTCCGCCGTCTCGTTCACCTATCGCGGTGATTGGCTGCAGAAGATCCATGCGCTCAGCGAGGTGACTTTGAGCGTTCCTGTGGGCTCGGCCTATGGTTTCCTGGGTGCGAATGGCGCCGGAAAGTCGACCAGTATCAAGCTGCTCATGGGGCTGCTCCACGGTCACCGCGGATCGATCCAGCTCTTCGGTCAGCCGATCGGCAAGCCGGCCCTGCGGGCACGCCTGGGCTATCTGCCCGAACAGCCATATTTCTATGATAATCTGCAGGTCGAAGAGTACCTGACTTACCTCGGGCGGCTGTCGGGCATGGCCCCGACGGCGATCTCCGCGGCCTGCGAACGGGTCTATCAACTGCTCGATCTCGGTGATTTGCGGACGCGCATGCTGCGCAGTTTTTCAAAGGGTATGCGCCAGCGTTTCGGGCTCGCGCAGGCGATCTTCCATCAGCCGGATCTGCTGGTCCTCGATGAGCCGTTTTCGGGTTTGGATCCGCTGTGGCGGGCACGCTTCCGCGAAGTCATGCACCTTGAGCGCCAGCGCGGGGCGACGCTGTTCTTCAGCAGCCATATTCTCGCCGATGTCGAAGATCTCTGCGATCATTACGGTATGATCGATCATGGCCGGATCCTCGAGCAGGGACGTTTGGCGGATCTGCTTGGACAGGCGCCGTTGGCCTTGACCGGCGCCGGGACGGCGCCGGTGGGCGCCGTCCCGGGAAGCGATCGCACCTGGATCCTGACCTTTCCCGAGAGTGAACGCGAGGCGCGCCTGGCGGCCTTGCCGGCCGGCGCGCAGATCTTGCGACTCGAACGGCAGCGCATTGCGCTCGAGGATTATTTCGTCTCGCGCATCCGGGCCTTCCATGGCGCCGGACACAAACTGGGGGACACCTGAGATGATCACCGTCATTGCTGGAGCGACCTTTCGCGAAGCCGTGCGTTCGCGCACCTTCCTGCTGCTGATTGTGATCTACACCATCGGCGTGCTGCTGTCGCGTCTGGTCGGCTGGGTGAGCTCGACCGATGGCAACTTGGTGACTACCGATCTGGTCATGTCGTTGCAGAGCGTGATCGGCGTGCTCGTCGCCGTCGCCACCGGTACCGCCCTGGTGCAGTCTGAGATCCAGCAAAAGACGCTGTATACCATCCTCTCGCGCCCGGTGGCGCGTTGGGAGTTCGTGGTCGGAAAATTTCTCGGCCTGATCTCCGCTCTGGCCCTCGGTCAGACGGTGATGCTGGTCATCGGCCTGGGCTACCTGTGGCTCACCGGCGCCGCGGTCCATGGGTGGTTGGCGGTCGCCGGGATCCTGACCATTTTTGAAGTCATCGTCATGGCCGCGGTCAGCCTGTGCTGGACGGCCTTGTCGAGTCCGTTGCTGGCGGCGGTGCTGGGCTTGGCGACCTATGCCCTTGGTCATGCGGTGGCGTCCTTGCCGGATCTGATCAATCATGTCTCGGGGGCTCAGCGTCTGCTGATTTCCTCGTTGGCCTGTCTGGTGCCCAACTTCGGGATGTTCACCTATCGCAACCAGGCGACCTATGCCTTGCCCCTGCCGTTGTCCGACTTCGTGCAGAGCGTGGTCTATGGTGGCTTGTGGATTGCCTTGCTGGTGGCGATTACGGTCGCGGTTGTGCGGCGAAAGCAGTTGTGATGCCGATGCGGATACCGGTCGCCAGTACGTTCGTCGCGGTGATTGCAGGAATCACCCTGCTGACCTGGAACGGCAGCCGTTTCCTGCATGCCGAGGCGCGCATCCGCACCAAGGATCTGACCTTTCTGCCATCCCCGACCGTGGCCAAGGTGCTCTGTCTGGGCCATGCTAATAGCTTTGCCAAGCTCCGCTGGATCGACAGCTTCGCGTACTTTCAGAAGCAGCTCGATGTCAAGGATGACACCATCGCCGCAAGCGGGGAAAGCACCTACAAGCGACTTTATCATATGCTGCTGGCCCTGGATCCCAAGTTCCTGCCCTTCTACGAGCATCTTTCCCTCGTACTGGGGGGAGTGCTGAATCATCATGGCACCGCCTTCGGTTTCCTGAATGGCGGCTTACTAGAATTGCCCCATGAAACCAAGCTGTGGCGGATGATCGCAGCCGAGATGTCGACCATGACCAAGGCTGGCGAGGCCAATACGCTGGGCTCGCTGGATGCCTTCCTGAGCGCGTGGTCCGAAAGTGAAAGCACGCCCGAAGGTCGGCAGATGGTCTGGGATTGGAAGAAAGCCATGGGTCAACGGCGCTTCCAGGATCTGGAGCAGCTACCGTATTGGATAGAGCAGCTGCATCGCGCCACTCCCGGCACCCCGACCTACGATTTCGTGCTACGTACGCTACGCGAACAAGTGGCGCGTTTCGGTGAAGGCCGCCTTGCCCTTCTGGTGACCGCCTATCGCGAGCGTTATTGGATTCCGCCGGTCACGATTGACGACCTCTTGCAGCCCGAGGTCGTGCGTAAGGCCTTCCCCCGGGGCTTGCCGAGTTTGGCTCCGCTCCGCCAAGAGCTGGGGGGGTATGTTCTCAAACAGGATCCGTTTGGCTTTCCCTATCAACTCCAGGCCGGCCAACCGATCAGCGTCGGCTGGCAGCAAGTGCGTGAGACCAAACGCGCGGCATTAATGAGCGCGGGGCTCGCCAAAATCGCCCAGAAAGAGGGTCGTTGGCCGACCACGGTCGCCGAGGCACGTGCTGCCGGTCTGGAGTTGGATGTCCTGCCTCCGGGAGGCTGGTGGTCAATCGAGGGTCAGATCGTATCGTTGCATTGGCCAGAAGCGCCATTTCCGGCCTGGGTACCGTAGACGGCAGCGTCGGAGCGCGGTTGGGAATAAATTGGCAGTTATCTCAATTTTCAGGGATGAGCGCATTGTGCGATTTTACACAAGCTTTTCAATCCTAACAGTCGAGTTCTAATTTTGTATGTCAGAATTACCATTTCGCCGCTAGCGAACACATATAGGAAAAATCTTATTTTATAGCTGTTAGAATCATTAATTACCTTTACATTAGAATTGTAACATGTAGGGTGAGGTAATGCCAGTAACGTCTGACGTCACCATCCTCACAGACCGCGGCCAGCTCCAGGTGCCGGCCTGGGTCCGCGAGCGACTCGCCCTCCAGCCCGGTCAGCGCTTCGCATGGAGTGTGTTGCCCGATGGTGACCTCCAGGTGCATGTTGTGCGCCAAGAGGCGACCGCCCGCCGGGCACAGTGGCGAGCCTACGCCCGCTCCACCCAAGGCGACCGCACCAGCGACGAAATTCTCGCGGAAATGCGTGAGGCGGATGCCGAAGCAAAGGGTGAGCTGGGCCTATGAAGCCTTGGGTCGTTGATACCTGCGTTTTACTCGATCTCGTGCATGGCACCGACCAGCAAGCCGCCGACGCAGAAGCTGTATTAGCAAAAGCAGGCTCTGTCGTTATTTGTCCGGTGAGCGTGGTTGAGCTTGGTCCCACCTTCACAAATCCCAGTAAATTACGTGATTTCCTGCTCGATTACGGCATCGATTCATCCGAAGCCTTCACATCGGAGGACGCGGAAGTTGGTCGGGCCGCGTGGCAGCGCATTATCGCTGCACGGCGTGCGACTGGCGCCCCACGTCGACCGATCGCCGACATTCTTATTGGTGCGTTTGCCCAACGGCGAAACGGCATTATTACGCGCAATGGCAGCGATTTCACGACCCTGTTCCCCCAGCTACCGGTGTGGGTCCCCGAGGTTTCGCGCCCAACGTTCAATCCGGGTATGCCAAAATCCTGAACCTCAAAAACGCACTTCCCCACTCGTAGAACGAGCGAAGTAACGAGGCTCTTTAGGTCATGTGCTGCCTATACGAGAGGCTGTGGCCCAGCCCGCGCAGCGATCAATGGGGCAAAAATCGCGGCCACCAGTTCGTCCCAGGGTTTTACCTGGCCCACATGTGTCAACTGCGACGCAGTATTGGCGACGGTATTTTTCAGGCGTTTCACGATTGCCGAGAGTGCCGTCATGACGGTTGCTGCTTTGGCATGCAGTGAGGTGATGCGCAGGATAGATTTCCCAGCATGGGTGACGCGT
>JBIILZ010000015.1:0-48839 GCA_044338255.1 Planctomycetota bacterium | reverse complement strand
GGTTCCTCCCTCCGACCGGCACACCTGCACCATAGCCAAACCTGATCAGACCGCTACACCAACCCCAACAACTGGCCAGAGTATTGAGACTGGACCGGCCAAGGTTTTGAGACTCCACACCGCGGATTCTCATTGGTTTTGCCATTACCCGCTGAGGCGGCAGTGGCTTCAGTTCGTCCGCATTCACCACAGTGGTCACTTTTCCATGTCCATGAGCTCTTACCCGTCTCAGCCGTCTGCAAATCTGCGGATCATGATCGTCGATGACAACCCCCAAGAATTCGCCCTTATCGAAGCCGGATTCCAGCATCATGCTTGCCCGGTGATTCTCCAGACTGCCACCATCGCTCATCTGGCGCTGGTCGAGTTCGCTTTGTGCGACGCCGATGCGCGGCCGGAAGTCGCCCTGGTCGACATCAACATGCCGGCTATCGATGGCTTCGGCCTGGCACGAGAATTCATCGGCCGCGGTTTGCAGACCATCTTGATGTCGACGCATGTCGATGCTCTGCGCTCTGCCCGGGCGATCGACATAGGAGCTTTGGCCCTGCTCGAAAAACCCGGAACCTTGGCGGGCTACGTCGAGTTCGCCGCGCGCGTCATGGCGCTTGCCGGACGGCCCCCGACAGGCCCCTAGGGCAAGGGCAGGAATGGCGTCTGATCGAAACGGTCGTCGAGATCCTCGTAGATGGCGGTGATCTCTTCGATGGGGATGTAGACGCGATAGCGATGGGCGCTGCTGCCGAACTTTTCGATGGCATCGGCGAGCAGGATCTCGCGCCGGCCTTCGGTGTAGTCGGTGTTCGCCGAGGCGAAAATCGTGCGTCCCATTTCTGCCGACCAGTTGAGGCAGCGGACTTCGCCGACCACGACTTCCTTGCGCACTTCCATGATCTTCATCAGGAAGCGTTCGCCGCGGCGGACGATGAGCGTGGCCACGCGCTGCTGGTCGGCGAGGGCTTCCAGGACCTTGTTCAAGGTCCCGGGATGGTCGGTGCCGGGGACGATGATCTTCTTGTCGCCGCTCATGGCGCCAACACGAAGCGTTCGCCGAGCTTGGCCTTGAGCTTGGCGCGCCAGGCGGCGGTGTGATCGGTGGTGGTCGGCGCGAGACTCTCGACCAGGGCCTCGACGTGGCGGTTCTTGCTCAAGCGCTCCTGATTGACGGCGACGATGGTCTCGCTGGTGATGAGTTCGGTGCCGACCACGCACAGCCCGGGAGTCACTGCCACCGTCGAGCCGCTGCGCACGATGTAGATCGCCGTGCGGTCCTGGGTCGCGCACATGGTCTCGATATCCTTGGGCCCGGTCTCGAAGGTGATGCCGTTGCGCTTGGCATCGAGGACCTGGCGGTAGATCTCCTCGTAACCGGCATCGATCAGCACCGGACTGCGCGCCAGCAGCGCCAGCTTCGGATCGCGATCGCTCAACGCCCAGCGCCCGCCCTGGCCGTTGGCAACGGCGACGGCGACGGCCTCCTTGGCCATGCGCTCCGACATCAGCACGCAGTGGCCGAGGTAATCGTCGAGCCCCAGCGAGCCGAGGATGCGCACGTCGGTGTCGGTCTGGATGAGGTGCTCGGTCAGCTCCTGCCAGTTATGGATCTTGGGCGTGTCGAGCACGTCGAGGAGCGTGTTATGGAAGGCGTCATAACAGGTCAGCGAGAGATCGCGCTTCTGTTTGCGCAACCACGTCGGCGTGACCTCGTGATCGGTGCCGAGGAGCACCGCGCGCACCGCTGTGGTGTTGGGGCGGGGGACATCGATCTCGAGCTGATTGAAGACCATGCGCACCGGCTTGCCGGGGCGGGTGAGGTCGAGTTGCAGATGCAGGGCGTAGGCGGCTTCGCGCAATTCCGCTTCGCCATTGTGGCGCAGCTGCTCCAATAATTGTTCGACGCCGGACTTACCGGTATAGTCGAGGCGCTGCATGCCGTCCTCGCCGACGAATCGGCGCATGCGCTTCAGGGCCTGGTCGATGTCGTCGAGATCATGGCCGAAACGATCGGCGGCGCGCATCGTGGCTTCATATTCATGGCCATTGGCGGCCCATAATTGAATCAGGCCTTCTTCGAGTTTTACCCGGCGTTTGTCGTCCTTGATCAGACGCCGCAGGGCCGAAACCACTTCCGGACGGATCCAGTTGAGAGTCACGAGCTTCTTCAAGACATCGTCGAAGCTGCCGCCTTTGGGGGGGACGGCGACGAGAACAGGTTCATACATGAGGTCGGGAAGCGTGGCGCTGCCGGTGGCTGGGCAAGCGGATGTACGGCGGAACCCGTGCCGCGAGCACGGCTCAGAACGTGAAGGATCCCGAGGCTCGCATCACCCAGCCCAGGCCGATGCGCTGTGGAGTTCCCGGCGGCAGGGTCACCGTCCAGCGCAGCAGGCCGGGAGCGACCACGGTTGCGCCTCGGGTGCTGGCGGCATCGCGGGTCACCTGGAGTTCATCGCTGGTCGACACCGGCAGCGTCCGATAGACCGCGATCTTGCGCGGCGTGCTGCCGGCATTGAGCAGCCAATGGTCGGTGTCGGTGCGCCGGAAGGTGCTGGTGTTGCCGGCCGGATCGACGTCCCACGGCGAGGTCGAGGAGAGGCACAGGGTCTCATCGACGGCGGCGCACACGGTCAGCAGGCTGCCGGCGGCGAGGGCGGGAACCCGGCTACGGCGTGGCGGAGCATCGGCGATCACTTGCAGCATGCCGGCGAGCAGCGGCTGGGCACCCAGGCGTACGCTGACCCGGCGCATGGCCAGCGGATGCTCTTCCGGGAACAGCGCCCATTCGTCAGCGACGATGGTCAACGTGGTCCGCTCGATGATCAGTCCCAGGCCGGTGCTCCCGGCGGTGAAGTCGACGGTGCCCAGATCGAAATCGACGCCGTGCGCGAACGAGGCGCTGCGCTGCGCCTCCGGCATATCCGCCCGGGCGGTAGGTGCGATGTCCTCTACGCTCATCCGGGCCTCACCGCCGAACGCCCCGGCTCCGGCTCCGGCTCCGGCTCCGGCTACAGCGGCGGTTGCTGACCGAACGAGGTCACGGTCAGCGCCACCGGTGTGCTGCTTGGGCGGCGATCAAGAGTGATCACCGCTGATTGCACCAGCAGCGCGCCCTGGGCATCGAGTTCGATCCGCCACGTCGGCGACCACTGCGCTCCGCGTAGGAGCCTGTCGGAGATAGGCCAGCAAGACTGACTCGGTCTCGCCAGGCATCTCCTGCGTTGTCGGAATGTCCAAATAGCGCTGCTATTTGGCGCACTCCTCCGCCTTGGATCTGCCCATCGATACACTTCGCCAGCCTCGTCGGCCTATCTCCGACAGGCTCCTAGGCGATAGCGCAGCGTCAGCGGACCGCGGGCAGCGGCGGCGAGCGCAATGTGTGGGCCGGCGAGTGCCGTCATCGCCGGCATCTGCGCCAAGCGGCCGCGAGCCTCGGACGCGGCGTCGGCGGCGGCCTGTGCCGCCTCGGCGGCGCGCTGGGCGTTGATGGCGGCAAAGGCGAGCTGCGAGTTGAGTGCGCTGGGCGACCACACGGCAAGCTCATGACCGGCGGCGTCCGTGGTCGGCTGCGCGCCCGCGATTCCGATCAAGCCCGCGAGTTCGGCGCGTTTTCCGGCAATCCCGGCATTGCGGGTGGCGGCGGCAAGGGCCAGGAGGTCGTCCGCCACCACCGGCGGCAGGTTGCGGATCGCGGGAGCCGGTACCAACCGCCACACCGGCTCGCTGCCGTCGTCAGCGCTCAAGGCGAGGTCTTCGGCGATGCATCCCGGGGGGAGGCCGCTGATGCTCAGGTCGCCGGCCGCCAACGTCCCGCGGCATTCGACCAGTAGGCCATCCGGCAGCACTGTCACTGCCGTCACCGGCAGCTCCGCCGCCCATCCGGGCATCAGCGTGGGCAGGAGGGAAAGCAGCGACAGCACGATGCGATGAGACATGGGATGCGACATGGTGAAGGCTCAACGGATCAACACCGGCCATCGGAGCCTGGAGATCCCCGGACGCCGTGGTGCGTGTCACACCGCCGGCAGCACGGCGCGTCAGTGGCCCCGCTCACTGCTCAGGGGGCGGCTCCGGTGGCGCTCGCGGGGCCGGTGGATTGATTGCTTCCTCCATGAATTTCGCAGCCTCCTGGGTCTTCCGATCGTGTTCCGGATTCGACTGCCTGTAGGATGAAAGGGACCTTTATTTCCGTTTCTTCTTTTTCTCTTCGATCTTCACCGTCGGCAGATCTTCGGGCCCGTTGAAGATCTCGAGGTCGGGCAGCTTCTTCTTAAGCGCGGCGATGCCGGCCGGGGTGATCTTGCTCTGCCAGACATAGAGCTCATCGAGTTGCTTCAACGACGGCAGCGCAGCAAGCCCGGCATCGCTGATGTCGGTGGCGAAGAGATTGAGGTAGGTCAGTTGCGGAAAAGCGGCGAGGGCCGTGAGGCCGGCATCGCTCACCGGCGTGTGCTCAAGATGCAGGCGTTGTACGTTGCTGAAGGTGGTGAGCAGCTTGAACTGACGATCGGTGATGCCGGAGTTCGCGAGATCGAGGAAGGCTACCGCCGGGCCGATCTTGTTCAGGAGCGGCAGGTGGGTGTCCGAGAGGCCGTTCTTGGCGTGGCCGGCATGTACATCAAGCCAGCCGCCGGGGAGGGTGTTGATCACGAAGCTCTGCGTCGTGAGGGCGGTGATGGCGAATTCGGGCGCCGCTGGGGCAGGGATGATCGGGGCTTCCGGCGCCGCCGGCGGGCGCGGCTGGGCCGGCGCACGGCTGCCGGTATGCGCGGTGTCTTCCATGGTGCTCTGCATCATGTCGCTTGGCGCGGATTCGGGTTTTGCCGGGTCGATCTTTTTGGGAAGAGCAGCGACCGGTTCCGGCTTCTTCTCGGCGGTGGCGGTTTTCGCGCCCTCGGCGATCCACTGTTTGAGCAGGGTGAGCTGTTCGGCGGTCAGGCGTTCGCCTTTGGGCGGCATGCGATCTTCATGATCCTCAGGCAGGGCGGCCATGGTGTAGATCTTGCTCACCGCCGGTTGGCCGGCGACCACCACCGCCCCGTCGTGCGAACCCTTGGCGAGCCATTCCGGACTATCCAGACGCAGGCCGGCCTTCTGCTTGGTATCGCCATGGCAGCTGGTGCAGCGGGCTTCGAGGATGGCGTGGATGTTGTCCCAGCTGGCCTCGGCGGCGGCGAGTCGCGACTGGCCGAGAACGCTGATGGCGCTGATGGAGCTGATGGAGCTGATGGCGCTGATGACGTAGAGAGTCAGCAGGGGCACACGCATGGCGGTAACCTTGGCAGGGAAGTTCATGAAACGAACAGCTCGCGGAGGGGCTTGCCCTTGTCGGCGATGGTGAAGGGCCGGCCCGAGGGCGAGGTCAGTACCTTGTCCAAGGGCAGGCCCAGGGCCTTGGCGATGGTGGCGTTGAAATCGGTGATCAGGACCGGGTCCTTGACCACCTCGCCGCCATTCTCGCTGGTTTGCCCATGCACACGGCCGCCGCCGATGCCGCCACCTGCCAGCAGCCCAGAGAAGGCCTTCGGATGATGATCGCGGCCCTGGTTCTGGTTGATGCCCGGCGAACGTCCGAATTCGGTGGCCACCACCACCAGGGTCTCGGCGAGCATGCCGCGAGCGGTGAGGTCGGCGAGCAGGGTCGACAGTCCGCGATCGAGGACCGTCGCCTGATCGGCGACGCGGTCGAAGTTATCATCGTGGGTGTCCCAGCCATCGAGTCCGACTTCGACGAAGCGCACATCATTTTCCACCAGTCGCCGGGCGAGCAGGCAGCCCTGGCCGAAGGCATTCGCGCCATAGGCCGAGCGCATGCTCTCGGGCTCGCGCTTGAGATCGAAGGCGGCGAGGTCCTTGCTACCCATCAAGGTCACCGCGTCGTCGTAGAGATCGCGATAGGCGCGGACTTCCTTGGCGTCATATTTTTGCTGGAAGGGAGCGTTGAAGCCCTTGAGTAGTTCTAGGCGATGGGCGTATTCCTCGGCCGTGACCCCGTCCGGGCGGGTGCTGTTGGGCAGACCCTGTTCAGGATTGCCCAGCGGCAGGGGGGTGAAGCGCGATTCCATGTAGCCGGCCCCGGGATGATTGCTGCCGGCGCCGATGGTGATGTACGCCGGTAGGGTGGGATTGGCGGTGCCCAGAAGATTGGCGCTCCACGCCCCGAGGGTCGGATGCTTGATCGTTCCGCGCATGGCGTAGCTGGTGCGCATCAGGTACTCGCCCTGTTCGTGCGCGCCCTGGTTCGAGGTCAGCGAACGGATCACCGCGACCTTGTCGGCCTGCTTGGCGAGCAAGGGCAGGTTCTCGGTCAGCTGCAGCCCGTCGACGTTGCTGGCGATGGCCTTCACCGGCCCGGCGGCGGCATGCCCGGGTTTGGGATCGAAGGTATCGAGATGGCTCATGCCCCCGTTCATGTACAGGTAGATGCAGGCCCGGGCGCGCGGCCGTGGCCGGCCTGGTTCGGTGGCGAGTAGTCCAAGGCCGCACAGTGGTTCGAGTGCCGACAGCACCGTCAGGCCGAAGGCGCTGCGCGCCAGGCTGCCGAGCAGGGCGCGCCGGGTGAGCGGGTCGTGGTTGGTGAGCTGTTCGTATCGGGAGAGCAGGCGTTGGCGTGAGGTCATAGGAATATCTTCACTGCACAAAGATGAATTCGTTGCCGTTGAGGAGCACCCAGGCGAGGTTGTGCAAGGCCGCCTGGGCTGCTTCCTTGGTAATGTCGCCACCGACGCCGAAGCGACTGTCCTTGCGATGGGCGAGCATCGCATGGGCGATCTCCTGCTTGCCCAACTCGCGCTCGGCATTGGTCGGCGGGCGGCTGAGGATCGCCAGGAACAAGGCATCGACCTTGCCCCCCAAGTCCTTGGGTCTGAGCATCTGCTGGAACAGCACCGACTGTTCCTTGAGCAATTCGCGGTCGATGAAGCCGTTGAGCATGGTCAATGCCTGGGTCGTCGCGGGATTGCGGTTGCTGCCGTCGATGACATCGCGATCCGATTGGCCGAAGGTGCGCAGGAAATGCCCTGGCGAGGCCGGCGACGGCAGTTCGTCGGCACGGACGAAGTAGTCCTGGCCCTTGCCGTGCTTCGTCATCACTACCATGCGCCCCAGATCGGTCTGGCCGAGGATCTCATAACGTAAACCGGCAAGCTCCTTGAGCTGGACCTGGATCCTGCGCCCCTCTGAGGAGTTCTTGTTGGCCATGGCCTCGAGATAAGCGCGCAGCTCCCGTGTTTTCAGTTCGAGGTCGCCCAGGCGCTCACGTAGCTTAGCGAGATCGACGGCGAGCTCGAACATCTGTTTAGGCTTCTTATCCTTGTTGTCCGCGTAGAATTTATACAGGCCCTCGGCGCTTTCGCCGATGCGGCCATCGAGTTCCGGCACCGCTAGGGTGAGCATGGAATCCCACAGCTGTTCGGCGCTCATGCGTTGCAGGATGGGTCCGGGGAAGCGATACGGTTCGCTGGTCTTCTCGTCGACCGTGCTCACCGCGCGCTGCCAGGCTTCGGTCTGGTAGATGATCTGATTGAAGCGCTTGAGGTCGTAATCGAGCGAGCACATGAGCTTGCTCAGGAATTCCATCAGCGCCGGGTTCGAGGCCAGGGTGGTGTCGGTGAAGTTGTCGACCGGCTCGATGAGCCCGATCCCGAAGGCGCGCTTCCACAGGCGGTTGGCGATGACGATGGTGAAACGGGGGTTCTCCGGGGAGCTCAACCACTGGGCATAGGCTTGCTTGGCGGGAACGTCCTTGTCCACCGGTGCCGGCGGTCCGAAGAGGCTCTTGGCCTCCACCACCTCGCCGGGCTTGGCATCGTGGTATTGATAATCTTGGGGTAGTTCGATGGTGGACTTGTCATCGGTCTGGACAGCGAGCGCGATGGTATCGCCGATTATGCGCAGGCTGTCCAACACGTTTGGGGACAGTCGGTCTTCCTTTGCTTTCTTTCCCAGTGCACGGAGACCTTCATCACGGCTGATGCGCACCGAATTGGTGTAGGCCGCGAGCTCGAAGAATTCCCTGCGCGTCCATTTGTCGAAGGGGTGGTCGTGGCATTGCGCGCACTGCACGCGCGTGCCCAGGAACACCTGCACGGTATTGGCCATGTTGTCCAAGGGCATGCCGGCATCGCGCAGGTAGTAACCGGTGGCGCCATTGCCGCGCGCCAACGCCGGTCCTTCGGAGGTGATCAGCGCCCTGACGACCTGATCATAGGGGACGTTGGCGCGGATCTGCTCCTTCATCCAGTCGACATAGGCATTGCCGGGAGAGCGCCTGCCGAGGCGCGTGGAGATGCGCAGCAGATCGGCCCACCACGTGAACTCATGATGGACGCGACCAGGACTCTTGAACAGGGCACTGATGAGCTTGGCGCGTCGGTCCCTCCCGCCCAGATTGTCGAAGGCCCCGATCTCCTCGATGGTCGGAATGCGGCCGATGATGCCCAGGTAGGCGCGGCGCACGAAGGTCGCATCATCGATCGGCGGATTGAGCCTCTGGCCATGGGCGGTGAGCTCGGCGAGCATCAGCTTGTCGATGATCGCGGTGGCGTTGCCGACCTCGGTGGCGGTCAGGGGATGGGGTCTGGCCGGGCTCGGCCGCGGCGTGGCGCGGGGCGGGATTTCGCTGACCACCGGCGGCGACCACGACGGCAGGGCCGTGGCCAGCGCCAGGAGTCCAGGGACTAGGAGATACGTACATCGCCAGATCATAACCAGTCCTCGCAATGCATACGAGAGCTTACCACAAATGTTGCCGTGGAGGTGCGGGAATCTTCCACACGACCTGTCCTAGGCGCGGACGACCGCGGGTCGCTGCCCGGGAATGGCCAGCATCCGCTGTCTTTTAGCGCCCCGGAGGCGATGCTGAAATAGTAAGCATCAGGAAACGCACCATGGACATTATCGCCCATCGTGGTTGGTCGGAAAAGCATTCCGAAAACACCCACGCGGCCTTTGCCGCGGCGCTCACCACCGGTTGCCGGGGAATCGAATTCGATGTCCGTCTCAGCGCCGATGGTGTGGTGGTGGTCACCCATGACGCCGACCTCGCCCGCTTCGGCGGCTCACGTTTGCCCGTCAGTCAGCAGACCCTCGCGCAATTGCGGGCGGTCTATCCGTTGCCGACCCTCGCCGAGGTCCTCGACCGCTATCGTCAAGTCGAACTCCTGATCGAGCTCAAACCGCATGGTGGCGCCTTGTGGACGGCCCGTCTGTTGACCGCGATCTGCCGCCAGATCCGCCTGCCGGAGGTACGCGAGCGGGTCCAGCTGCTGTGCTTCAACCCCGGCATACTGCGGGCCGCGCATGCCGAGGCCCCACGCCTTCGCCTCGTGCGCAATTGCACCGATATTCCTGCATCTCGCGCGAAAGCCTGGATCTCAGCGCACGCTTTCTGCTATGCCATCGACCCTCATTGGTCGGCCTGGAATCCTGCCATGATGGCCCTCGCCCGCGCCCAGGGGCTGCGCACCTATGCCTACACCGTCAATCGCGTGCCCGAGTTGCGACGCCTCGCGCAGCTCGGTGTCGATGCGGTGATCAGCAATCGCCCGGCGTGGGCCCGCGCCTGGCTGCGCGACTGTCCGCGCGACTGGTTGCGCGACTGTCCACGCGACTGGTTGCGCGCCGATGGGTAGCGCCACCTGGGGCCCGGCGGGCGCCACCGGGGCTTTTCATTTGCGCGCCGGGATTCCCCGGCCGACCGCGCCTTGCGAGCTGCCCGCCGTCGCCGACGTGCTCATCGTCGGTGGCGGGATCTATGGTGCGTGGACGGCCCTCGAGGCGGCCTTGCGTGGGCTGCGCGTGGTCCTTTGCGAGCGGCGCACCTGGGCCAGCGGTACTTCGTCGGCCTCGTCCAAACTTATCCACGGCGGCCTGCGCTATCTCGAGCACGGTGATGTCAGCCTGGTGCGCAAGGCTCTCTGCGAGCGTGCGCGTCTGCTGCGCCTGGCTCCGCACCGCGTCCATCCCTTGCGCTTCGTGGTCCCCGTGACCCGCCGCGGACGTTTGACGCGGGCGCAGTTATACGCGGGATTGTGGCTCTATGACACCCTCGCCGGCGAGCTGCGCGGCGTCGAGCGCCATGCTCCGTGGTCGCGCGCCGCCCTGCTCGCGGCGGCACCGTTCCTCGATCGCGAGGAATTGCTGGGAGGTTTCACCTATGGCGATGCCGGCACCGATGACGCGGCCCTCACTCGCGATGTCGTTGCCGCCGCCCAGGCTGCCGGCGCGGTGTGCAGCGAACATACGGAAGTCAGCGCCGTGGTACGCGAGGGCGGCGCCGTCGTCGGCGTCGCCCTCAGCGATGGACACGTGCTGCGTGCGCCGACGACGGTGCTTAGCGCCGGCCCGTGGGCGTTTGCGCTGGCTGGGCTCGACCCGCAGCAGGCGGCGCGGTTTACCAAGGGTGTGCATCTGGTGCTCCCGCCAGTGCCGTTTCCGCAGTCCGTAGGCAATCCCTTGGCAGCGCACGATAGCGCCTTCCTGCTCACCTCCCCGGTCGATGGACGGGTTTTTTTTCTCATTCCCTGGCAGGGTGGGACCATGGTCGGCACCACCGATACCGATTTCAGTGGCACGCCCGACAGCGTGCGCGTCGAGGTCGAGGATGTCCGCTACCTGTTGACGGCGGTGGCCGCCACCTGTCCCGGCCTGGGCTGGCGCGAGCGCGACATCCGCAATTCCTGGGTCGGCCTGCGCACCTTGCAGCGCGGGGCCGCCAGTGCCTCGGCCCTGACCCGCGAATGGGAATTGCGCCGTCCGGAACCAGGTCTGCTGCTGCCGGTGGGGGGCAAGCTGACCTCGGCGCGGGTCGAGGCCGTGCACATCGTCGAGGCTCTCGCCGCCGATGTTGTTCCTAAACAATAGTATGTCATAATGCATCGTAACCATGTGCCGCGGATGATGTGCTTGCAGCGAACTCCGCACATGACGATGAGAAGTCTTAAGCGGTGTTTGCTCGACGCTGTCCGGAGCTGCTTGTGCGCGATACACGGGTTGACCGGGCAACGTTTTTTCGGATGGTCGATTCAATCTGACAGCGTGCCCGCGATGGCTCGGGTAATGGCGAAAAATGATTTTGCCAGCTGAAAATATGTGCCAGAGAGTGGCTTCTGCAGGGTCCGAACTGTCCTCCGAACATGACTCTCAGGGTGCAAGTGCTGTCTACATATAGTGGCTCACACATGTTTACCCACCACATCTTGACGTCAGCGAATTCATCGCCATAAATTTGCGCCCAGCCGCCCGCCTGTTTATCTCACCTGTTTCTCCCACGCGCAGGTGCGTTTCGAGGACCCTTCATGACCGCTATCGAGACCCGTACGATCACTGCCCTGGACCCCGCGCGCTACATCGCCTGGCGGGTGCGTTCGCGTGATGAGCGCTTCCGCGCGTTCGAGCCCAATCGCATCGCCATCGCCCTCACCAAGGCCCTGCTCGCCGCCGATGGCTTAGAGCTCACCGCCGCTCTGCCGGCCGAGCGCCAGACCCTGGTGCAGCGCATGACCCGTGATGTGTGCGAGACCCTGACCCAGCGCAGTCCCGGGGGCGGCAGCTTCTACGTCGAGGAAGTCCAGGATCAGGCTGAGTTGGCGCTGATGCGTGCCGGCGAACATGAAGCCGCCCGGCGCTTCGTGCTCTATCGTGAAAGCCGCCGCAAGGTCCGCGCCGAGGCCGATACCGTCGAAGTCGCGGGTCTCGAAAAGCTCCTCGGCAAACTGGCCGATCCGCTGCTGTCTCCGACGCTCGACCGCTTCGTGCTCTTCCCGATCAAGCATGAGGATCTGTGGAAGGCCTATAAGGATCATCTCTCGCTGATGTGGACCGCCGAGGAGATCGACCTCGCCAAAGACCAGCAGGACTGGAAGGCCCTCAACGACGGCGAGCGCTATTTCCTCTCGCACGTCCTGGCGTTCTTCGCCGCCAGCGATGGCATCGTCAACGAGAACATCGCCGCCCGCTTCTACTCCGAGATCGCCGCCCCCGAAGCGCGCGCCTACTACTCGATGCAGATGCTCATCGAGACCGTGCACAGCGAGACCTACTCGCTGCTCATCGACACCTACATCAACGAGGAATCCGAACGCCGGCGCCTCTTCAATGCCGTCGAGACGGTGCCGATCGTCGGCGACAAGGCCCGGTGGGCGATGCATTGGCTCGAAAGCAGCCGGCCGCTCGCCGAGCGCCTGGTGGCCTTCGCCTGCGTCGAAGGGATCTTCTTCTCGTCGTCGTTCTGCGCCATCTACTGGATCAAGGACATGAAGCAGGGCTTGCTGCCCGGCCTGTGCTTCTCCAACGAGCTGATCTCGCGCGACGAAGGTGCGCACACTGACTTCGCCATGCTCATGCATCGCAAGCTGCAGGACAAGTGCTCACCCGAGCGGATCCGCGAGATCGTCACCGAGGCGGTGGAAATCGAATGCCGCTTCGCCACCGAGGCCCTGCCGGTGTCGTTGATCGGCATGAACGCCGACGCCATGCAGCGCTACATCCGTTTCGTCGCTGATCGCATCCTCTCCCAGCTTGGCTGCGAGCGCGTCTACAACGAACGCTGCCCATTTGATTTCATGGAACGCATCGGCTTGCAGAACAAGACCAACTTCCATGAGAAGAAGGTTGCCGAGTACCGTCGCGCCGGTGTCGGCGTGAACATCTCCGAGCAGAAGATCGCTTTCGACACCGAATTCTGAAGCCGCGCCGACCGCTACCTATCGCTACCTATCGCTACCTACCGCAATAACGACGAGAGTGACTGAACATGGCAATGCAGATTTTGAAGCGTGATGGTCGGCGCGAGGACGTGCACCTCGACAAGATCACCAAACGTATCGAGGTCTTGGCCAGCGGCCTGCAGGTGGAGCCGATTCTCGTCGCGCAGAAGGTCATCGCCGGCATCTTCGACGGCGTCTCGACCCGCGAACTCGACGATCTGGCGGTGCAGACGGCGGCCAATCTCGTCACCACCCATCCCGACTACGATTTCCTCGCGGCCCGCCTGTCGGCCTCGATCCTGCATAAGGAAAGTTCAGATTCCTTCGTCGAGGTCATGGAAGCCCTCTCGCGCCGCACCGATAATGCTGGTCGTCCGGCCTCGGCGATCTCCACCGAGCTGCTCGACTGCGTGCGTGCGCACAAGGCCCGCATCGAGGGCGAGATCCGTATGGAGCGCGATTTCAACTTCGACTTCCAGGGCATCTCGACGCTCAAGAAGTCGTACCTCATGCGCCTTGGGCGCAAGATCGTCGAACGTCCGCAGTACTTGTGGATGCGCGTCTCGCTGGGCATCCATTGCTGCGGCGGGACCACCGATCTCGAGCGCGCCTTCGAGACGTACCACCTGATGTCGACCAAGCATTTCACGCATGCGACGCCGACCTTGTTCAATGCCGGCTCGGCCAAGCCGCAGATGTCCTCGTGCTTCCTGCTGCACATGCACGACGACTCGATCGAGGGCATCTACAAGACCCTCACCGATTGCGCCAAGATCAGCCAGATGGCCGGTGGCATCGGCCTGCACGTGCACAATGTGCGCTCGGCCGGCTCGCCAATCTCGGGCACCGGCGGCACCAGTAACGGCCTCGTGCCGATGCTGCGCAACTTCGATGCCACCGCCAGCTACGTCGATCAGGGCGGCGGCAAGCGCAAGGGCTCGTTCGCGATCTACCTCGAGCCGTGGCACGGCGACATCATCGAGTTCCTCGATCTCAAGCGTAACACCGGCAAGGACGAGCTGCGCTGCCGCTCGCTGTTCTACGGCCTGTGGGTGCCCGACCTGTTCATGCAGCGGGTCAAGGAGGACGGCGAGTGGACACTCTTCGATCCCGCCCGCGCACCGGGCCTGAGCGACTGCTGGGGCAATGCCTTTGAAGAGCTCTACACGCGCTATGTCCGTGAAGGTCGCGGCGTCGTCCGCACCATGCGCGCGCAGGAGCTATGGCGCAAGATCTGCGAAGTGCAGGTCGAGACCTCGATGCCCTACCTGATGTACAAGGACGCCGCCAACCGGAAGTCCAACCAGCAGAATCTCGGCACCATCAAGAGCTCCAACCTGTGCACTGAGATCATCGAATACACTGCACCCGATGAGATCGCGGTGTGCAACCTGGCCTCGGTGAGCCTGCCTGCCTACATCATGGCCTCCAGTGGTGAGAACAGCAGCTACAACCACGTCGAGCTGCATCGCGTGGTCAAGGTCATGACCCGCAACCTCAACAAGGTCATCGAGCTCAATTACTACCCGGTGATCGAGACCCAGAATTCCAACTTCCGCCACCGCCCCATCGGCATTGGTGTGCAGGGCCTCGCCGACGTCTTCATGCGTCTGCGCCTGACCTGGGGCAGCAACGCGGCGCGGGTCCTCAACCGCGAGATTTTCGAGACCATCTACCACGCCGCCGTCGAAGCCTCGACCGAGCTGGCGCGCGAGCAGGGGCCGTACCTGACCTTCCCCGGTTCTCCGGCCTCGCAGGGACGTCTGCAGTTCGATCTGTGGTACGAGGAGCGCAAGGCCCGTGGCGAAGCCCTGCCCGCCACCAGCGAAGAAGTGTACTGCACCTCGGGCCGCTACGACTGGGCCAAGACCAAGGCCGACGTGGTCAAGTTCGGCCTGCGCAACAGCCTGCTGCTGGCCCCGATGCCCACCGCCTCGACCGCCAATATCCTCGACAACACCGAAGGTTTCGAACCGATCCCCTCGAATATCTTCAAGCGCAACGTGCTCTCGGGCGAATTCGTGCGCATCAACCGCTACCTCGTGCGCGACCTCATCGCCCGCGGGTTGTGGACCGATACCATGAAGGATCGCATCGTTGCCGCCGAAGGTTCCATCCAGGATGTCGTCGGTATTCCCGAGGACATCAAGGAGCTCTATCGCACGGTGTGGGAGATCTCGCAGCGCCACATCATCGATCTCGCCACCGATCGCGGGGCCTTCGTCTGCCAATCGCAGTCGATGAACATCTACCTGCGTGACGCGTCGCTGTCGAAGCTCACTTCGATGCATTTCTATGGCTGGGAAAAAGGCTTGAAGACCGGCAGTTACTACATTCGCCAGACCGCCGCCCGCCAGGCGCAGAAGGTCACCGTCGATACCGCCTTGGAGCATAAGCAGAGCAAGCCAAGCAAGGAGCAACAGCTCCTCGCCGAACAGTTGAGTAAGGCTGTCGATTACCTGATCAGCGCCGGCAAGGCCACCCGCGACGAGATCGCCGCCCTCAAGCCCGAAGAAGTGATCGCTTGGGCGCAGGGTTCATGCAGCGCCACCGATCCCGAAGACTGCGTGATGTGCTCGGGCTGAGCCGGACACCCGGCGCAACTAGCGCTGGCACGCCTCGATTCGGCCGTACTTTTCCACCAACATACCTGGGGGAGCCGTACGGCTGAGAGGCATCGGTGCACGTGTACCATGCGACCCCACGAACCTGATCCGGGTAATGCCGGCGTAGGAAAAGGGGCCCCGTATGGGCACACCAACGACCACGGTCGCGCCATCGGCCGATCGTACCACATCATCCGCAACCGTCCCCGCGACGATCCGTCCATGGGCCGAAGACCTGCCCAATTCGACGCGCGTCGAACTCGGTGCATTGCGCGTGCCATTCCGCGACATCGCCGTCGAGGGCGAGGCCCCGGTGCGTGTCTACGACACCGAAGGCGCCCTCGCCAGCGATGGCCATGATGTCCGCGACGGTCTGCCCAAGCGCCGTGCGGAATGGGTCGCCCCACGCCGCACGCAGGCCTCACCGACGCAGCTGTGGTTTGCGCGTCAGGGCACCATCACCGAGGAGATGCACTTCGTCGCCATCCGCGAAAACGTCGCCCCGGAATTCGTCCGCGATGAGATCGCCCGCGGCCGGGCGATCATCCCCGCCAACATCAACCACCCGGAATTGGAGCCGATGATCATCGGCCGCAATTTCCTCGTTAAGATCAACGCCAACATCGGTAATTCGGCGGTGGCTTCCGACATCGCTCAGGAAGTCGAGAAGCTGCGCTGGGCGACGCGTTGGGGCGCCGACACGGTGATGGATCTCTCAACCGGCAAGGACATCCACGCCACCCGCGAATGGATCGTGCGCAACAGCCCGGTGCCGATCGGGACGGTGCCGATCTACCAGTGCCTGGAGAAGGTGAAGGGCAAGGTCGAGGACCTGACCCTTGAGCTGTTCCTCGAAACTCTCGAAGAACAGGCCCAGCAGGGGGTCGACTATTTCACCATCCACGCCGGGGTCTTGCTGCCGCACGTGCCGTTGACCGCTAAACGCGTCACCGGCATCGTCTCGCGCGGTGGTTCGATCATGGCCAAGTGGTGCCTGCATCACCATCGCGAGAATTTCCTCTACACCGGCTTCGCGCGCATCTGCGAGCTGATGAAGAAGTACGACGTGAGCTTCTCGCTCGGTGACGGCCTGCGTCCGGGCTGCACCGCCGACGCCAATGACGCGGCCCAGTTCGCGGAATTGAAGACCCTCGGCGAACTGACCAAGATCGCCTGGGCCCACGATTGCCAGGTGATGATCGAAGGTCCCGGCCATGTGCCGATGCATCTGATCCGCGAAAACATGGACCTCCAGCTGGACTGGTGCCATGAGGCGCCGTTCTACACCCTGGGGCCCTTGGTCACCGATATCGCACCCGGCTATGATCACATCACCTCGGCCATCGGGGCGGCGATGATCGGGGCCATGGGTACGGCCATGCTTTGTTACGTCACGCCCAAGGAGCATCTTGGCCTCCCGGATCGCGACGATGTCAAAACTGGCGTCATCACCTACAAGATCGCCGCTCATGCCGCGGACCTCGCCAAGGGCCATCCCGGGGCGCGCTCGCGTGACGATGCCTTGTCGCGGGCGCGTTTCGCCTTCCGTTGGCAGGACCAGTTCAACCTCAGCCTCGACCCGGTCACGGCGCGTGCGTTCCATGACGCGACCTTGCCCGCCGAGGGCGCCAAGTCGGCGCATTTCTGTTCGATGTGCGGACCGCACTTCTGCTCGATGAAGCTGACTCAGGACGTGCGCGATGTGGTCGCCGCGCAAGAAGGCATGGCGGCGAAAGCCGCCGAGTTCAAGGCCGGCGGCAGCCAGCTCTATTCATAGAACGATGACCCCTCATGGACTCACCGCTGGTTCGGTGGGTCCCTGGGGATCAGCGTCCGGGCAGCAGCCGTTCGACCCAGCGGCTGATCACATCCTGTTCGAGATTGATCAACGCGCCTGGCCGGGCCTGGCCTAAGGTGGTGTGCGCGAGGGTATGCGGCACGACCGCGACGCTGAAGCGCGCGCCCCGGCAATCCCAGCTCGTGAGGCTGATGCCATCGACGGTGATCGAGCCTTTTTCCACGGTCTTGACGATGTCGCCATCGGGACAGACGAAGGTGAAGCGTTCGCTGTCGCCTTCTTTGCGGCGCTCGACGAGGCGGCCGATGCCATCGATATGGCCGCTCACCAGATGTCCGCCGAGGCGATCGCCGAAGGCCAGTGCCCGTTCGAGATTCACGGCCTTGCCGGCGCGCCATGCTCCGAGCGTGGTCTTCGCCCGCGTTTCACCGCTGGCATGGAATTCGGCATGGGTGCCGTCGAGACGTGCGACGGTCAGGCAGATGCCGTCGGTGGCGATGCTGTCGCCGAGCTGCGTTCCGGCGTATAACGGTCCGAGATCGACCATCAGGGTGCTTTCGCGATCACCATGGGTGATCGTGGTGACGGTGCCGAGGTGCTCGATGATGCCGGTGAACATGGGCATGGTTGTAGTCGGGAATCGCCAGGCCAAAGTCGCAACTATCATGTTGGCCGAGTGGGAACGCGTATTGCTCGATCGTCATGCCAGCGCGGCGGCGGCGGTCCTGCGCCAGCGCGATGGACTGCGCCCGCAGTTTGGCGATCCGCGGCGAGCGGATGACGATTTGCAGACCTTCATCGAGGCAGATGCCAACGTCGCCCTGACCCTGCGCCAATTGCATGCCGACCCCAAGGCCCTCGAATTACTACTGCAGTTGGGGCAGGTCAGCCGCTATGGGTTCGACGTCGCCCGCCAGTACCCGGGGATGTTCTGGAACGTGGTCCAGGAACGCCAGTACCGCCGGGTGTGGCCGCACCGCGCGCTGCATGCGCACCTCGCCGACAACCTCGCCGTCACCAGTGACGTACGCACGCGTGAAAACGCCTTGGCGCGCTTCAAGCACCACCATTGGCTGCGCCTGCTGTTGAGCGATGTCTCCGGCGAGCTGCCGTTCCAGCATCTTGTGAATCAGATCGCCGATGTCGTCGACGTCATCGTCGCGGCGGCATTGACCATGGCTGTCGAGCGCCTGGCGCCGCGCTTCGGTACGGTGGTGCCGCCTGAGCATCCGCTCTACCCTGGGTTCAGCGTCCTGGGCATGGGCAAGCTCGGCGGTCGTGAGCTCAATTATTCTTCCGACATCGACCTCATCTTCGTCTACGAGGTGCCGGACTCGGAGCAGCGGAGCTGGAAGGGGGTCTCCGATCATCACGATTACTTCAAGCGCGTGGGCATCGAGCTGATCCGCCTGCTGGAGACTCCCGGCGATGGCGCGACCCTGCTACGCGTCGATATGCGCCTGCGCCCGGAAGGTGATCGCGGCGAGCTCGCGCTCTCGCGGCGCGAGACCGTCGATTACTACTATTCCGTCGGCCGTCCGTGGGAGCGCCAGGCCCTGCTCAAGGCCCGTGCGCTGGCCGGCCCGGTGCTGCTCGCGAAGAAGATCGAAGCCGATCTCACGCCGTGGATCTATCCCCACGAACCAGCCTGGGATGATCTCGAGGAAAGCCGCTCGATGCGCCGGCGTATCGAGGAGCGCGCGCAGGAAGCCAACGTCAAGACCGGTGCCGGCGGCATCCGCGACATCGAATTCCTGGTGCAGTTCTTCCAGCTCGCCTATGGCGGACGTCTGCCGGAGCTGCGCCGCCGCGACACCTTGCCGACCTTGAGCCTGCTCGTCGATCGCGGCCTGCTGCCGCGCGCCGATGCCGAGCTTCTCGCCAAGCATCTGATCTGGCTGCGCACCGTCGAGCATCGCCTGCAGATGTGGGAGGATCGCCAGGAGCACGAACTGCCGCAGGACGCTGGCAAGCGCACCGAGGTCGCGCGGCGCTGCGGATTCCTCGGCGACGATGCCTTGGCGCGCTTTGACGCTCGGCACCGCTCGGTGCGTAGCGATGTGCGGCGCATCGCCGCCCGGCATTTCCTCGGCGATACGCCGGATGTCGATGCCGTGATGGCCTTGCTGGTGCAAGGTGAACTCGATCCCGCACGGGCGGCGACGGCCCTCGTCAGCGGACGCTTCCGCGATCCGGCGGCGGCGGCGGTGCATCTGCGGGCGATGGCCGTGGAGCCGTTCTTCCTGCTCTCGCGCAGCCGTACCGAACGCGCCCTGGCGCGCATCCTGCCGGCCCTGCTGCACCTCATCGGCGAGACTCCCGAGCCCGATCAGACGGTCGCCAACTTCGAGCGCATCGTCGAGGCCGTGGGCGGGCGGGCGACGTTCTTCGTGATGCTCGCCGAGCGCGCCGATGTGCTGCGCATGTTCACCGATTTCGCGGGCTGGTCGACCTTTCTGGTCGAGTTGTTCCACGATTTCCCGGGTCTGCCCGACGACATCATCGATGCCTTGAATCAACGCGAGCGTAAACCGATTCATCTCTTCAGCGAGGCCCGTTCGTTGGCCCACGGGCTGGCCGATCCCGGGGAACCGCTGGCGCATCTGTTCGCCCGCGAGGTCGCAACCGTCGCCATCCATGATCTCGCAGGCATGCCTCAGGAGGCCGTCGGCGAACGGCTGACAGTGCTGTGCGAGGCGGTGATGTCGACCTTGCTCTCGCAGCTTACGCGCCTGCGGGCCCGGGAATGGGGACACCCGCATGACGCGCAGGGTCGGCCGACCCGCTTTGCGATCATCGCCCTGGGCAAGCTTGGTGGCCGCGAACTGTCCTATGCCTCGGACATGGATGTGATCTTCGTCTGCGATCCCGGCGGCGCCTGCAGCCGCATCGAGCGCGATGGCCAGGAGTTCTGGTTCCGGATCGCGCAGGATCTGATCCGTACCCTGACCGATAAGCGCATCTGCGAACTCGACGCGCGCCTGCGTCCGTGGGGAGACAGCGGCGAGCTGGTCTGCACCACCACCGCCCTCGAGCGCTATTGGTCCGAACCCAAGGAATTGTGGGAACGCCTGGCGATGGTGCGGGCGGCGCATCTCGCCGGCGACCCGCGTCTGGGCGCAGAGGTGGTGGCTTTGTTGCGCTCCCGGGCGGTGACCACGCCGCTGCCGGCTGACGCCTCGGCCCAGGTCCGCAACATGCGCCAGCGTTTAGAAGCCAGCGTTGCCGGTCGCGACCACGTGAAACGCGGTTGGGGCGGCTATGTCGATATCGAATTCATTGCGCAGTTCCGTTGCTTGTCACTGCCGGTGGCCCGCCTGCCGCAACCGGCGACCACCGCTGCCTGTCTGCAGCGGCTTGCCGGTGAAGGGTTGATCCCGGCCGCGGCGGCCCCGGAACTGATCGCCGATCTGCGCTTCCTGCGCTTCGTCGAAGGCCGCATGCGGCTATGGGTCGGAAAGGCGGTCTCGAGCCTGCCCCTCGATGCTGAGGCGCGCAACGCGTTGGCGATCCGCTGCCATTCTCCCGAGCGGGCGGATTTCGATCTCGCATTGCACCTCGCGCGCGAACGTGCGCGGCGCTGGTTCGAGCAATTGATTTAAGCGACGCGAGCATTCGTACGGGCCCATAGGGATTGCGGCACGATGTGCCGGATACTGCCGGCGAGGGCCTTCCACTAGATCGATGATTCGTGCGTTTTTCCTAAGATAATGCTATTTATATGCATTTTTTTGAACCTTTGTCATTTCCCTTGCTTAAGGAGCATGTTCGTATTAATTAGCTAATCTCAACGAGGTGGTATGATGACGTATACGTCCAACCTGAACGCATCGGCGTCTTCCGCTACTTTTACGTACGTGGCTGAAGCCCAGCCAAGAATCCAGGCAAGAGACCAGCCAAGAGCCCAGGCAAGAGACCAGGCAACCAGCCAGACCGGGGTCATCTTCTCGAATCTCCGATCTGCGCCACGGGCAACGGCAACCGTCCCAGCCATGACCGAGCAGAGCCTGTCGGCAGCGGATGAGGTGTTCACCGCCGCCTGCCGACGGGCGCAATTCATCGCCGCCTATCCCGAATTAGGAGCGACCTGCGAACGATTGCAGTTCTGCTGGGATCGGGCGGTGAAGGACTGGAGCGGCGATGCCGGGTGGGTGCTCCTGGAATGCGCGCGCGCTGCCAATCCGCCACCACCAGTTCCGGATCTGGATTGGTCCTACGCCACCATTCCCGAGCTGGTCGCCGACATCATCGCCTCGCATCATCGTCCGTTGCGTCAAGAGCTGCGCCGCCTGGGCCTGATCATCAAGCAGTTCTGCCGGCGTCATGTCGAGTTCCGCCATCTCAGCTTCGACCAGGCCTACACGTTGTTCGCCGATGATCTGCTTGGCCACATGAACCATGAAGAGGCGGAGGTCTTCCCCAAGAGCATCGCCATCGAGGGGGCTGATCAGCGCCTGCCCAGCGAGGATTCGATCAACCATAATGTCACCTCTGCGATCCGTCTCATGAGTGTCGGCCACGAAGGTGCGATCTATGCCATGCACCACCTCATGGCGCTGTACGACCTCATGGCGACGCACAATATCGATCCGGATCTGCCGCTCATCCACGATGGATTGACGGCGATGGCCGCCAATCTGGTGATGCACAAGATGAAGGAGACCGACATCCTGCTGCCGGCGGTGCTGTTCGCCGAAGAGCAGTTGCAGGCCCGGCATACTTCGGCCTTCTCGATGCCCTGGTCAGACCGGCACAACGCCTAGAAGTCTGTCGGAGATAGGCCAGCAAGGCTGACTCGGTCTCGCCGAGCAGCTCCGGCGTTGTCGGAATGTCCAAATAGCGCCTCTATTTGGCGTACTCCTCCGCCTTGGATCTGCCGCACGATCCCTTCGCCATCCTCGGGCGCCTATCTCCGACAGGCTCCTAGCGATGCACCCCGGGCCGCCGTGCGACCAGGGACCAGGGACCAGTGACCAGGGGCCAGGGACCAGGGACCAGGGACCAGGGACCAGGGACCAGCGACCAGTGACCAGAGACCAGTGACCAGAGACCAGAGACCAGGGACCAGTGACCAGCGACCAGCGACCAGGGACCAGCGACCCTACCTCTTCAAGCCAGCAGGCGGGCGGCTTTGTGCAGCGCCTTCACCAAGTGGTCGATGTCCTCGTGGTTATTGTAGACGCCGAGGGTGGCGCGGGCCGTCGCCGGCACGCCTAGGCGCGTCATCACCGGTTGCGCGCAGTGATGCCCGGCGCGGATCGCCACGCCTTCCATGTCGAGGATGGCGCTGATGTCGGCCGCGTGGCAGTTCGGCAACAGGAACGAGAGTACCGTGTTGCGCTGGGCGGCGGTGCCGAAGCGCCGCAGGCCGGGGATTTCAGCCAGCCGTTGTTCGGCATAGGCGTAGAGCTCGCGCTCGGCGGCGTGGAGGTTGGCGAAGCCCAGGGCGCTGAGCCAGTCGCAGGCGGCGGCGAGGCCGATGGCCTCGGTGATTGGCGGGGTGCCGGCCTCGAAGCGCGCCGGCGGCTGGGCATAGGTGCTGCCTTCAAAGCTAACGCGTTCGATCATCTCTCCGCCGCCGCGCCAGGGGGGCATCGACTCGAGGACGTCGAGCTTGCCGTAGAGCACGCCGATACCGGTCGGGCCATAGACTTTGTGGCCACTGAAGACCAGGAAGTCGCAATCGAGATCCTGCACATCCAAGGCCATGTGCGGCGCCGACTGCGCGGCATCGACGAGGATACGCGCGCCCACGGAGTGGGCCTTCTTCGCCAGTTCCTTGACCGGATTGATGGTCCCCAGGCTGTTGGCGACATGCACCACGCCGACCATCTTGACGCGCTCGTCGAGCAGACGATCGAAGGCCTCAAGATCGAGGCTGCCGTCGTCGAGGATCGGACAGGCGATCAGCTCGGCGCCGGTGAGCTCGGCGGTGATCTGCCAAGGGACGATGTTGGCATGATGTTCCATGCCGGTGACGAGAATGCGATCACCAGGCTTGAGGTGCTTGCGACCCCACGACCACGCCACCAGATTGATGGCGTCGGTACAGCCCATGGTGTAGACGATTTCACGTTCGCTGGCGGCATGCAGGAAGCGCGCGATGCGCTGGCGGGCTTCTTCGTAGAGTTGGGTCGATTGCACCGAGCGGCGGTACAGGCCACGGTGCACTGTACCATATTCGTGGCGCAGGAAATGATCCATACGCTCGATCACCGCCAGCGGCTTCTGGGCCGTGGCTCCCGAATCGAGGTAGGTCATTCCCGCGAGGCCCGGAAACTGGGCGCGTATGGAGGCAATATCCCAAGTCATGGCAAGAACTCCGGATGATGAAGCAAGGACAGTACTTCGCCGCTGAAGCCAGTGGTCAAAAGCGCCCGCGCTTCTGCCAGGGGCAGACCGCGCATGCGCAAATACAGAAGTTCATCGGCATCGAGCTGGCCGACGGTGGCGCCGTGCGCGGCTTTGACGTCATCGGCCTTGATGTCGAGCTGCGGCCTAGTGTCGGCACGGGCAGTGTCGGCCAGCACCAGATTGCGATTCTGCTGTCGGGCGTTGGCGCCATCAGCCCCGGCGATGATCTGCACGCAGCCGTCGAAGCTGGTGCGCGCCTGCTCATGGAGGACGTTCTTGTACAGCTGCTCGCTGCTGCTGTTGCCGGCCGCGTGGCAGACGCGCAGCCACTGATGCGCCTGGTGCTGTCCGTGGACCTCGGCGAGGCCGGCGAGAGCCACGTGGGCTCCGGGCGCGGCGAGGGTGGCGCGGATGCTGAGACGCACGCAGGCTCCACCGTGGACCACCGAGGTCCACGCGATGCGCGCATCGGCGCCGACGGTGAGCGTGGTGCTGGGCAGCAGGTGATGCCAGTCCGTGCTTTGGATTTCGGAGACGCGGACCGCGGCGCCCTGGCCGGCACGGACGTTGATCGCCGGGCACGAACGCGAGGCGCCGAGTGCGACATGGCGCACGATCAGATCGAGCCGCGCGCCGGCCGCGACCTCGATATCGAGACTCAGGCCGCTGGTCCCGCCAGTGGTGATGTTGACGACGTGCAAGGGCTCCGGGTGCTGACCGCGCACCTGCACGACCTGCCGCCAGGTGCCATCTGCGACCGCCCAGCAAGCGGTGATGTCGTTCTCGGTGGCGAGGCGCGCCGCGGTCGCGGCATCGTCGGCGGGCGTGGGCAGGCGCAGCTGCCAATCAGCGGGCCAATCGCCGTGGCCGAGCGAATGGAAGGCGCCATCGACGATCACCAGCGCGCGCTGGGTATGATCGACCAGGAGCCGCAGCTCGGCGCTGGAGAGCGTGCGGGGAGCCGCATACGCCGGCGCCGTGAAAGTGTCGCAGCGCACGTAGCGCCAGTCCTCGGCGGCGCTGGTGGGCAGGCCCAGCACCGTGGCGCGGGTCCGCGCCACGGTCTTGAGATCGAGAGCCGGGTCAGCCACGGATGAGCCAATCATAGCCGTCACGTTCGAGTTTGAGCGCTAGCTCGGGGCCGCCGCTCTGCTGGATGCGGCCATTGCCGAGGACATGGATGTAATCGGTTTTTACCAGCTCCAGCAGCCGCTGGAAATGGGTGATGAGGATCACGCTGCGGTCCGCACGACGGAAGGCATTGATCGCCGCGGCGACCGATTTCAAGGCGTCGATGTCGAGCCCGGAATCGGTTTCATCGAGGATCGCCAGCTGGGGTTCGAGCACATGCAGCTGGAGGATTTCGTTGCGCTTCTTCTGCCCGCCGGACATGCCCGCGTTCAATTGCCGGTCGCCGTATTCAACCGGTACCTGCGACTCGGCGATCTTGCGGCTGAGCAGGGCTGGGAACTCTTTGGCCGAGAGCTCGGGCCGGCCATGGGCCTTGGCCTTGGCGTTGTAGGCCAGACGCAGGAACTCGGCGTTGGCGACGCCGGGGACTTCTACTGGATACTGCCAGGAGACGAACAGGCCCTGGTGCGCGCGGGTTTCGGGATCGAGGGCGAGCAGGTCATTGCCGGCGAACTCGGCCTTGCCGCTGACGGTGTAGCCGGGATGGCCGGCGAGGGCCCGACCGAGGGTGGTCTTGCCCGAGCCATTGGGCCCCATGAGGGCGTGGACCTCGCCGGCGCCGATGGTCAGCGAGAGGCCGGTGAGGATCTTGGTATCGCCGACGGCGACCTGGAGATTGTCGAGGACGAGCATCAGAATTCGTTCAGCTGGAGAGACGGTTTGCGGGTTTGGGTCAGGGCGATCAGCTCGTTGGCGCAGAAGATCGGCGATAGGGGCATGATCATCCTACGGAGTTTTCGAGTTTGAGGGTCAACAGCTTGCGCGCTTCAGCGGCGAATTCCAAGGGCAGGACATCGAGCACGTCCTTGCAGAAACCGCTGACGATGGCCTGCAGGGCGTCTTCTTGGGCGATGCCGCGCGAGCGGAAGTAGAACAGCTGATCTTCGCTGAGCTTGCTGGTCGAGGCCTCGTGCTCGACGACGGCGTCGGAGCGCTGCACATCGACGTAGGGATAGGTGTGGGCCTCGCTGCGCTTGCCGACCAGCATCGAATCGCAGCAGGTGTAGTTGCGCGCCCCGGCGGCGTTGCGATGCACCTGCACCAGACCGCGATAGACGTTGGTCGAGCGATCGGCGGCGATGCCCTTGGAGATGATCGTGCTGCGGGTGTTCTTACCGAGGTGGATCATCTTCGTGCCGGTGTCGGCTTGCATGTAGCCATTGGTCAGGGCCACTGAATAAAATTCGCCGACCGAGCCCTCGCCTTGCAGGATGCAGCTCGGGTATTTCCAGGTGATGGCGCTGCCAGTCTCGACCTGGGTCCAAGAGATCTTGGATTTGATACCCCGGCAGGCCCCGCGCTTGGTGACGAAATTGTAGACCCCGCCCTCGCCGGTCTCCTTGTCGCCGGCATACCAGTTCTGCACTGTCGAGTATTTGATCTCGGCATGATCGAGGGTCACCAGCTCGACCACCGCCGCGTGCAGCTGGTGCTTCGAGGATTGCGGGGCGGTGCAGCCTTCGAGGTAGCTGACGTAGGCGCCTTCGTCGGCGATGATCAGGGTGCGTTCGAACTGGCCGGCTTCGGTGTTGTTGATGCGGAAATAGGTCGACAGCTCGAGCGGGCAGCGCGTATACGGGGGGATGTAGACGAACGAACCATCGCTGAATACAGCGCTGTTGAGGGCCGCGAAATAATTGTCCGCCACCGGCACGACGCTGCCCAGCCAGCGTTCGATGAGGGCCGGGAACTGGTGCACGGCTTCGCTGAAAGAGCAGAAGATGACGCCGGCATCGAAGAGCTTCTGCTGATGCGTGGTGGCGATCGAGACGCTGTCGAAGACCGCGTCGACGGCAACGCCCGAGAGGCGCTTCTGCTCGTCGAGGGGGATGCCGAGCTTGGCGAAGGTCTCGAGGATCTCCGGCGGCACCTCATCGATGCTGTTGTAGGTCGGCTTGTCGTTGGCCGCGGCCTTATGCGCCGAGAAGTATTGGATCGCCTGGTAATCGATCGGCGGATAGTTGACGTGGGCCCATTCCGGCTCGCGCATGGTCTGGAAGACCTTGAAGGCCTTCAGCCGGAAATTGAGCAGGAACTCCGGCTCGCCGCGGGCGGCGCTGATGGCGCGCACGGTGGCTTCGGTCAGCCCGCGACCGAGCGTGACCGCTTCGACGGCAGTCGAGAAGCCATACTTGTAGGCGTCATCGATCAGTGTCTCGCTCATGGTGCGGCTCCGGATTCGAGGGTGTTCTCAAGCAGGAGGGCGGCATGCAGCCGACCGCGCAAGGCATCGGTGAGCATCTGGCAGACCGTGGGGATCTGCTCCTGCGCCAAGCCGGTGAAGGTCACTACGACGCGGAAATCATCATGCAGGCCTTCGATGGCGGCCGTCGCCCCCGGCGCGAACGTCGGCAGCAGCTCACTGAGCAAGCGATCGACCTGGCCGATCTTCTTCAGCAGCGAAAGCGGCAGCCAAGCTTCATCGGCGGCGCTCCAGTCCTGTTTGCGTTTGCGCTGGTAGGAGACTTTTTCCTGCGGCTTGGGCAGGATCCGTACGGCCGGCAGGGCGGCGAGGGCGCGGGCCTGCAGATCGCGGATGAATCCGCCTTCGCTGGGATCGCAACTCGGCGTCAGGGGATCATCGCGCAACAGACTGTCGATTTGCTCGATGCTCAAACTAGCAGCATCGCTCACTGTCCGCCCGCGCGACAGCTCGCTGAAGGCATCCATTAGCGGATGGCTGGAGAGCCGTCCGAAAGCGATGAAGCGCGAATCCTCAATGGTGTTGGTGGCAAGATCGATCAGCCAATATAAGCGAGCTTGACCTTCGTCATCCGACACCGCCAGCAAGCCGAGCTGACGACGCGCAGCATCGAGCGGTGCAAAAGCCCCACGGGTGCGCGGCTTTTTCAGTCGGGCAAGGGCTTTCAACGAGAGTGAGGCGGCGGTGGTGGGCATCGGCAGGGGGCTCGTGGGGCAATGGTATCGCCGGGCAGCGGGCAGCAATTTAACCTCGGATCATCCATCAGTGCATGGCGGTCGCGACGCAGGGTCATGTGGGGCGTGCATGGCTGATGACCACCGTAGGCTGGCGCGCCCATGTTGCGGACCTCTCTAGCTGGTTGTCGATGAGCCTTTTGCGCGCCGGGCTGTGGTTGTCGGCGGGCATCGCCGCCGGGCGCCTCGCGGGCTTCGTCCGCGAGGCGATCCTCGCCCGACGCTATGGCTTAAGTTCCGATGCCGATGTCGCAGTGCTGGTGCTGACCCTCCCCGACAGCTTGTTGAACATCCTCATCGGCTCGGCGATGGCGGCGGCGCTGGTTCCGGCCCTCGCCGCCCAGCGTCAGGTTCATGGCCAGGTCGGAGTCGATCGCCTGCATGCGCAGATCGCGGCTTTGGCCGTGGTGTTCGGCGGCCTGCTGACCTTCGCACTGATCGTCGCCAGCCGGCCGTTGGTGCAGATCCTCGCCCCCGGCTTGGCGCCAGCGCAGGTGGCGCAGGCCGCCGAGCTGATCGGCGTCGCCCTGTGGGCGGTGCCGTTGACGGTGCTCTCGTCGGTGGTCGGCGCCGGCCTGCAGGAGCGTGAACGATTTGCCTCCACCGCCCTCGGCACCTTGTGGTTCAACGGGGCGGTGATCATCGCCCTGCTGTTGTGGTGGCATGAGGGGCATGAGGGGCAGGAGGGGCATGAGGGGCAGGAGATGCTGGTGGCGATGGCCTGGGCGATGATCGTCGGCGCCGCGCTGCGCGTCGGGCTGCAGCTCTGCGAGTGGCGCGCCGCCGGCGGTGGCTGGGCGTGGTTGGGCGGCGGCTGGCTGCCCGAGCGGCGCATGGCCGTATCGTACCTGCACATCCTGGCGGCGGGCGGGGCCTTGCTGCTGCTGCCCTTGGCCGGGCGCTGGTTCGCCTCCTTCGCCGGTAGCGGGTCGATCGCCGGCTGGACCTACGCCAGCAAGCTCTTCGAACTGCCGCTGCAGGTGCTGGTGACGGTCTTCGCGACCGCGCTCTTTCCGCGTTTTTCACGCCTGCTGGCAGCCGGTGATGAGCCGGGGGCGCGGGCTTTCCTCAACCTCGGCGGACAGGTGGTGTTGATCTGCGCGACGACGGCGGCGATCATCATCGCCGCCCTGGCGCCGGAGGTCGTGGCGGTGGCGTTCCACCTCCCCGCTGCCGATGGTGAGAAGATCGTCGGCTTGCTACGCTGCCTGCTGATCGCCCTGCCCTTCGCCGGGCTCTCGGCCTTGCTACAGGCGTGGTATGCGGCGGATCGCGATACGCGCACGCCATTGCTCGCCGGCGGCATCAGTGTCGCGGTCTTCTTCGCTGCCGGTTGGCCGGTGATGCAGACCTGGGGTCTGCTGGGTCTGGCGTGGCTCTCAGCGGCGCAATACGTGCTCACCTGTGTCCTGCTGCTGGTACGCGCAACGGTGCGTCGCTCCCTGACCGCGCGAGCGATGCTGCCGGTGCTGGTGGCGGGGAGTATCGCTGCCGGCGGCTGCGCCGTTCTCTGCCTCCTTTCCCACACGCCGGGCGAACCTATGGTGCGTCTACTGCTCGCCGCCGTGGTCGGGATCGTGGCCCTGGCTGCGGGACTGGCGATGGTCCCCGGTATCCGCTCGCTAGCCCAGAAATGATCGCGCCCTGATATGTCGGTCTTGTTGAAGAAACTCATCACCAATGAACCGGCGGTGGCCGCCTACGCCATCGCCAACGGCGTCGGCCGGATCATGGTCGACATCGAGCGCCTGGGCAAAGCCGAACGTCAGGCGGGGCGCAGCACGGTGATCAGCGATCACCACATCAGCGATGTCGCGCGCATCCGTGCTGCCGTGCCGAGCGCCGACATCCTCCTGCGCATCAATCCCTGGCATGCTGATTCGCCGGCCGAGATCAGCGCCGGCATCGCTGCCGGGGCCACGCAGATCATGCTGCCGATGGTCAGCGATGAGCACGAGGTCGCCGCCGCCGCCGCCTGCGCGCGCGGTTCGGGCATCGGCATCGTGCCCTTGATCGAGACCCCGGCGGCGATGGCGCGCCTGCCCGGCATCGTGCGCGTCGCCGGGCTCAGCGAGATCTACATCGGCCTGAACGATCTGCACCTCGGCCTGGGCTTGGCCTTCATGTTCGAGATCGTCGCTGGCGGTCTGCTTGACCATATGGCGGGCATCGTCCGTGATGCCGGTCTGCCCTTCGGTTTCGGTGGCATCGCCACCCTCGGTGCCGGGGCCGTGCCCGCCGAGCTGGTGCTGGCGGAACACCGCCGCCTGGGCTCGACGCGGGTGATCCTCTCGCGTGCGTTCTCGCGCGGGGCGACCAGCGTCGAGGATTTCCGCGCCGCCGATCTGGGCGGCGAACTGCGCCGAATCGACGGCGAATGGACGGCACTTGCGGGAGCCGACCTGACGGCAAAGCACCGCGACCTGCAGGCGGCGGTGCGTCGTCATCTCGCGGCTCTCGTGAAAGACGTGGAAGCCGTGGAAGCGCCCTCGTGCTGAAACGGCTGTTCGATCTGGTGGTGGCGGCGGTCCTTCTGGTGGCAACCTCGTGGATCCTGGTTCTCTGCGCCGTGGCCGTGCGTGCGACCTCGCCGGGCGGGGCCTTGTTCCGTCAGGAGCGTGTCGGGCGCGGCGGGCGTCCTTTCACGATTTATAAATTCCGTTCGATGCGCGCCGATGCCCCGGCCACCGGGCCGCATTTCACCGCCGCTGGGGATCCACGCATCACTCGCGTGGGGGCCTTTCTGCGTCGCACCAGCCTTGATGAACTGCCACAGGTACTGAATGTCCTGGGCGGTGACATGAGCCTGGTCGGGCCGCGTCCGAATGTCTTCCGTCAGCGCGAGGAATACACCGCTGAGGAATGGGATGCGCGCAATGCCGTGCGTCCGGGGATCACCGGCCTGGCGCAAGCGACCGTGCGCTCCGCCGCGACTCCCGAGCAACGCACGGCTCTCGATCTCGAATACGCGCGGCCACGCGGCGAGTTCGCGCGCTTCGGCTATGATCTATGGATCCTGTGGCTGACGGCGCGCACGGTCATCACTGGCAAAGGGGGGAATTAGCATGTGTGGCATCGTCGCCGCGTTCGGTCTGGGAACGGATCAGGCCTTGTTGGGGCGCATGGCCGAGGTCATCCGTCATCGCGGTCCCGATGATACCGGGCTGTGGGCCGAGGATGGCCTGGGTGTCGGCAACCAACGGCTCTCGATCATCGACCTCGCCGGTGGGCATCAGCCGTTCGTCTCTGACGACGGACTCGTGGCGGTGGTGCAGAACGGCGAGATTTACAATTACCGCGAGCTTGCCGCGGAATTGCGCGGTAGCGAATTCGCCTGTCGCAGCGGCTCGGACACCGAGGTCCTGCTGCGCCTGTATCTCAAGGAAGGCCTGGGCTTCCTCTCCCGTCTCAACGGCATGTTTGCCTTTGCCGTTGCTGACCGTCGCGATGGCAGTCTGACCGTGGTCCGCGATCGCGTCGGGGTGAAGCCGCTGTATGTCGCCGAGTATCACGGCCGGGTGCTCTTCGGCAGCGAGATCAAATGCCTGCTGGCCGCCGGTGTGCCGGCGCAGGCCGATCATCGGGCGTTGCACCATTTTCTGAGCTACAACTACGTGCCGCCGCCATTCACCGCCTTCGTCGGCATCCGCCATGTGCTGCCCGGCACGTGGCTGCGCTGTACGCGCAGCGGCATGACCTCCGGCACGTGGTGGGAATTGCCGACCGCTGCCGAGCAGCAGCGCAGCGAAGGCGCCTGGATCGAGGAGTTCAACGACGTGCTCGACGCCGCCACCGCCATCCGCCTACGCGCAGATGTGCCGTTCGGCGCCTTCCTTTCCGGGGGAGTCGATTCCTCGTCGGTGGTCGGGGTCATGGCCCGCCATCTGGCCGCCGCCGGCAAGGGACCGGTGAAGACCTTCACCATCGGCTTCGATGATCCGCGCTTCGATGAGAGCGGTTTCGCGCGCCAAGCGGCCGAGCGTTTCGGCACCGACCATGTCTGCGAACAGGTCGCTTCCGACATGATCGGCCTGTGGCCGTTGATGACCTGGCACAACGATCAGCCGCATGGCGATGTCTCCTTCATGCCCACCTGGAAGGTCAGCCAGGTGGCCTCCAAGCACGTGAAGATGGTGCTCACCGGTGATGGCGGCGATGAGCTGTTCGCGGGCTATGACAAGCACCGCGACTTCTTCACGACCGCGAATGCCAACTCGTCGAATGCAGACTTGTCGGAGCAGGAGTTCCGCCGCCGCTACTACGAATCGATCACCTTGTTTCCGACCGCGGCCAAGGCCGCGCTGTATTCCCCGACGATGAGCGCGGCCACCGCTGGGGACGACAGCTTCGCCCTCGTCGATGCCCTATTTGAACGCTCCCGCGGCCTGGACCGCATCAACCGGGCCCTGTATCTCGACACTGCTCTGCTGCTGCCGGGCAACAATCTCGTCAAACCCGATCGCATGGGCATGGCGGTCTCGATCGAGGCGCGCAATCCGCTGCTCGATGTGCGCATGGTCGAGCTGGCCTTCCGCATTCCCGGGAGCATGAAGCTCCGCGATGGCGTCACCAAGTATATCTTCAAGCAGGCGGTCACGCCGCTCATCGGCCGCGACCTTGCCTATCGCAAGAAACAGATGTTCACCGTGCCGGTGGGCGAATGGTTCAAGGACCGCCTGCGGCCGCTGGTCGAAGAGGTCCTGATGGATCCGCGCACGCTCGCCCGCGGTTTGTTCCGGGCCGAGGAAGTGCGCGGTCTGGTCAGCCGCCATCTTTCAGGCGCGGCCAATCACACTCGCGAAATCCGCGCCTTGCTGGCCATCGAGTTGTGGTTCCGCACCTGCATCGATCGCCAATTCAGCCAGGCGCCGACGATGGCCGATCTCGGCATCACCAGCGTCCGTTAGGCGGAATAACTCACGGTGCCAAGGCCGTCAGAGGAGTGCTCTGGGCGGTCGGGCACTCGGCGAGGCAGCGGGCGATTTCGGCAGTGGCGTGGCGGTCGCCGGCCGCGCGTGCCCGCGGCAAGGTGTGGAAGGCGCCGGTGAAGGGGTTCTTCCAGGCGCCGGCGGCGTTGAATTCAGTGAAACGCACATCCTTGGTGGTGTTCAGGTGATGCAGCCACTTCTGTTCGAGGATCAGGAACAGCGGACGGGGCCTGCCGTTGCGTCGCGTCGACCACGGCTTGCGTTGGAAAAGGAAATTCTGGATGGTCGATCGATCATCGCCACGGCAGGCGACTAAGGTCCCGGAATACGGGCAGATCCAATGGCTGTCGACGGCGGTATGGACGTGGAACGAGGGATTGTCAGCCAGCGCCGCGAGGACCATCTCACCTTCTGATTGATGTTCCTTGGCATCACGCATGGCCGTGTTCAAACCAATGGAGGGAGCTTTGCCGGTAAACTGCATGGCGGATCCTCGCCTCATCGTTGCCGCGGGCAATCGTGGCTCAGCTGCTGCGCGGCAGGACCTCGCCGAGAATGTGCCGCGCAAGCAAGCAAGAATGCAAGAATGCAAGAGTGCAAGAGTGCAAGAGTGGAAGAAAGGTACGGTGCATGTCTGAGCGATCATCATATCTGCTCCATCTGCGCCCCGTGGCCGTGACCATTGCCGCCTGCCAGGAGGTTACGGCATTTACTCTGTGGTGCCGAGCCAATGGTTTGCAATGGGGGGGGCAAGATATCGAGACGCTCGTGGTGCTTGGGATCGTGGTTCGGAAGGGGAAACCCCTGACCCAGACCACAGCCCAGCTTCAGGGTACGATGATCGCCGCCCAGGAGCTCCTGGTTGATGATCCAGGTGCTTGCAGCCTGCAGGATTTGGATCGGCCGTGGTATGTGCATGCCGCTCAGGAAATCATCGATGTGGTTTTAGATACCAAGCGAGGAGCCAAGCAACTGACGTGTTTTTAAAGAGTAAGATGTCTCTTAACGCAACCAAAGTAGCCAGTCCATGTGGAGGGGAGGAGCGACGGATATGAGAAGTAATAGATACAAGAAAGGGAGAAGTGACACGTGAATGATATTATACTTGCTGAAATGATGAAGGTGTAACAATATAACAATATGAGCATCAATCTTTCCAAGACACTCAAAGCCAAGCAGGCTGAGTCAAACCTCTCCATCGACGCCCTGGCCAAAGCCATCGGCGTCTCGACCGTTTCGATCCGCGGCGTATTGGCCGGTAAATCGAAGCCCAACGCCACCACGGCAAAAAAGTATGCCGACTTCCTTGGCGTCGACATCGCGGCCTTGGCCGGACCGAAGACCGCCAAGACTCCGAAGGCCGCCAAGGCAGCCAAAGCTGACAAGGCTGACAAGGCTGACAAGGCCGAAGGCAAAGTCGCCAAGGTCAAGGGCAAGCCCGGTCGCAAACCCGGCCGCAAGGCTGGCAAGAGCGCGAGCGCCGGCCTCGGCGCCGACCTCGTTCGCGTCGCCACCGCCGCTGCCGATCTGCTCGATGACGAGATCGCTCTCGCCGTGCACGTCGCCGGCAAGTCCGAGCGCGATCTGATCGCGCGCATCCTCGCCATCGGCTAATCCACCCCGGTCGTAAAACGACGATCCCACCGTGCGCCAAGTGCGCACGGTGGGATTTTTTTATTTTACGAATCGCGCTAGCGCGGCGATCTCCGGCAGACTCCCAGGAGCCTGTCGGAGATGGGCCAGCCCTGAATAAAAGCCTCATGATCTCGCGGACGCCAGGGCTCCACGCGATCATGAGGCGCTTAATCAGCAGCGGAACTTCCGCCGCGGTTATTGGTGACGCAATTTCTTCAAGGTCTTCATCACCGCATTGCTACGACCGAAATAGTCGTGCAGCGTACGGTATTCAGCAAACAATTGATCATAGACCGGACGATTGGCGGGATTGGGGGTGAAGCTCAATTCCTTGAGGCCGCCCATCGCCGTCGCCGCCTCGGCGACGCTATCCCAACCCCCACGGGCCTTGCCGGCGCCGACGGCGCCGAAGATCGCCGAGCCGACCGCCGGCGTCTGCGCGCTGCGGGCGATCTGGATCGTTCGCCCGGTGACATCGGCGACGGTCTGCATGAACAGGCGATTCTTCTCTGCCAGTCCGCCGCAGGCGATGATGCGATCGATACGCACATCGTGCTGATTGAAGGTCTCGATGATCTGGCGCATGCCGAAGGCGAGGCCTTCGATCAGCGCCCGGTAGATCTGCGCTGGGGTGGTCTGCAGATTCTGACCGATGAGCATGCCGGTGAGGTCGGCATCGACGAGGACCGAACGATTGCCATTCCACCAATCGAGCGCCAACAGGCCGCTGCCGCCGGGGCCCATGGCGATGGCATCGCGTTCGAGGGCCTCATGACCGGGGTCGCCCTTGCCGAGGAAGCGTGACAGCCAGGCGAAGTGATCGCCGAAGCCGCTCTGTCCGGCCTCGAAGCCATAGCTGCCCGGAACCACGCCGTCTTTCACCACGCCGCACATGCCCGGCACGACCTGTTTCGTCGGTCCGCAGAGGATGTCGCAGCAGGAGGTACCCATGATCGCGACGAACACGCCATTGGCGCTGCTGCCGCCATAGCCCTCGGCGCCACCGATGCCGCAGGCCGGGACGCTGACGTGGGCGTCGACATTGCCGACCGCAACGGCGGTGCCGGCTTTCAGTCCCAGGCGTGCGGCCATGGCTGCCGTCAATTCACCGGCCTTGCGGCCCAGTGGTACGGGCGTGCCGAGCTTATCGACGAGATTGGCGAGTTTCGGATGCAGGGCGGCACAGAACTCGCGGCTGGGGTAGCCGCGCTCTGCGCTCCAGATGGCCTTGTAGCCGGCGGTGCAGGCATTGCGTGATTCGACGCCGGTCAGCTGCCAGACGATCCAATCGGCGGCTTCGATGAATTTGGCGGCGGCATCGTAGATCGCCGGCGCTTCATCGGCGACCTGCGCGACCTTGGGGAACAGCCATTCCGAACTGATCTTGCCGCCATACTCGATGAGCCATGGCTCCTTGCGTTCAGCGGCCAGGGCATTGAGGCGATCGGCCCACGGCTGGGCGGCGTGGTGCTTCCACAACTTGATCCACGCGTGCGGCTGGTTGCTCCATTGCGGGAGCAGGCACAGCGGCGTGCCGTCAGCGGTCGTGGGCAGGACGGTGCAGGCGGTGAAGTCGGTGCCGATGCCGATGACCTGCGCCGGATCGATACCCGAATCCTTGAGGATCTGCCGGGTGGTGACTTCGAGGACTTCGAGGTAGTCCGTGGGATGCTGCAGAGCCCAGTCATGTCCCAGCTTGGTGCCATCGGGCAGGCGCTGATCCATGACCACGTGCGCATAGGGGTGCACGGCTTGGGCCACTTCGCGGCCATCGCGCACGTCGACGAGGACGGCACGGCCGGATTCAGAACCAAAATCATAACCAATGGCATAGGTCACGGACATAGAGCCTCTTGAGTGGTGAGGCTGAAGGGGACGAACAGAAGCTCCTTTCGTCAAGAACCAGCCGCCCACCGAGTGGACAATTCGTGATCAACCGGGGCGATCTAGTAGTCTGTCGGAGACAGACTACTAGAAGCCTTGGCACAGTCGGTGCACCTCCGCCCAGGATGCGGGCTTCGCGTACGTATCTGCGACAATGGATCGGCGGGGTGTTCCGTTTTTCAACGCTCTGGCTGGTGGTCATGGGCCTTTTCGCGGCCGATGACATTGCTGCCCTGCAGCTCGGTCCGTTGTCGATCGCCGCCGGACCGTGGATGCAGGTCGATGATCGCGGCCTGATCACGGTCTCGGTGCGCCTCCTGCCCCCGATCAATCAGGCGGCCCTGGCCCTGGTGCAGCCCTACATCGGTCAGGCCCGGGTGCCGGCGCCGATGATCAGCCGGATGATCCCGCCCGTCGGGGGCATGCTTGCCGGACAGATCGTCGCACATTGGACTCTTCCGCCGCTGACCAGTGGCAGGGTGCGTCTGGGCGCCGATCCGCGCTCGCCGAGTGTCGAGGTTCCGGTTCTGCCGGGGCCGAGTGAGGCCGTTGCCGTCGCCCTTGTTGGCGGGGCGCGCTGGCCGACCGCCGACCTCTTCGGCATTTCCGCCGAGGGGCCGCCAGCGGCGGACATCCTCGTCGCCCCCAAGGCCAGCGGACGTCTGCCGGTGTCGGCGGTGCTCCTGCTGGGTACGGCACCGTTGGCGCGCATCGGTACCGGCGGTTGGGAATCGCGGGTGCCGATCATCGCCCGCCTGGCTCCTCCGCACTCCGGTGACGAAGTTGACCTCATGCAGTTGGCGATCCTCGGTCCGCCGGGAGTGCCGGGTGCCGATCTCACCTGGGGCTGCCTGGGCTTGCCGTCCTTGCTGCGCGGGCCGGAAGTCGCCGTCGACCTCGCTCGGCGCACGCGCGCGTGGGAGGTCCTGCTCGATCCTTCGGCGACCTGGGATGTCTCTCTGCGGGCGGCGCGCGATCGTCACGATGTCGAGAATCTGCGCCTCGGCGTCGGCATCGCGCACATGCTCGGGATCCCCTGCATCCTCGCCGGCGGTTCGCCGGCGGGATTCATCTCCGAGCCGATGATCACCGGTAAACTCGGTGGCATGGAAGTGGTCACCGGCGGCGTGCGCTACGTCTCATCGACTCCCGCTGGCGATGGCGTGCGCAGTCTCGATGCGCATATCGCCGTGACTCTCGATGCGCCGGCCACGGCCATCATCCAAGCCGATCCCGAACATTTGTCGTGGTCTCTGGCCGAGGGCCCCGGCGAGCTGGCGCTGCGTTGGAGTCACGATGCGAACCTCGCCGAGAGCGGCCCGGGGCGTGCTGATTGCCTCGCCTTGACCGCCGCCTGGCGTGCGACGCAGGCCAAGAAACCGGCTGCGAAAGAGGAGAAGCCACCGAGTCCCGCCGCTAAGGAGGCGGTGGTGGTCGCCAGTGATCCGCTGCTGGCGTGGGTGCCGCGCCGCGAACTGGTCGTTGGCGAATGGAGCCTGATCGAACTGTTCGCCCTGGCCGACAGTCCATCGGCGACCGATCATCTGCTGGCGCGGCGCCTGGTCGCGGATCCCTGGCTGGTCGGTGACGAGGAAGCGCTGTTGCGCCGGCTGCCCGATTGGCTGCAACGCGAGGCCCTGTTGCGCTGGATGGCCGAGCCCGACGCCCCGGCCCATGCCTGGGTGCGCGTTGCTGGCAGCACCAAGGATACCGGCATCGTGCGCGCGCTGCTGGCCAATGTCGAACACGGCGGCTCGCCGGTGATCCTTGAGGTGCTCGTCGAACGCCTGACGGCCCAGGCCGCGGGACGCATTCCCATCGATGACGATCCTATGCTGCAATCGCGGCTGACGGCGGCGGTCTTCGATGCCGATACCTTGAGCCCAACCCCGTTGCGGGCGATCGCGCGTGATTTGGAGAAGCGCCTCTCGCCGTTGGGTCAGAAACCGGTGACGCGTTTCCTCGAGCGTGTCGGTCGCTTCCGGCCGGTGCCGTAAGCTGCGGTGATCAGGTGCGCGGCGAGGCGGTTTCGCGCACCAAGGCGCTGAGCGCCGAGGGCAGATCCTGATAGGCGGGTACGGCTAGGGTCAGACCGGTGATCTCGAAGACTTTCGCGATCGGATCGGAGACCCGGAACAGCCGCATGTTCAAGCGCCCGGCGTGGGCAGCGAAGGCCCCCAGGCCAGTCGAATTGATGTAGGTCAGATGGATGCAGTCGACGAGTATGCCGAGCGTGGCAGGGCCATCGAGACCGCTGAGGGCCTCATCAAGCTGTGTACCGCGGTCCTGATCGATGCGCGATGGGAACACCAGCTGATTGATGTGATTGCCCTGGGTGAAGACATAGGCGTAGGGGCCATCGATCTGCGGCCCGAGCTGGCCGATCTTCACCCGATCCTGGAGGATGCGCGCCGTCACTCCCGGATGACGCATCTGGATCAGGGCCTTGGTCAGCACCAGGCTCACTGCCTGCGCCGCCTGGGTGCTCGTGCCGACCGATTGGATGCCGATGCTGTAAGGGATCTCCTGCGGGTCATTATCGAGCTGATAAGCAACCGCGACCGGAATCGAATAAAGTGGCATCAGTTGCATTCTGCCTCTGGAAAAAAGGGGCTTCGGGTAGGGCAGGTCGCGGGCTCGATGGCGGCGACCTGAGGGCAGTGCGGATAATTTGGAGCGGGTGAAGGGAATCGAACCCTCATATTCTGGATGGGAACCAGACGCTCTACCACTGAGCTACACCCGCATCACCAGTTAAGGTTTGCAAACTAGAAGAAGCTCGGGGAGCCGTCAAGCGGCTCCCCGAGTGCAGACGACACAGCGCTCGGCGCTGCGTGGTTGGCTTACTTCTTGAAGAATTCCTTGGCTTCCTTCGAGAAGCGGAACACGACCTTCTGGCTCGCCTTCTTGGCGGGAACCTTCAGTTCCTTGCCGAACGACACGATGGTGCGCGCTGGCTTGGCAGGGATTTCGCGGAGGACGAGCTTGCCCAGGCCGGGCAGGGGAGCGCCAACCGAAGCGTAGACGAACAGGAGGCCGGTGAGCTCTTCAAGAACGGCAGCGACCTGCTTCTTGTTGATCTCGCCAAAGCCCTTGGACGAAACGGCGGCGGCGAGGTGCGCAACCATCTTCGACTTGGTGTAGGCTTTTTCGCCCTTCTTGGGCTTGCCGAGGATGGCCACGGCGGGCTTCTTGGCGACTGGCTTGGAGGACTTGGCAGGCTTGGCTTTGGCCATGGTGATTTCTCCCCGAGGTAATTCTCGGTACTGAGGGTTATAGGTACGTTGTGTAGGCGCATTTCACCGCTTGTCGAGGGCAATCTTGCGTAGGACAGCTGATTTTACCGTATGTCTCGTGACAGGGCCCTGTCTAGGGCCAGCGGAAAGCCCTGTGAAACACTCGTTTTTCAACAAAGTAAATCAGGTTCCCAGATCGAGGTGCCCTGCTTAGGGCCCTATAAAAACACGGTAAAATGCGGGTCTCGCAAAATGCCTCGACCCGGCAGGAGCTGCCGGGTCGAGGTTCAGTGGACATCCCAAGAACGGCTTGAATACGCTGCCGACCGCCCCGCGAGCGCGCGCCGCCGGTGCGCTCACCGGGGGCGAAACTAATAGAATCGCTGACGTTTGATTGGTGGGGCGGCTTCCGGGCTCTTACCGCGGGCTCCGCGAGCAGCTGCCGCCGGCGCGACTTTTTCCAACACTTCCTGCGCCGTCTTGATCTCGAGCTGATAGGTTTCGACGAGGTAATAGACGATGTACTCGCGATCGAGCTTCTGCGCCACGAATGAGCGCACCAGGCGTTCGAGGTCCCTGGTGTACATGGCGCCGGCTCAGGCCTGGGCGGCGGTGACGCCGTCGGCGATCGTCTGATGGATGGTGAAGATCGTATCCAGGCCGAGAATATTGAAGATTTCACGCACGCCCGGGGCGGGGTTCACCAACTGCACGCTGCCGTCTTCTTTAAGGCGGTGCTGGGTGTTGATGAACAGCCCGACGCCAGCGCTGGCGATGTAGCCGAGTTCGGAAAGATCGAGCACCAGACGCTTCTGACCATGCTTGATCAGGTGATCGAGGTGTTTTTCGAGATCAATGAACGTGTGTCCATCAAGGTAGCCGACAAGGCGCACCAGAACGACGTTGTTCATGGTCGTGGTTGAAAGCGTGAGTCCGGACTTCTGCACGTGAGACCTTGGAAGTACCGACCTGGCGTGGTCGGAGACTTCTAGGCTAGGGTCACGGCAGGCGGCGGGCAAGAGCCATCAGGACTTTCGCGCAGTCGCCCTGACGTACGCTGCGAGCATGGCCAAGTCAGCAATCCCTGTCAGCATCGAAGACCATTTTCGCTCCATCGAAGAGGCCGTGAATGCCTTGGAAGGCGGTGAACTACCCCTCGAAGATTCCTTGGCGCGCTACGAGGCCGGCCTGAAGGCGGTGCGCGCCGCCAAGCAGATGCTCGACCGCTATGCCGCCCGTCTCACCGAGTTGCGCGGCGATGATGAGCAACCGGCGCCACCCGCCGGCGCATCGGCGTGAGCGGACCGGCGCTGCGCTCGCGGACGAGCGACGATCTGCTTCTCGATGCCGGGGTTTTACAGCCCATGCCGACCTGTGAATGGCATGGTTGGAGTTCCGTCGAGGCCCACGGCGGCTGCGCTATCCTGGTCTGGCGCCAGCAGGCCCGCGCCGCCGCCGCTGCCGGCGTCGAACACCACTGCCAAGTGCCGCTGACGCGGACATTTTCCCAGGTGGTGGTATGCATCGGCAAAGGTCGCGCTGCCACCGAGGCCGATCTGGCGGCGGCGTGGCAGGTGCTCGTTCCGGGCGGACGTCTGCTGCTGGTGGGCAGCAACGATGTCGGCATCGCGACCTGGGCTAAACGCGTCGCAGCCGCCATCGGCGTGGCCGGCGAGGTCCTGGCCAATCGCGCGCATGGACGGGTCGTGGCTTTTACCCGCTGCCGCACGCACACGAGTGCCGTGTTGCCGACTCCGGCCCCCAGCATCGTGCCCTTGCCCGATGGCACCCCGTTGCAGGTCGCTCCCGGGGTATTTTCCGCCGATGGCCTCGATGGCGGCACACGCTTGCTTTTGCAGGCCATCGCCGAGTGCGATCTGCCTGCTGATTTCAGCGGTAAAATCGTCGATGTCGGATGCGGTGCCGGCCATCTCGGGGTGGCGGCCGCGCGGCGCTGGCCGGCGGCCGAGGTGACCCTGCTCGACGCCGATGCGCGCGCCGTGGCCTGCGCCCGGGCCAATGTCCAAGGCACGCCGATCCGCGTCGCGTGGTGGGATGAAGACGATGCTTGGCCAGTGGTCGGGCCAGTGGTCGGGCCAGTGGTCGGGTCAGTGGTCGGGCAAGAGGTCGGGCAAGAGGTCGGCGCCGAGCTGGCGCTGTTGAATCCGCCTTGCCATGCCGGCACCAGCCTCGATCTGACCGCCGCCCGACGTTTGTTTGGGGTAATACAAGCTCGCCGCTTACTTGTTGTCGCCAATCGCCAACTTGCCTACGAAGCCGACCTGCAGCGCCTCGGGGAAGTCGTCCGGATCGCCGAGGACAGCCGTTTCAAAGTCTTGTCCGTGACCCGTTTTTAGCTCATTTTACTGGTGAATTCCTGTTATGTCTGATCGTCTCGATGCGTTCCTCTCTCAGAATGGCTTTGGTACCCGCAGTGCCGTGCGCCAGATGATCCATTATGGCGGTGTGAAAGTGGATGGCAAAACCATCCGCGAGCACGGGCATCTCATCCGTGGCCGGCGGGTGACGGTGCGCGGGGTGGAAGTGGTCGAGAAGATCACCAGCGCGACGCTGCTCTTCAACAAGCCCCTGGGCTATGCCTGCAGCCATGATCCAGCCGAGGAACCTTTGGTGGATGCCCTGATTCCCGAGGCCTATCGGCATCTGGCGATGAATACCGCCGGGCGTCTCGATCGCGACACCAGCGGCCTGCTGATCGTGACCACCGAGGGGCCGCTGATCCATCAATTGACCAATCCCAAGAAGCACCTCACCAAGCGCTATCGCGTGGCCTATTCCGGGACGCTCAGCGCGCATGCGGTTGAGCGCGTGAGCAAGGGCATCGAACTTGAAGGCGATCCCCGGCCGACTTTGCCGGCGCGCGTGGAGCTCGCTGAAAAGGCCGCCGACGGCCTTGGCCAGGCGACCATGTACCTTTCCGAGGGCCGCTATCACCAGGTGCGCAAGATGTTCGAGGCCCTCGGTGCGCAGGTCGAACGCCTGCATCGTGATCAGATCGGCGGCCTCGATCTGCCCGAGGATCTCGCCTTGGGCAGTATGCGCCCCATCACTGACGAGGAGCTGGCGCGTCTGCATGGCCGGGACGCGACCGGCGCACGGGTGCAGGGCTTGGCACCGCAGTCGGCACCATAGGGTGACCTGCATGCTGTTGGCGTTCGAATGTGTAGCGCGCTCGGCTTCGGCCTGCGTGATGGTTGGTGGGCGGGAGATCGCCTATGGCGACCTCGCCGGCGGCGAAGCCGAAAAAGGACTGGTAGCGCTGCTCGACGGCCTGATCCGCACCCACGGCAAGCCGACGGCGCTCGCTGTCGCTCTCGGGCCCGGCAGTTTCACCGGCCTGCGCATCGGCATCACCGCCGCTCGCACCTTGGCGTGGATCGAGAACATCCCCGTGCACGGCGTCGACGCCCTGGCGGCCTTGGCCGCCGAGCACGGTGATGGCCTGTGGTGGGTCCTGCTCCCGCTCAAGAAGGACACCACTTTTCACGGGCTCTTCCGCATCGTCGACGGAGTGGTGCAGACGCTCATGCCTTCGGTCGCCTGCCTTGATGCGCAGGTGCCGCAGTTGCATCCCGAGACCGTCCAGGCCACGGCCATCGGTCCGGCCCTGGCGGCCAAGCCCGAGCTCGCCGCGCGCTGGTGCGCGGGCGTGCGTCTCGGTGATGCTGCGCTGGTCACGGCGCGCGGCGTTGCGCGCCTCGCGCCGCAGGTCCCGGCCAGCGCCTGGTCGGTGATCCTCCCCGAGTATCACCAACAGCCGGCGCCGGTGCTGCAGATGGCGGCGTTGCGTGAACGTGACCAAGCCCAGCCGCCGTCGCGACCCGCGGGAGCGCAGCAATAAATCATGGCCTGGCGTAACCGAGTCGAAGTCAGCTATGCGACATTGCGCGCCAACGTCGGCGCGATCCGCAAGGCCGCCGACGGCCGACACGTGGTGGCGGTGTGCAAGGCCGATGCCTACGGTCTCGGTCTCGAGCGCTGCTCGCGCATCTACCATGAGGCCGGCATTGCCGCCATCGCTGTCGCCACCATCGGCGAGGCCGATCGCGTGCGCTCGGCGGTGCCCGAGGCGCGCGTCATCCTGCTCGGCGCGCCCTTGCCCGAAGAACGTCCGGCGGTGACCGCCAGCGGTTATGAAGTGCTGGTCTCGACCATCGAAGAGGTCCAGGAGTTCGCGCATCTCGCCAACCCTCGCGCGCCGGTGCCGGTGCACGTCAACGTCGACACCGGCATGGGCCGTTTCGGGGCCATGCCCAGCGAGGCCGAGGCCATCATCAAGGAAGTCCTGGCGTGGACCACCATCCGCCTGGCGGGCATCTCCACGCATTATCCGATGGCCGACAATGCCGCCCTGGCCGCGCAGCAGGAACAGCTCATGGCCGATCTGCTCGCCAAGCTGCCGCCGCTGCCACCCGACATCTGGGTGCACTGGGCGAACTCCGAAGGGCTCTTATTGCGCCCGAAAGGCAACACCCACGCGGTGCGCGTTGGCCTGCTGTTGACCGGCGTCATCCCCGACGGCTGCCCCAACATCGGCCTGCGTCCGGCGGTGCGTTGGGTGTCATCGTTGAGCCTGGTGAAAGCCCTGCCCGCCGGCCACGGCATCAGCTACAACCACACCTGCATTCTCGAACGCGATAGCCTGTGCGGCATCGTGCCGGTGGGTTATGCCGATGGCTACCCGATCGGGTTGTCGAACAAGGGCAACGTGCTCATCCAGGGTCGGCGCTGCCCGGTGCTCGGGCGGGTGACCATGGACTACCTCATCGTCGATCTCACCGATCTGCCCTTCCCGCCCTCGCCGGGCGAAGCCGTGGTTCTATTTGGTGGCCAGGGCAGCGAGCTGATCACCATCAATGAGCTGGCGAGTCTCGCCAACACCATCCCTTACGACGTGCTGTGCGGCCTGCGTGGTCGTTGTGAAGTCGTCGGCGTCCCGTAAATCGTCGCTGCGGAGATTTGATCATGCGCCTCTTTCCCACTCTTTCGGCCTTCCTCCTGACCTTATCCGTCCACGCCGCAGCCGCCGAGCCGGCGGTGGCGTTGATGACCGCCGGCTCGATCAACGACGGTGGCTGGAGCCAGCTGGCTAAGGACGGCCTCGATAAGCTCACTGCCGCCGGCTCGCGCACGACGGTGATCCAGAAGATCACCGCCGATCAGGCGGCGACCGAGCTCCGCGATCTCGCCGCTGATGGCTATCAGTTGGTCATCGCCCACGGTTACGAATTCCTCAATCCCGCCACCGAGGCCGCCAAGACCATCACCACCACCTATTTCGCGGTCAGCGGCGCCGATGTCGCGCGCCCCGGCATCGTCACCATCGACTTCGATGTCTCGCAGGCCAGCTACCAGCTGGGGATCATCGCCGGCACCCTGACCAAGACCGGCAAGCTCGGCTTCATCGGCGGCGGCGCGTTCCCCTCGGTGAAGGCCTGCTACCGCGGCTTCGCCGCCGGGGCCAAGAGCGTACGTGCCGATGTCACGGTCGCCGAGGCCTACACCAGCTGGGATCAGGTGACCCAGAACAAGGCCCAGGCCGAGGCCTTCATCAACCAGGGCATCGATCAGATCTATCCCGATGTCGATGCCGCCGCCAAGGGCGTCTACGAAGCGGTCAAAGAACACAATCTCGCCCACCCCGGGCAGCTGGTGTGGACCTATGGCTGCGTCGGCGACGCCAATGCCAATACCGCCGCCGGCGCGTGGACCTTGGCGAGCGCCATCATCCGTCTCGACACGGCCTTCGCCCATGTCGTCAAGCAGGTCCGCGATCACGCCTGGAAGCCCGGCGTGGTCAGCGAGAATCTCGCCTCTGATACCTGCGTGGCGGTGCTCAATCCCAAGCTGCTGGGCACGGTCATCGATGCCGCGCTGCAGGCCAAGGTCGCGGCCGCGGGCAAGGCCTTGATCGCCGGTGAGCTGAAGATCCCCGTCGAGGCCCCGCCGGCTGACGTCAAAGCGAAGTGATCCGGCTCACCTCGATCAGCAAGACCTTCGGCAACGTCACCGCTTTGAGCGGGGTGACGCTGACCGCCGCTGACGGCAGTGTGCATGGCATCCTCGGTGAGAATGGCGCCGGCAAATCGACTTTGATGCGCATCCTCTTCGGCCTTGAGCAGGCCGATTCCGGCACCGTCGCCATTGGTCCAGCGGAGGATGGGAAAGCCCGCGCCCCGCGTTCGGCGCAGGCCGCGACGGCGCTCGGCGTGGGCATGGTGCATCAGCATTTCGCCTTGGTACCGACCGCCACCGTCATCGAGGCCTGCGTCCTCGGCGCGGGTCGTGGCCTCGGTCGCCTCGATCGGCCGGCGTGGCGAGCGCGCATCGCGGCCATGGCCACGATGCTGCAGTGGCAGGTCGACCCCGACGCACGCATCGCGACCCTCGGCGTCGGCCAGCAGCAGCGAGTCGAGATCATCAAGGCCCTGCTCATGGCCGGTACCGACGTCGCGCGCGGCGGCACCCTGATCCTCGACGAGCCGACGGCGGTGCTTACTCCGCAGGAAGTCGACGAGCTGTTGCCGGCGCTGCGCCGGCTGGCAGCGGCGGGTACGACGGTGCTGTTCATCAGTCACAAGCTGCACGAGGTCGAGCGCGTCTGCGATGAGCTGACCATCCTCCGTCACGGGCGCGTGGTGCATCAGGGCCCGGCCGCCGCGCTCAGCCGGGAGCAGATGGCGGAGCTGATGGTCGGCAGCAAGGTGAGTCTGCCGCGGGTGGAACCGCGGACGCGCAGCGCCGAGGCCCCGGCGGTGCTCGAGGTCGACGGACTTACGCTGCCGCCGGTGGCGGGTTCGTCGCGCGCACCGCTCAGCGGCGTGTCTTTCCGCGTCGAACGCGAGGAGATCGTGGCCATTGCCGGCGTCGACGGCAACGGCCAGGCGCCGCTGGTGCGTTGCGTGCTCGGTCTCGACCCGCACCCGGCGGTGGTCACGCCCGGCCTCGCCGTCGACCAGCGCCTTGCCGGCGACGCGCGCCTGGGAGTGATCCCCGATGATCGCCAACATGAAGCCCTGGTCATGAGTTTGTCGATCGCCGAGAATCTGCTGCTCAAGGATCATCGGCGCTGGCCGTTCGCGTGGCATGGCTGGTTGCGTTTTGCCGCTTGGCGCGCGCATGCCGGCGAGCTGATGGCGCGCTTCTCGGTGCGTGGCGCCGGGCCCACGGCAACGGTGGCGGCGCTGTCCGGCGGCAATCAACAAAAGGTCGTCATCGCCCGCGAGCTGCAGCATCAGCCAGGATTGATCATCGCCGTCAACCCCACGCGCGGTCTGGATGTGGCGGCTAGTGCCGAGGTCATGACGCGCTTGTTGGCGGCGCGCGCCGGCGGTGCCGGCGTACTCCTTGTGCACCATGACCTCGATGAGCTGCTGGCGGTGGCGGATCGCGTGCTGGTGCTTTTCGATGGCCGGCTCAGCGACAGCGGCTGGCCGCAGTGCACGCGCGAGCACATCGGGCGCCTGATGTTGGGGGTGGCATGAATCTCCGTGAACCGCTGCTGGCGGTGGGCGCGGCGGTCGTCGCCGTGGCTGTGGTGCTGTGCGGCCTGGCAGCCGCCGGCTATGCCCCGGGCACGGTGCTGGCGACGGCCTGGGCCGGAGTTGCCGGTTCGCCGCTGCGACTGGCGATCTGCGCTCAGGAAGCGGTGCCCCTGCTGCTGTGCGCCTTGGCCACGAGCCTGGCCTTCCGCGCCGGGGTCATGAACATCGGCGTCGAAGGCCAGTATCTGCTGGGCGCGGTTGCCGCCGTCGGCCTGCTCACCAACGCTCCCGCGGGCGCCGGTATGCCGTGGCTCGCGCTGCTCGCGGGCGCGTGCGCCGGCGCCGGCTGGTGCGCCGTGGCGGTAGCCCTCGAACGCGGGCGTGGCGTACCCTTGGTGCTGTCGACGATCCTCCTCAATCTCATCGCCGTCTACGTCCTGGGCATGCTCGTGCAGGGGCCCTTGCACGATCCGCTGACGACGGCGCCGCAGAGCGCACTGGTCCCTGATGCCAGCCGCCTGCCCGTGCTGGTGGCGGGAACGGGCCTGCATGTCGGTGCACTGCTGGCCCTCGGTGGGGCGGTGGCCTTGTGGCTGGTACAGCGGCGCACGGTCATCGGTTTCGAGTGGGAGGTCATCGGCCTCAATGCCACCGCCGCGCGTTTTGCCGGTATGCCGGTGGGGGCGCATCAATGGCGCGCGGCGTTGGGCAGTGGGGCGATTGCCGGCCTCGCCGGGGCCATGCAGGTCGCGGGCGTGACGTTCTTCCTCTCCACGGATGCGCAGAGTTCCGGTTACATCGGGATCGCCGTGGCCCTGCTCGGGCGTCTGCATCCCTTGGGCGTGATCCCCGCGGCGCTGTTTTTCAGCGGTCTGGATCTCGGTTCGCGCCAGCTCGAACGCCGGCTCGGCATCGCCCATGACATCGGCACCATCACCAAGGGGCTGGCGGTGGCGACGGTCCTGGTCGTCGGCGCCATCAGCGCGCATCGGGGAGCTCGGCGATGATCAACGAATGGTTGGCGATTACGCTCCTCGCCCAGGCTGTGACCGCGGCCACGCCGCTGGCCTTGGCGGGCTGTGGCGAACTCGTCGCCGAGCGTGCTGGCCTGCTGAACATCGGCATCGAAGGCATGATGCTCAGCGGCTGCGTCAGCGCCTTCGCGGTGACGGCCGTCACCGGCAACGCCTGGCTCGGCCTGGGCGCCGGGATCGTCAGCGCCATGCTCATGGGCGCGGTGTTCGCGGTGATGGCGATCAATGCCCGCACCGACCAGATCGTCGCGGGCATGGCCATCAATCTGCTCGCGCTCGGCGGTAGCGGCGTGCTGTGGCGCGCTTTGCAGGATCATCAGCTCACCGATCTCGCGCCGGCTGCCGGATTCACCCGTTCATGGAGCGGTTCGTCGGTGCTCGCCGAGTTGCCGCTGCTTGGGCCGCTGGTGTTCAATCAGTACGGTCTGACCGTGGCCACCATCGGCCTGCTGCTGCTGGTGTGGTGGATCCTGCGCGGGACGCGCGCGGGCGTGGTCATCAATGCGCTCGGTGAGGCACCCGAGGCCGCCGCCGCCGCCGGGGAGGCGGTGCGCCGCTGGCGCTGGATGGCGGTGCTCTTCGCTGCTGCCTGCGCTGGCGCTGCGGGGGCCTTTCTGAGCATCATGCGCACCCACGCCTTCGTCCCGGAGATGACCGGCGGCAAAGGGTTCGTGGTCTTGGCGCTGGTGATGTTCGGGCGCTGGCAGCTCGGCTGGTTGGCTGCCGGATGTCTGCTTTTTGGCATTACCGATAGCATCCAGCAGCATCTGCAAAGTCTGCCTGGTAGTCGTGCTTTGCCGTATCAATTTTTCCAGGTCCTGCCGTATGTGGTGGCGCTCGGGGCCGTCGCCTGCCTCAGTCGATCGGCTCCCGCGCCTAACGCTTTGGCTAAACCCTGAAACTGGTCGCTGGTCGCTGGTCCCAGGGACCAGGGACCAGGGACCAGGGACCAGGGACCAGGGACCAGGGACCAGGGACCAGGGACCAGGGACCAGGGACCAGGGACCAGGGACCAGGGACCAGGGAC
>JBIILZ010000014.1:0-48847 GCA_044338255.1 Planctomycetota bacterium | reverse complement strand
TTGAGGATGGGGATCCCGTAGTGCTCCTTGGCGAGCACGAAGGTCAGATATTTGTTCGCAGCGCTGCGCGTGCGACGGGAAGGAATAGCAGCCATGGGTTTCTCGTTAGGAACAGGCAGGTGGCAGCAGGATGGTAAATGTCGTTCCGGCACCGATGACGGAGTGGACGGAGATCGAACCGGACAATTGTACCATCAGATCCGCGACGGCGTCAAGTCCGATTCCCCGACCAGCCAACGACGAGACGCTTGCCGCCGTTGAAAAGCCAGGTCGGCTGATGATCTTCCACAATTCCTCATCGCTGAGCGCGGTCCCCGCCGGCAGGCCGGCCTTGGCGCAGATCCGCTGGCGATCGATACCACGCCCATCATCGGCGACCTCGATCCGCACGCTGTGGGCGGCGTGCGCGACGCGGATGGCCACCTGCCCGGCAGACGGCTTGCCGCCGCGTTCGCGTTCGCCGGCAGGTTCGATGCCATGGCTGACGGCGTTGCGCACGAGGTGCTGCAACGGATCGGCGATGCGATCGGCGAGGTGCCGATCGATGGCGAGCTCAGCACCGCTTACCGTAAGCTCCAGGGGCAAGCCGAGCGTGCGGGCAGCGTCCTGGGCAACGCGGGCCATGCGTTCAAGCAGGGCCTGGGCGGTCGTCAGCTGCAAGCTCTCGCGGGCCAGGCGGACCTCTTCCCAGGCCTGCACCAGGCGTCGGCGATGCGGACGGCTGGAGGCGGACTGCCGATGATGGTGCTGCAAGCGGGCAAGCGCCGCATCGAGCTGCTGCAGACGCTGGGCATCGATGCGCAAGGGTGGGGCAACGGGGACGCGCAGGACCTCGGCCAAGGCCTGCGGCGAGACCCGACCGGAGTCGACGAGGATCTCGCCCAAGGGCCGTCCGGGGGTGAGGTGCACTTGCTGGGCAAGCGCGGCGGCGACGGTATCGGGACGCACGAGGCCGGTGGCGACCAGGGTTTCACCCAGCGGCGGGGTACGCCGCAGGCTGACCAAGACGCTATCGCACGGCGGAGGGGCAAGTCCGAAACGACGCGCGGAAAAGCTTTCCTCAAGCCATTTCACAGCCATATCGAGATGCACCGGATGCAGCCCGCGAGCCAAGGCCTCCTCCATCGCATGGCAGCAATGCGCCTCGTCGCGCAGGCCGACGACGCCGGCATCGCCCTTCACACCATGCAAGGTACGCTTGTAGGCGGCGAGATCGGTACGCGGAGTAAGCCGAGCAAGCAACTCGTCCGCACGCTCGAGGAAATCCACCAAGGGCTGATCGACCACTACTTCCGTGCTCTCGGAAGCGGCCGGAGCCTGGGCCGCGGATTCAGCGAGCTGCAGGCAGTACTCCAGCAGATCAGCGGTTTTCCGTCGTCGATCCTCCTCATTGCCAGGCGTGCTGAGTACCACCCTCGCCTGCTCAGCGATTGCTGCTGCCGGTCCGACGAACAGCGTCGTTAGCGACCTAATCTGCTCAACTAATGTCGCCACGCTGACCGTATCTGCGAAATCAAGGAAAATGAGATCCGCTGAAGCGCTGTTGGCGATGGAAAACGGATCAGGCATATCCTCAGCTTACCCGAGATTCATCTCGTTCGCCAGGGCTCGATGAAAGACGTCGAGGACTTAACATAAAATGTGCATTTCTCGGCTACACCCACCAGTGGGTGTAGGGCCACCTTGACTGGGCCATTCCCCGGCGCACGGTCTTGGGCCTAACCCTCCTACACTCCGGAGTTTTCCATGAGCCTCGTCCAGAAAACCGCCCCCGATTTCAAAGCCACCGCCGTCCTTCCCGACGGTTCCTTCAAGGACATCAAGTTGTCCGACTATAAGGGTAAGTGGGTGGTGCTGTTCTTCTATCCCCTCGATTTCACCTTCGTCTGCCCGACTGAAATCCTCGCCTTTTCCGATGCCAAGGCCGAGTTCGACAAGGTCGGCGCCCAGGTCCTCGGGGTCTCGGTCGATAGTCCGTTCACCCACCTGGCATGGATGAACACCGCCCGTAAGGAAGGTGGCCTGTCCGGTCTGACCTACCCCCTGGTAGCTGATCTCAACAAGTCGATCGCCCGTGATTACGGGGTCCTCATCGAAGAGGAAGGCATCGCCCTGCGCGGCCTGTTCCTCATCAACCCCGAAGGCAAGATCGTCGCCGCCACTGTCCACGACCTGCCCGTGGGCCGTTCCACCGACGAGACCCTGCGCGTGATCAAAGCCTTCCAGTTCGTGGCCAAGCACGGCGAGGTCTGCCCCGCCAACTGGAGCGAAGGCAAATCGACGATGAAGGCGGATCCCAAGGGCTCCAAGGAATACTTCGGCAAGGCCAACAAGTAAAAACTCGTAGCTATTTAGTTTGTGGATACAACACCCCCGACCATCACTGGTCGGGGGTGTTGTCGTAACTGGGGAAACGTCTGCGTGTATCACATCGCCACCCCCATGCCCCCTCTCCCTGGGTGTTTTCACCGGGCTGGAAACCACCCTTCTCCAAGCCCCTCAATTGGGGGCCTCAAGGACGAGATATGTCGAACGAACGTGCGCTTTCCGAAAACGATCTGGCGTCGTCTTTGTCGCAGATGGCAGAGAATACCACGACTGCCGATCTGGTGCGCCAGCAAGGACAGAGCAAGAAGGTCAAGGTCCTGTCCGAACGCAAGTTGATGGCCTGGATCCTGGCCCTGCTCAACCAGCACCTGGCGGCTAAGGAGGATTCCTTTTCTGATCAAGAAAAAGAAGAGCTCCTGCGCAAAACCCAGGAGGAACTGGCCAAGCGCATCAAGCGCGAGCAGACCTCCGAAGCCGAACGCAATCGCCTGCAGGCTGAACTCCAAGAGGTGATGGCGCAGATCTCCAACAAGCAGGGCGATCAGGCTGAACTGGATACCGCCCTGGCCGCGCTCAGGGCCCGTCTCGACGAAGTTGAAAACGCCAACAGCGATCTGCAACAGGACACCTATGACCTGCAGGATCAGCTCCAGGAAAAGCTCAACCTGCTGTCCTCGACGATCGCCGAGAAGGACCACCTGCGCGATGCCGTGCGCAACCAGATGCTGCGTTCAAACGGCCTCGTCGAGGGCGTCCTGGGCCTCGATTCGCAGTACTACGGCGGACGTCATCAAGAGGAGAATCCGGTCGCTGAAGATGCCGAAGGCAATGAAAGCTTCTACCATGATTTCGACGTCGGCGCGCTGATCATCCACACCCTCAGTCTGGATCTCGAGAAGCTGCGCACGATCACCAATCAGCTGGGCGCAGGCAGCAACGACCAGCGTTCACTCGAACAGGACCTCAACCTGCTCGCGCAGGTCAAGGCCGGCAACCTCCAGGCCATGGATGTCGCGGCCCCGGTGAGCGGCCTGATCGAAGCCCTCGCCGGTACGCGGATCGAGGCCGAATCGCTCGACGAGGCGATCGCCTCGGCCACCGGCGGCCAGTCTCAGCCCATCAGCGAGCTGCCCGATGCCGATGGCGACCCAGCGAAGGTCATCGCCGGGGCGACCACCGTCGTCCGCGAGATGGCCAGCGAACTGGCCCGCGGCCGGCAACGCATCGCCGCCTTGAAGAACATGACCGACGAGGCCGACCTCGCCCGCGGCGAAGCCGAGAACGAACTTGAAGCCTTGCGCTCCGAGCATCGCCAACTGCTGCAGGCCCTGGCCGAAAAAGCCCCAGAAACCGCGGCCATCTTCCGCAATGAGGACGCCGGCCCAGAAGCCCATGTCGCCGCCGTCCAGGAACTCGCCGCCGCTTCCGCCGACGAACTCGCCGCCGTCCGCACCGAACTCGTGCAGCTGCAACAGAACCTCCAGCAACGCGATGCCGCCCTGGCCGCCAAGCAGGTCATGCAGACCGAGACCGACGCCCATCAGCGCGCCCTCGCCCGAGTGGTGGTTGAAGCTGCTCGTGGCGATGAGCGCCTCGCCGAGACCGCCGCCGATCTGGCCCTGGGCCTGGAAGCCGATGAGGCCCTCGAAGCCGATTTCGGCGAACAGGTAACCCAGGCGGTCACCGAGCTCACCCGCCGCAAGAGCGAACTCGAACGCGAATTGCAGACCGTGCGGGCGGCTTCCGACGAAGCCCGGCAGCGCCTCAACGGCATCGAGCAGCTGACTAATGAGCAGCGTCAGGAAACCCTTCGTCTGAGCCGCGAATGCGCGCAGCACGTCGCCGATCTCGCGCTCACGCGCAGCGAAACCGACGCCGCCAATGCCCGCGTCGAGCACATGCGTCTCGAACTCGACGAGGCGCTCCACCAGGCCCATCAGGCCAAGGAGGAAATCGCCGCCGCCAAGGCCAAGGCCCGCGAGCTCGAAGCCCAGGCCGCCGAGCGTATCCAGACCGATCGCGTCCTCGCCAAGGAGCTTCTGCAGACCGCCCAGCTCGACGATCTGCTCGCCGATGTCAGCTCGAACCTGACCCTCGCCCTCGCCGATGAGAGCCCGGCCCATGTCCAGCAGCAGCTCACCAAGACGGTCTCAGCGCTCGCTCAACGCCAACAGACCTTGAACAGCGATTACACGCGCCTGAGCCACGAAAGCGAACGCCACCGTGTCGAAGTCTCGGAATCCAAGCGTGCCCTCGCCGAGACCCAGCGCCATATCGCCCAGGCGCTGATCGAAGCCGGTAAGGACGACAGCGATCTCCGCGATTCGGTGAGCCAGCTCGAATGGGCCCTCGAACGCATGCGCCCGGGCGAACCCCTGCCGACGGATCTGCTGCAGATCCTCAATGACGCATTAAGCCTGCTCGCCCAGCGCAAGCAGACCCTGCAGGTCGAGCGCGACGAAATAGCCATGCACGGCAAGGAGATCATCAGCGCCTTGTCGGTCACCCGCGATCAGCGCGAAACGGAGCTCAACGAACTGCGTAACGCCTTCGACGAAACCAATGACCGTCTGACGGTCATTGAATCACGCACCGTCGCTGCCGAATCGGCCAATCGTCAACTCGCCGAAGCCCTCTCGCAGGCAGCCCTCGAGCTCCCCCTGGAGGCCGAGGACGCACGGATCGATCTCGAATTGGCGCTTTCGCAGTTACCACATGAAGGGGAAGAGGGCATCGAGGTTCCCACCGATGTCGCGCCGCAGATCGCCGCCCATGGCGCACGTGTCATCGCCGCTCTCACCAGCAGCCTGCAGCGCACCACGGCGACCGCCGCCAATCATGAGGCGGAAAAGAATCGCCTGTCGCAGGTGCTCAGCGAGCAGACCTCAGCGGTCACCCGCGTGAACCACGAACTCGCCGCGCTCCGCAAGGAACTGCTCGAAGCGCGGGCTCTGCACGGCACCGCCGCCACCCAGGCGGTGAGCCTGCAGGCCGAGGTCGAACGCCGGCAGCGCGAGGCCGCCACCGCCACCGCCGCGATCACCGCCGCCCGCGCCGAACTCGCCCACGCCAGCGAACTGCACCTCACTCAGGCCGATGATCTGTCCTTGGCGCATGCTGAAATCGAGGGCCTGCGCGCACGCCTCGTTACGCTCACCAAGCAGCTGACCCATGCCCAGGCGGAAATCTCCGGATTCACCGCCCAAGGCGGGGCCTCGGCGGAAGTCCTCCGCGAAGACGTGCACGCGGTGCGCGAAGAGCTCCACAACGAACGCGAGAACCTCAAGGCGCGCGAGGTCGCGATCGTCGAACTGCGTGAGAAATCAGAATCCGCGGAAGCCCGCCTCAAGCGCCTGCGCGAGGAATTCGGCAAGCTGCTCGAAGAGCGCGATGGGGTGATCCAGGCCAAGGATCGTCAGCTCGATGAACTCGCCGAACGGCATGCCGATGTCACCGGTATGCAGGCCCAGATCGAAACTCTGAGCCAGCAGTTGGCGCAGGCCCACGGCAAGATCCAGGAACTCGAGGCGCTCTCGGGGATCGCCGCCGGCGCCACCGGTCGCCACACCAATGTCGGCAGCGAGCTCAAGCGCACCCAGGCCGAGCGCGATCTCCTGCGCGAACAGAAGCGCTCCCTCGAAGCCGACCTTGCCGAGAGCACCTCGCGCGTCGATGAATTGAGCACCCAGTGCGATCAGCTGCGCAAGGAGATGCTCGCGATCCGTGAGCAGGTCGAGAAAACCCTCCACGACGAGCGCTCGAAGTCGGTGACCCTGCACGATGAGAACGGGCGCCTCAAGGCCGATAACGTCGGCCTGCAGCAGCGTATCCGCAAACTCAGCGGACTGTGATCGGCACCAAGACAAAGGCCCCAGCTCGGCAATGAGCTGGGGCCTTTTCAATTTCGGGTCCAGATCACTGAAGGTACATCCATCACCGTCGGCAGGTGAGCCCCTCCCCCCTGGGAGCGCCGGGCACCAGCCTGGCTTTTCATTTCTTGATGGGGAAAAATCCTGACCCAACCCGCAAGGCCGGGCTGAGGCCCGGCGCTCCCAGGGGGCGGTACCCGAACGCGGAACTCCCCTGACGGTCAATTGCCGCTAAGCACCCGTCGCCAGCGATGGATCCAGGCCACGGCGGCGGGCGTGATCTGGTCCTCGACGAGGTTGCCGCGGTTGCATTCAAAGCCCTGGCGCAGATCGCGGATCTGACTGCGGGCGCGATGGAAGCGCTCGGCCAGTTGGGCATCCTGCCCGCCTTCGAGGATGCCGTCGGCAAGGGCCTTGAGATCGCCATCGGTCCACGGCCGAGCCGGGACCTTGCTCCCGACCTTCACCGGCATGTCCTTCGATGTCGGCCGTGGTAGGTGCGCATCGACGGCTTGCGGACCGGGGTCGAGGCGACCGCGATTGAGGTCGATGGACACCACATGAGCGAGATTAATCAGCAGCTCATCGCTGTTGGACACCAAGCGCAACCAGCCCGGGCTGACAATTTCAGCGCGCCCGGCGAGAATCACGCCATCGACCAGGGTCAGACCGACAAGGCGCTCGGAGGGAATAAATGCGGCAAGGTCATGCATTGCCTTGTCTTGGCGTTTAACTTTGCAGCGACAAGCAGCTTGCCCGGTTGACAGGGGATTTTGGATGAGAGACTAGCGTAATCAACGAAGTGTCTTCAGACGCACGCTGCTTCCTGAGTGATGTCTACCGCCGGTCGCGGTCAGCTCATCCCGCCTACGCAATAACCCAGAATACGAGCCGGACGCTTGCGCGTCCTCCTGATGTCGGCACCCATCCTGGCCATCATAGACGGCCATTATTACGCATACAGATTCTTCTTCGGCATGCCCCCCCTTACCGGGCCCGGGGGCCGTCCGACCGGCGTCACGTACGCTTATGCGAATCTGTTGCGCGATCTGAAAAATAATCCGGAAATCACCCATTGGGTCGCCGCCTTCGACACCGATCGCTGCTTCCGCAATGACTTAGATCCGAATTACAAGGCCCATCGCGACCCCACGCCAGAAGCGTTGAGGGTGCAATTCCCCGATGTGCAGCGCCTCCTGGCGGCCACCGGCTGTCCGACCCTGACCTGTCCCGGGTATGAAGCCGACGACGTGCTCGCGACCTACGCCAAACAGGCTGCTGCCGCCGGTTTCGATGTCCGTCTCCTGACGCGGGATAAAGATGTCGATCAGGTGCTTTCGAGCCAGATCCGCACCTGGGATCCGGGTAAAGCCATCCTCCGCGGTCCCTCCGAGCTGTTCGCCGAAAAAGGCATCCGTCCGGATCAGGTCGTTGATTATCTGTCGATGATCGGTGACAGCGCCGACAATATCGCCGGTATTCCCGGCGTCGGTCCGAAGACCGCCGCCAAGCTCCTGGCCCAGTACGACACGCTCGCGGCGGTGTTCGCCAACATCGACCAACTGAAGGGGAAAACCCAAGAAAACGTGCGTAATTTCATGCCCGTTGCCGAGCACACGCAGCGCATGATCACGCTCGTCGATGTCCCCGATATTCCGGCCATCGAGAGCCTGCGCATCGATCGCGCCGCCGCCATCGATGCCGCGGTCTATACCAGTTTTGGTTTTTTGGTCGCGAAATTCGTCAAGACCGCCGCCGGGACGAAGGTGACGAGTGCCGCGGTCTCCGCCTCCGCCACGCTCAGCGTCGAAGAGCGCACTATAGTCGAGACCGGGCCCGGCACCCCGCCGGCCGACGAAGACTATCGCCTGCTGACCCTCGCCGATCTGCCAGCGTACCTCACCCAGTTGCGGGCCGCTGGGCGTTTCGCCATCGACACCGAGACCACCGGGCTCGATCCGCACACCGCCGAACTGGTCGGCATCAGCTTCGCTTGCGGCCTGCCATTTCCGACCTCCGCCGCCTATCTGCCAGTGCGGGCGCCTGACCATGCGTGCACGCCATGGGCCGAACTCCTGCCTCTCCTCAAGCCGCTGCTCGAAGACGCAACGGTGAAGAAGATCGGCCAGAATGCCAAGTTCGACGAGCGCATCTTCCTTCATCACGGGATCGCCATCCACGGCTATGACGGCGATCCGATGATCGCCAGCTGGCTGCTCAATCCGAGCCGCGAGAGCCACGGCCTCGACTTCCTCTCGCAGTCGTTCCTGGGCGTGACCAAGATCCCCACTGCCGCGGTCATCGATCTCAAGGCCGGCCAGACCATGGATACCGTGGCCCTGGCCACCGTCCAGCGCTACGCCTGTGAAGATGCGCAGTGCACTTGGCGCTTGGGCCTGCTGCTCGAAGCCAAGCTCGCCGACGATCACCTGCTCAACGTCTACCGCGAGCAGGAATTGCCGATCAGCCGCGTGCTGGCGGCGATCGAGCACCGCGGCATCGCCGTCGATCGCCAGGTGCTCGGCGACACGCAGACGCATCTCCAGCAATATCTGACCCAGGTCGAAGCCGACATCCGCCGCCATACCGGCGCGGATTTCAATCCCGCCAGTCCGAAGCAGGTCGCACAGGTGCTCTTCGAACGGCTCAAGCTGCCGGTGATCAGCTCGACCAAGAGCGGCCCTTCAACCGATGCCACGGTCCTCGAAGCCCTCCGCCAGCACCACGAGCTGCCGGACCTCCTGCTGCAGTGGCGCTCACTGTCGAAACTGATCGGCACCTACCTCAGCAAGCTGCCCGAGCACATCAACCCGCAGACCCGCCGCATCCACACCCATTTCAAGCAGACCGGTACCGAGACCGGGCGCCTCTCCAGCGATCACCCCAATCTCCAGAACATCCCCCAGAAGAGCGATGTCGGCCGCGAGATCCGCGCCGCCTTCGTGGCCCCTCCGGGACGGGTGCTGATCGCCGCCGACTATAGTCAGATCGAGTTGCGCGTGCTCGCCCATCTCAGCGACGATCCGACGCTGATCGCGGCGTTCATGAACCACGCCGACATCCACCGCTTCGTCGCCGCCCAGGTCAACCACTGCGACGAAGCCGCCGTTACTCCGGCCCAGCGCAATGCCGCCAAGGCTGTGAACTTCGGCATCATCTACGGGCAGACCGCGTTCGGCCTCGCCAATCAGCTGGGCATCCCCCGTGATGAGGCAAGCCGCTTCATCAGCGACTACTTCGCGCGCTTCAGCTCGGTGAAGGCCTTCATCAACCGCACGGTCGAGGAAGCCGCCGTGCGCGGCTACGCCTCGACCATGGCCGGCCGCCGCCGTCACCTGCCGCTGCTGGCCAGCGCCAACCGCAATGAGCGCATGCAGGGCGAACGCTTCGCCTTGAATTCCACCATCCAGGGCAGCGCCGCCGACCTCATCAAGGTCGCCATGCTGCGCGCCCAGCGCCTGCTTCCGCCGACCGCGCACCTCATCTTGCAGATCCATGACGAACTTTTGGTTGAGGCCGACGAAGCTTCCGCCGATGTCGCCGCCGCCGCCCTCACCGACGCCATGACCGGCGCCTGGCAGTTGGCCGTCCCCCTCATCGCCGATGCCCGCATCGGCCGCACCTGGCTCGCCGTCAGCTGAGCACCTGTGAAAATTCCCCTCCCTATGACTACCCCAACCGACGACCTCAAACCTAAACGCCCTCGCGGCCGGCCGCCGAAAGCTGCCAAGGAGCCGAGCGCGTCGGAGGTGACGGTTGCCGCTCCCGCCCCCATTTCGGCCACGGCCCCGGCACCAACTCCGGCCCCGGCGCCCGAGCCGCGCAGCGAACGCAGCGTCGGCACCGCGCGCACGACGCGTCCGGCACCACGCGTCTCGTCGGTTCCTGACATCGCCGATGATGCACCCACGGAAGCGGTTCGCGCCGGCTCGACCGCCGCCGATCCGGCCTTTGCCGTGCCCCCCGAAAAGCGCGTGGTCATCGGCATCACCGGCGAGCCCGGAGCCGGCAAGAGCGCCCTCGCGCGCCAGCTCGGCGCCCTTGGAGGAGCCGTCATCGATGTCGACAAGCTCGGCCATGAGCTCCTCGAATCGCCGCGCATGAAGCGCGATCTCGCGGAAGCCTTCGGCGAGGACATCCTCTCTGGCGAAGGCGATATCAATCGCCGGGCCCTGGCCGAAAAGGCCTTCAGCAGCGCCGACAACACCGCCAAGCTCAATCGCATCGTCCACCCCAAGCTCGCCAGCCGGACGCGCACGCTGGTCGCCAAGAATATGCCCTTCGTGGTCATCGATGCCGGCCTCTTGCATGAGCTGGGCCTCGGCGATCTGTGCACCACCGCCATCTACATGAAGGCCGGCCGCGAAGCCCGCACCGCCCGCGTCGCCGAACGTGGTTGGGATGACGCCGAACTGCTGCGCCGCGAAACCGCCATCGGCAATGTCGATGCCCGGCGCAAGGCCTGCCAGCTGGCAGTCGACAACACCGGTGACCCGGCGCTGCTCGGCGGCTACGCCAAGACCATCCTTGCCCGTCAGCTCGGCCTCGATCTGGCACAGCTGAAAAAGCAGGCTTCCGCGCCCGTGCGCCAAGCCGAGGAAGACAGCGATACCGACGCCAGCGAGACCGCGGGCGATGCCGAGGCCGCGCCCGCGACCGCCGAAGCTCCCCGCTTTCCGGATCAGCGTGGATCGTTCCGTGATCAACGCGGCGAGCGCAATGGCAACGATCAACGCGGCGAGCGCAATGATCGTGGCGAGCGCGGAGATCGCGGAGAGCGCGGAGAGCGCGGAGAGCGCGGAGAGCGCAACGACCGCGGTGATCGCAATGATCGCCAGGGCTTCAACCGCCAAGGCGGCAATAATCAGCAAGGTAACAACAATCAGCAAGGCCCGAACAATGGCTTCGCCGCCGGCGGCCCCGGCGCCAACCAGCAGGACGCACGTCCAGCGGTCAAGCTGGTGCTCAACGACTACCTCAACCGCAAGCTGCCGGATCTCCAGGACGAGGCCGAGAAGCTCGAAGTCCGCGATGTGAAGTGGCTGAAGAAAGCCGACCTGATCTGCGAGATCCTGCGCCGGGCGGCCAGTGGCCGGGCCGACGAGATCGTCGTCGACGGCTTCATGGAGATCATCAAGGAGCAAGGCTACATCCGCTCGCCGCTGAACGCCTACGCGGCGGTCAACACCGATACCTACCTGACCATCCAGCAGCTGCGCCGTTATGGCCTGAAGCCCGGTATGCAGGTCACCGGCACCGCCCGCGCCCCGCGCGGCAACGAGAAGTGCCCGCAGCTGCTGACCATCACCCAGGTGATGGACGAACCGGAAACCAAACGCACGCCGGTACAGGATTTCGAGCACCTCATCCCGCTGCACGCCCATGAACGCCTGTTCATGGAACTGCCCAACGATCCGACCGACTACAGCTTGCGCATCATCGACCTCGTGGCTCCGATCGGCAAAGGCCAACGCGGCCTGATCGTCGCCCAGCCGAAGTGCGGCAAGACCGTCTACCTGCAGAAGATCGCCAAGGCCATCACCACCAACAATCCCGAGGTCATCCTCATGGTCTTGTTGGTCGATGAACGCCCCGAAGAAGTCACCGACATGCAGCGCAGCGTGCGCGGCGAAGTCATCGCCAGTACCTTCGACATGCCTTCCAGCCGCCACGTGCAGGTCGCGGAAATGGTCATCAACAAGGCCAAGCGCCTGGTCGAACGCGGCAAGGATGTGGTCATCCTCCTCGACTCGATCACCCGCTTGGCGCGCGCCTACAATTCGGAAGCCCCGAACTCCGGCCGCATCCTTTCCGGCGGCATCGATTCCGGCGCGCTGATCAAGCCCAAGCAGTTCTTCGGCGCAGCGCGCAAGATCGAGGACGGCGGCTCGCTGACCATCCTCGCCACCGCCCTGGTCGATACCGGCAGCCTCATGGACACGGTGATCTTTGAGGAATTCAAGGGCACCGGCAACATGGAGCTGGTCCTCGACCGCAAGCTCGCCAACCGCCGCGTGTTCCCCGCCGTCGATTGCGGGGCCTCGGGCACGCGCAAGGACGACCTGCTCATCAAGTCCAAGGACGAGCTGGTCCGGGTCTGGGCCCTGCGTCGCTTCCTCGCCGAGCGCAGCCAACAGGACGCCGTCGAGTTCCTCAAGACCAAGCTCTCGAAATCGAAGACCAACATCGAATTCCTGCTCACCCTCGAACCGGACAAGATGTCCGGTTCCTGGTAAGCCGATAAACAACAACCCCCAGCCGGATCCGGCTGGGGGTTGTCGTTTGGTAGGAGCCTATCTCCGACAGACTCCTAGGAGCCTGTCGGGAATAGATGACCGAGGATGGCGAAGGCATCGTGCGGCAGATCCAAGGCGGCAAGGCGGGTGGATATCGGGAGCTATCTGACCGTTTTGCCAACGCCGGAGCTGCCGTACGAGACCGAGTCAGCCGACCGAATCTATTCCCGACAGACTCCTAGCGTCAGCGAGGTACCGTTTACAGGACCTTGTCGATGATGCCGTACTTGAGCGCGTCATCGGCGTCGAGCCAGTAGTCGCGATCGCAGTCTTCGGCGAGCTTCTCAAACGGGTGGCCGGTGTTCTCGGCCAGCAGCTGGAGCAGCATCTTCTTCATCTTGAGGATGCGATTGGCGCTGATCTCGATGTCGGTGGCCTGGCCACGGGCGCCGCCGAGCGGCTGGTGCAGGAGCACTTCGCCGTGCTTGAGGATGGCGCGCTCACCTTTCTTGCAGCCGGAGAGGATCACCGCCCCCATGCTCGCGGCCATACCCACGACAACCGCGTGCACCGGCGCGGTCGAACGACGGATGACGTCATAGATCGCCATACCGTCGACGATACTGCCGCCGGGGCTGTTGATGTAGAGCGTGATCGGCTCGACCGGGTCTTCCAGAGCCAGGGCCGTCAACTGCTGGATGATGGAGTTCGATACCGAGGCATCGATCTCGCTGCCCAGCCACACGATGCGATCCATGTAGAGGCGTGAGGGAAGGTCGACCAGCCGGCCGTCGCGACCCTTGGGAGCCGTAATTTTGGGCGCTTTGTGGGAAACGGGCACGTCGTGATCCTCGTCGTCGTCGTTCATCATGGTAGGGTCATCCTGTAACCTCGGGAGGGCACTGTAAAGCCAGCGCCCAGCAGCTTGGTAAATCCAATTCAATCGTCGCGACGACCGCCGCCCAAGAGGCCCGCATGCCACGCCCAGTAGAGCAGGTTCAACAGCGAGCCGGCGGCAGCGGCGAGGTAGGTCAGACCGGCGGCGTTGAGCACCCGGGCGACGGTGGCGTCCTCTTCACCGGCCCGCGTCACGCCGAGCTTGACCAACAGCACCCGCGCCCGCGCCGAAGCGTTGAATTCATTGAAGACGATGAAAATTGAGCAGGCCGTGGCGATGCCGAACAACAGCACGCCGCTGAGGGCCACCCAATACGCGGCGCCATGCTGGCCTTGCGCCACTTGGCCGGCGCTGCCCATGGCAATACCACCCATGACTACATAGGGCCCCAACATCGAGCCGAAATTGGCGGGATAGACGAGAATGGTGCGCGCCCACATGGTCAAATCGCCCTGGGCATGCTGCAAGGCGTGCCCGACTTCGTGTGCTGCCACGCCGGCCGCCGCGGCGGTCCGGCCATGGTAGACGTCAGGGCTGAGATTGAGGGTCTTGGCGGAAGGATTGTAATGATCGCTCAAAAAACCCTGATGCTCGTGAACCTCGACGTCGACAATGTCCTGATCGCGAAGGATCCGACGGGCCACTTCCGCGCCAGTAAGACCCGATTGGATCGGGACCTCGGCCCCGCTGCGGAAGGCCGATTTGACGTAGAGCGAGGCCAACAACGACATCAACCCGCAGACGCCGAGGATGAGCCAATAGATGGGGTCGAAAAGCATGGCAAAATTTCCTTTGTTCTCTTTCTATAGCATGGAGCGGACCAATGAAGGGGCAGTTAAAGAATGACAGCTCCTGTCCCCCTTTCCCGATGGACACCCCGGTCGGCGGCCTACGGTGCAGGCAATCCACCTTTAAGGAAACCATATGCCTCGTTTGCGCTTCTCGCTCATCGCCCCGGCGCTCCTCGCCCTTGCTGCCTGGGGTACCGTGCCGATGGCCATTGCCGCCGAGGTCGCCCCCAAGCCAGCCCTGGTCGCTGGCGTCGATCCAAGCACGCCGGAATCGGCCGTCCTGCTGCCGGCCCGCGTCCTCCGCGCCAACGATTTCCGCGGTGCCTACGATCTCTTATCCGCCGAGGAAAAAGCCAAAGTCACCAGCAATTGGAAAAAGGCCCAGGATCAGACCAAGACCGGAGCCAAGCAGAAGGACCTCAATGAGCTCAACGAGCTGCTGAGCAAGCTCCTCTCGCCAACCGCCGTCGATGACCTGTACAAGGAGACGGAACCCAAGCTGGCGACCCTCAATCCTCAGGAAATCAGCCAAGCGCTGCAGATGGGCGCAGGCTTCCTGCCGATGATGATGGGGCAGGCGCAACCCGGCCAGACTCCCGAGCAGACCAAGAACAAGCAAGCCCTCGCGTCCATGCTCCAGGGCATTCTGACAGATGCCTCGAGCTGGGTCCTGACCTCCGGTCTCAATGATCCGAAGAAGCTGCGTTCGGCCATTGAAAGCCTGGTGGTGGGCGCCAAGGCCCTCGGGGTGAAGAATGCCGATGAACTGCAGGCCCTGCCCTTCGACGAATTCATCGCCCGCCTGGGGCCGATCGTCAAGCAGGCCAAGACTGCCGCCGGCGTCTACGATATCGGCATCGATGCCTTCCTCGACAGCATCAAGGCCACCGCCGCCCCGGCTGCCGCCGGTGCCCCAACCGCGGAACGGGCCTTGACGGTCTCCTTTGCGGTTTTCGGCAAACCCTACACCTTCCCGGTGCTGGTGGTCCAGAAGGACGGCCACTGGATCATCAGCCCCAAGAACGGCGAACAGTTCGCTGCCATGAAGCAGATGATGCCCGGCGGCATGCCCATGGACGATGCTCCCGCCGGCGCTGGCGACATAAAGTAGACCGCCTTTCTCTACACCGACGTTCAAGCGGTCGCCGGACTACCGGCGACCGCTTTTTTTCATTCGCGAGCGGCCTTGGTCAGCTCGTCGATCAAGCCGCTCAAGGGCGCATCAGCGGGCAGTTCGCAGGACACCAGCAAGTCGTTCTTCTCAAGGTCGAGAATGACCTTCTGCGGCTGCACGCGCAGAGCGCGGCGCGCGCCGGTGAGCTTGTGCAGCGCGGCTTCTGGAACCTCGGCGGCTTCGAGCACCTCGTTTTCACGGGCGGCGGCGGTGAGGGCGGTCTCGGGCATACCCCCGCCAAACAGCGGCCCCAGCACCGAGGCCTCCCAGGTGGCGATGCGCTTGTCCATGTGCAGCACATCATCGGCTCCGACCAGCTCGACCTTGCCGGTACGGGTGCTGACGAGGTCACCGGGCAGCGATCCGCCCAACCAGCCATCGGCGATGCGTGCCGCAACCCAGCGATTGAACAGCCAAAATTGAACCGCCCGTAGGCAAGACCCCGGCGACACCGGCTGATTGCTGCGCTGGACCTGCGCCGGCAGGCGTTCGCCCTTCAAGAGCAGACGTCCCCATTTGACCCACTGCGCATCCGGCCCGAGAAAATTTTCGGGGGCGTAGTTAGGGATGCCCATCACCCGCAGGTGATCGAGGATCGCCTTGGCCTTGAGGTAGCCGTCATCAAGGTTGGCGTCCTTGATCCGCGTCTTCCAACGGATCCGTTCGACGCAGGCGGCGGTGAACGGCTTGTGCGACTTGGTCAATTCCAGCACATGCATCTTGCCGTGGGCGCCGGCCCGACGCAGCGGCCCTTCATGCTCGACCGGTTCGACGGGGAGCGAGAACCATTGCGTGAAGCGCACCTGGCGATCGCGATTGCCGGCATCAGAGACGAGTTCGACGGGGACATTCACCGAACGCGCGATGGCCTCACGCGCCTGCTGCGAACCAAGACCATCCTTCTGCACCTTCAACCAGAAATGATCGCCGGTGCCGGCGGGTTTCTTGGCGAGGATCTCCTCCGCGGCCGCCTCGATGAGGCGGCCACCGGTACCGGGGAGATGGGCAGATGAGCGCAGGTGCATGGGTCGCCCTACCTTGGCTCGCCGATGGTTATTGCCAGGGCGCTTTTCTCGCCAGGAGCCTGTCGGTTATCCCCGGAAGCGCCACCCGCGCCTTCCCGTTGCGGTTATACGCCCGACCGCGGGGCCCCTGAGAGGACGACTCCGTCGACAGCCCCCCAAGGAAGCTGGCACCGAGCGACCGTCGTTGATACGCGCCCAGAACCCGCCTAGCCGGTGGAGTCGAGGACGCGTTGGAATTTGACGGGGAGCACCGGGCCGTCCCAGATGAGTTCGAGGAGGCTGTGGGTGAGGGTGACGATGCGATAGCGGCGTTCACCGAGTTCGCGGGTGAAGTCGGTTTCGTCGAGGATGCGTACGCTGAGGGTGTCGTGATCCACTGAGGCAATGCCTTGCTCGGCGGTGCTCAGTCCAAGGGTCACCAGGGTCGAGGTCAGTTGGGTGCTGCCATCCTGGCGGATGCTGAGCGTGATGCGGTAGCCGCCTTGCTCCGTGACCCAGGTACCGACGCAATCGTCGAGGTGGAGATCGGCCGCACTCAACCGTACGGACGAGAACACCAGGAAGAGCAGCGCGAGCCACATACGTGAGAGACAATGCATGATAGGCCTTAGTGGATGACCGGTGCGGAGTCGGTGGGACGTTGCGGATCAGGATGCGGATGCAGTGAACGATCGGTGATCGGCCGCCGCTCATCTTTCTTGTGCTGCTCGCTCTCGGTCAGGCGCTCAACCGCCTTGCGCCGGGCATCCTGGTTCAGCTCTAAGCGGATCTTGTCCCAGTCCACCGGCATGCCAGCGTCGAGGTGTTCACGGGCGACATCGACCAGTTCGGCTTCCTCGGCGAGGGGCGCGAGCTGTTCGAGGACATCTTTGGCATCGGCAATACGATCATCCATCTGCAGCAGCGTCACCGCGTGGTGGTAACAGCGTACCGCCTGACGGGGGTCGTTCTGGCTGTTGTAGACTTCCGCCAACTGCAGGACGAGATCGGCATTCTTCGGATGGCTGGCGACCAGCCGCGAAAGGAGTTCGACCGCCTGTTCGTATCGGCCTTCACTGAGAACCTCTGCGAGCAGTTCATTGCCGGCCGACAACTCACCGGCGTGGTCGCCGACCCGGCGCAGAAGTTCGATCAACTCGCTTTGCGATTCATAGCCGGGCGCGAGCAGGATGCGCTTGCGCGCGTGCTCGAGGGCGATGCCGTTGTTGTTCGAACGCACCGCCAGGCGCACGATTTCGGCTTCGATACGTTCGAGCTCCGGCGATTTGAGTTCTTCGGCGACTTCGGCCAGACGGACGCGAATGATCAGGTCATCGGGACGCATGCGCGAGGCCTGCACCAGCAGTTCGCGGGCGGCTTCGAGATCGCCCGAACCACGCGCGAGATCAACGGCGAAGAGGTATTGCCGGATGGCTTCCACGCGATCGCCTTCGCGGTTCATGACCAGGGCCAGGCGCGCCCGCAAGGGCGCGCTACCAGGAAGCTTGGCAACGGCGGTTTCGAGCATCGCACGGGCTTCTTTACGCAAGCCCTGGGCCAAGGCGGCATCGGCGGCCTTGGTCCACAATTGCCCGGCCAGGCCATCCTGTTTCAGCCGCAGCCGGACCTTCGCCGACCACTCCAGGACATCGACTTGGTGCGGATCGAGCTCGAGGATGCGTTCGAGGGTGCGCGCCAGATTCAGATCATCGCCGGACTTCTCTTGGGCGGCGGCCGAGAGGCGCAATTGGGCGGTGGCGCCATCGCGGTCGCGGCGCCGCTCATAGGCCTTCGCCAGCCATTCGTGGGCCATGACCTCGGCGGGATCGAGCTTGGCCAACAGCTCATACATGGTCAGCAACAGTTCATCGCTGGCGGGATGGCCAGCACCGCGATGCACAGTGAGGGTCGTGCGCAGGACCTCGGCAGCGGCGTCTTTTTCGCCCGACCACACCATCAACTCGGCGCATTCGCGGGCGTAATCGCAACGTCCGGGCTGCAGACGCACCAGCTCGCGCCAGGCGGTGACGGCCTCGGGCAGGCGCTCGGCTTCGTGCAGGGCACGCGCCGCCAATTCCAATTGCAGCGTGGCCTGTTCGCTATCGCCCAGGCCGACGAACAGACGTGCGAGTATCAGTCCGGTAGTGGCGCTATCGGCCCCCAGATCCTGGGCTTCGCGGAGTACCTGGACCGCCTGATCGAAGGCCCGTCGGCGCTCGTACAGTCGCGCGAGTTCGAGCAGCGCCTGGATCGCCTGCACATGGTCATCGAGCGAGACGTGCAGGGCCACCAGTTGGGTCAGCGGGCCTTCTTTGTCCGCACCCAGACGCAAAGCGTTGTGCAAGGCCGCCGCCGCCGCCTGGAGGTCGACCAGCTGTGCCGCCGCCGCCAAGCAGCTTTCGGCAGCCAGGGCCTTGTCACCCGAACGCTCGGCGAGCTCGGCGATCTGCAGATGGATGCGCGGCGTGTCGTGGCCAAGGACCAGGGCCCGGCGGTAGAGGCCGAAAGCCTTGCGGAAATTCCCGCTCTGATTGGCGGTATCGGCCTGGATCACCAGTTCCGCCGGGGTCGAGATGCGGATGATACCCAAAGAGCGCAGGGCCACGATCGCCAACGTCGCACGGAACGTCGGCATGCGATAGGATTCGAGGTAGGCGCCACAGGGGATCCCGTCGCGCCAACCCTGAAGGAAGGACCGCGCATCGGACGACAGCTCGGTGAGGATCTCGACCTCGGGCACGCGCAGCAAGGTGTCCCAGGCATGCGGGATCTGCCCGGCGATCGCCGACAATTCATCCTGCCGGCGCAGGCACTCGAGGAGGATCGCGCTGGGACTGACCGAGACCCCCAGCTTGACCTGGGCATCGGCACACGGATCGACGCGATTACGTTCCTGGAATTCGAGGTCGGGAGTCGTCCAGGTGAGGAGATTGGTGAACTCCTCCTCGAAGAGCATGTCGATGGCGTCGAGCGCCCCGTCGACATCGATAAGCTGCTTGTCCAACAATGCCTGCAAGAGATCGTGCGGTCCGGCACCTTCGGGCAGGCTGACGATTACCGGGTGCATCCTTTCGCGGCTGATGATGCCGGTCCAGGACATCGCCCGGGAGAGGAAATCCGGGCGCATCCCGGAGACCGCGACGATCTGTCCGGCGGCAAAACGGATATGGCGTTCATCAGTGTCGGAGCGCACCGTCAGATCGCCGCTGCGACGCTGGGAGACGATCGACTGGATCAACCCTTGGAGGTCGACGAGGGCATTGATACGTGAGCTATCTGAGGATGCTGCCATGGGGACGAATCGTTCCACGCGAGTCTAGTCGGGTTCACGAGGTCAGCCATATAAAAAGCCAGTTACAGATGGACTCGTATCAGCGCCCTGTTCGGCGCTGGCTTTCCGCGGGCTTTGTTCGGGCTTTCCACGAAAGACCCGCGGACTTTCAGGAAGCGCTGGCCTGCTGTTTTTCCCACTCCAGGTAGAATGCCATGGCACTGCGATTGTGCTCGCGGACGAGGCGTTCGAGCGTTGGTCCATCCTTGGCGGCCAAGGCGTTGACCAGGGCCTGATGTTCGCGGTGGGCGGCAGCGGTATCCGGACGGCCCGCATGCAGATAACAATGGCGACGGAGACGTTCCCATTCACCGCTGATCCGCGCCAGCATCTCCAAGGCTCGCGGCATGCGCGCGATCTCGGCGCAGGCACGGTGAAAGCGCATATTCAATTCGATCCATTTTTCCTGATTTTCGGAGACGGCTTCCATGCGTTCGGTGAGCCACATCAATTCCTTGATGTCGGCATCGGTGACGTAATCGACGGCGAGGCGGAAGGTCGCCAGTTCGAGGGCTTCGAGGATCGCGAAGATTTCGCGGGTCGACTCCGGGGTGATCGGCGAAACAACGGCACCAATGTGCGCCTTGTGCTCGACCAGACGCTCCGATTGCAGCAACTGCAGGGCTTCGCGAACAGGGATCGGCGAAACATCTAAGCGTTTGGCGATGTCGTCGATGACCAGGCGTTCACCGGGCTCCAGACGCACCTGCATGATCGCTTCACGCAAGGTATGATAGACCAGCGCCTGCTTGGTTTGAAACGACTGACCCTTTGGCGGAACCAATTTACTACTCATGATCGCTATTCTTAAGGTCCTGGCTGGAAAATCTAATTGAATATATTATATATGATCTATAATGGTTCTATCATCCTGACCTCAAGCGGAGCCCGCCTCATGACTATTCAGCAGATCGGCATCATCCTCAACGGCGTCACCGGACGCATGGGCACCAACCAGCATCTGGTGCGCTCGATTCTGGCAATCATGCAACAAGGCGGGATCAAGGTCAGCGATGAGCTGACACTGATGCCCGATCCGATCCTCACCGGACGCAACGAAGCCAAATTGCGGGCCCTGGCGGAGAAGTATTCCAGCCCGGGGATCAAGCTCGCCTATAGTACCGACCTCGACAAACAGCTCGCGGACCCGCGTTATGGCGTGTTCTTCGATGCCTCGGGGACCCTCCAGCGCGCCGGCTTCATCGAGCGCGCGGTCAAGCACGGCAAGGCCATTTACTGCGAAAAGCCCACGGCGGTGGTGACCAGCGAAGCCCTGCGTCTGGCGGAAATCTGCGAAAAGGCCGGGGTCAAGAATGGCTGCGTGCAGGACAAGCTGTGGCTGCCGGGCATGCGCAAGATCCAGATGCTCAAGGAGCAGGGCTTCTTCGGCAAGATCCTCAGCGTGCGCGGCGAATTTGGCTATTGGGTATTCACCGGCCACGTCGGTGACCAGCCGCCGCAGCGCCCGAGCTGGAACTACCGTGAAGAGGACGGCGGCGGCATCATCGTCGATATGCTCTGCCATTGGCGCTACGTCATCGACAACCTCTTCGGCAATGTCACCGGGGTTAGCTGCCTGGGGGCCACCCACCTGCCCGAGCGCATTGGCGAAGATGGCAAGCCCTACAAATGCACCGCCGACGATGCCGCCTATGCCACTTTCACCACCGACACCGGCGTCATCTGCCACTTCAACAGCTCGTGGGATGTGCGCGTCCGTCGCGACGACCTGTTGACGCTGCAGATCGATGGAACGCATGGCTCGGCGGTGGCCGGTCTGCGCAAGTGCTGGATCCAGCCCGCCGGCGCGACGCCGCGTCCGACCTGGAATCCCGACGTCGATCAGCCGATCAACTTCTACGACCGGTGGACGGAAGTTCCCGATGCCACCAACTACGAGAACGCCTTCAAGATCCAGTGGGAACTGTTCCTGAAGCACGTCGCCCTGGGCACCCCCTACCGCTGGACCCTGCGCGAAGGCGCCAAGGGCGTGCAGCTCGCCGAAGCCGGCCTACGCTCATGGAAAGAGCGCAAATGGATCGATCTGCCGGCCCTGTGAACCGCTAAAAATCGCCAGGGAATCCGTCCATGTCTGCCTCCGACCTGCGTTCGCGCCTGTGCATCCATACCATGACCACCAAGCCGTGGTCGCTGGCCACCTGCGTGCGCGAATACGAGCGCGCCGGGGTGCCAGCGATCACCGTCTGGCGCCAGGTACTGGATGCCGAGGGCATCGCCGCCCTGAAGTCCTCGGGGCTGCGCGTCACCGCCTTGTGCCGCGGAGGCTTCTTCCCCGCGGTCGATGCCCTCGGGCGGCAGAAGGCCCTAGATGACAATCGTCGCGCCATCGACGAGGCCGCGGCCATCGGTGCCCCGGCGGTGGTCCTGGTCTGCGGTGCGGTTCCCGGGCTAGCGCTCGGCGAAGCCCGCAAGCAGATCGCCGACGGCATCGCGGCGGTGCTGCCGCATGCGCGTGCGCAGGGCGTCAAGCTCTCGATCGAACCGCTGCATCCGCAGTACGCCGCCGACCGCAGTGCAGTGAACACCATGGCCCAGGCCCGGCGCATCTGCGCGCAGGTGAATGCCCCCGGCGGCACCGACGTCGGTATCGCCGTCGATGCCTATCACGTGTGGTGGGATGACAGCCTGGAGGTCGAACTGCAGCTCGCCGGCGCCAAGGGCTGGATCCACGCATTTCACGTCTGCGATTGGAAGAGCCAGCAGAGCGATGTGCTCAATGATCGCGGCTTGATGGGCGAGGGCTGCATCGACCTCCGCGGCATGCGCAGCATGGTCGAGGCCGCGGGCTTCACCGGCGATATCGAAGTCGAAGTGTTCTCGCACCGCTACTGGGCGATGGATCAACACGCGTATCTGGTGCAAGTGATCGAGGCATTTTCGGCGCACGTCTAACATCCCGAGTAAAGTAGGCTGATGTTATCAAGGCAGCTTAACCCCTTCGAGATCTTTGGACAACAAATAGCCAGCGGTAAACTGGGTTTGCCCCAGGAACCCGCCAAACAAGGTGATCGGCCTTCCGCACCGTCATGAGCCGCGAAATGCGGTGGCAGATTTTTACTAACAACGAGTACTTACAAAGCTCAGGGGCTGCGGTTCTTAATGAAATTATCTAATTTATAAAATTATTGTAAAGTCATTAAGATCGCTAAGTTTTCAATATGGACCCCATCCGCAACCCCTATTCACCCGGTGCCGGGACCCGCCCGCCAGAACTCGCTGGCCGGGATGCATTGCTGGAGACGGCCCGCGTTGCCACTGAACGCGTACGCAGAGGACTGCCGACGAAAAGCCTGCTCATGGTCGGCTTGCGTGGTGTCGGGAAGACCGTCTTGCTGGATGCCATGCGGGAAGCAGCTGAAGTGGCCGGAATGCAGACGCTGCGCATTGAGGCGCCGGAATCCCGCTCTCTGCCGGCAATCTTGGCCCCTGAACTGCGCCTCGCGCTCCTGCGGTTATCGCGGACCGAACAGGCGAGGGATCTCGCTCAGCGCGCCCTCCGAGGCCTAGCTGGCTTTGCCAAGGCACTGAAAATCACCTACAACGACATCGAAGTGGGCATTGATCTGGAACCCGAACCCGGCTTGGCGGACAACGGCGATCTGGAGCACGATCTCCAAGCCCTCCTAGAAGCCACTGGCGCAGCAGCCCAAAAGGCAGGAACTGCTGTAGTTCTCTTCGTAGATGAATTGCAGTATGTCGAAGAGCCTCAATTGGCCGCATTGGTCACGGCACTCCATCGCTGCGCACAGCGTCGTCTCCCCGTCATGCTGATTGGTGCTGGTTTGCCACAACTGCGGGGACGGATGGGACGTGCGAAGTCTTATGCCGAGCGGTTGTTTGACTACCCAGAGGTCGGACCGCTTGAACCGGATGCGGCTCGCAAGGCGATCAAACACCCCGCCGCAGCCGAGGGTGTCGTGGTGACAGATGACGCATTGGACCTCATCTACGTGACCACCCAGGGCTACCCGTATTTCGTTCAGGAGTGGGGCAAACATTCCTGGGATATTGCGCAAGGTACGACCATCATTCGCAAGAATGTTGAGGATGCCTCAATCTTTGTTGTAGCAGCACTGGATGAGAGTTTTTTCCGTTTTCGATTTGACCGGCTGACGCCAATCGAAAAACGCTACCTTCGGGCCATGGCCGATCTGGGCGAAGGACCGCATCGGTCTGGTGACATCGCCAAAAAACTTAACAGAACCGTGACATCCCTCGGCCCCACCCGAGGACAACTCATCTCTAAAGGCATGGTGTATAGCCCAAGCCATGGCGATACTGCGTTTACGGTGCCGCTGTTCCACGAGTTCATGCTGCGGATCATGCCGGGCAGGGAGTGGCAGACGCCATGACAATCACCCACGGGACTTAGGCAGTTTTGCCAAAACTTGAAAAACGTCGATCGAACACCCACCGAATGTTGTCTGTCATAGACCTTAACGGTCGACCTCGGCCCGGCGTCGATGCCCGACAGGCAACGTCTCGTCCCGCTTCGGCACGGACGGCGCTCTCCTCATGGTGCGAGGCCCGTCATGTCCAAGTTCTGGCAACAATTGATGAACATCTGGAGTCGGCTCGAGATTGCCCAGAAGGCAACCATCGTGCTTGCCGGATTGGGCTTCCTGGCCCTTATCGGGACCCTCGCCTATACCGCGACCCGACCTGACTACCGCTTGCTGGCCAAGGGCTTAAGCAAAGCGCAAGTAGCCGAGATCGCGGCCTATCTCGATGCCAACCACATCGCCTACACGGTCGCCGACAACGAATCGGCGGTGATGATCCCCAGCCAATACCTGTACAAGGTGCGCAACGAGCTCGCCCAGCAGGACAAGCTCGGCGACGGCTCGCGCGGCTTCGAGCTGTTGGGAAAATCATCATCGATGTGGGAATCGACCTTCAGCGAGCATAAGACCTACGATCGGGCGGTGTCCGGCGAATTGGAACGCAGCTTCCGCGAATTGCCGGGCGTACGCGGAGCTCGCGTGCTCATCGACCGCCCCCAGCCCAGTCCGTTCAGCAGCGATGACGACGCCAAGCCAAAAGCCAGCATCAAGCTCGACATGGCCGTCGGCCAGCGTCTGAGCGAGCGGCAGATCGCCGGCGTTATCCATCTCACCGCCGGTGCCATCGCCGGCCTCTCGCCGGATCGCGTCGAGATCATGGACAGCACCGGGCTGCTAACGCCCAAGGGTGCCGACTCGACGGCGATGTTCGCGCAAACCACCCTCGAAGCCGAAGCCGCCCGCGAGCGCTACCTCACGCGCAAGGCCCAGGATCAGCTCGACACCGTGCTCGGGCCCGGCCGCAGCCAGGTGCAGGTCAGCGTCAAGCTCGACTTCACCAAGCGCACCGAGAGCAGCAGCGATCCCGGCAAGCGCGAACTCCTCGAAGAGAAGACCAGTTCCAACGACGAGAAGAACGAGACCTCCAATCCCGGCGGCGTGGCGGGGACGGCGCCGAATGTCGAAGGCGAATCGCGGACCACCAAGTCCGAACCCCTGCGTGGCAGCAAGACCCGCGAAGAGACCGAGAACAAGTACGTCGTCGGCAAGAAGACCATCACCCAAGAAGACGAAGTCGGCCGCATCAAGGGCATGAACGTCGCCATCCTGTTGCCCTTCAAGCAGGTCAGCAAACCCAAGCTCGATGACCAGGGCAAGCCGACCAAGGAGATGGAAACCACTAACGAGGAATACGCCCAGGCGGAGAAGGACCGTTTCAAGGAGCTGGTGCTGAACGCCATCGGCTTCAATGCCGCCAAGGACATCACCGCCAAATCGGAAGCCGGGCAGAACCTCGACGCGCGCTTCACCTCCTCGGTGCAGAGCATGGATCTTTACCGTGCTCCCGAGACCGTGGCGGCGGCCTCGCTGGCCCTGCCGCTGACCTCCGTGCCGTGGGTCGATGCCGCCGGCTACGGGATCGCCGGCATCGTCGCCCTGACCTTCATCTTCGTCGCCCGCGGCCAGCTCAAACGCAGCCACCTCGCCTGGAAGGAAGCCGAAGAACGCGCCCGCGCCCTGGTTGATGCCGAACGCGTCAAGAACGCGCCGCCCGAGGAGGTCGTCGAAGACCAGGCCGAAGACCGCGAGCGCCAAGCCTTGAAGATCCGCCGCACCGAGCTGCGCGAACAGATCAAGAAGAAGATCCTTGAGGACCCTAATGCGGCCTCCCAGATCGTCCGCAAGTGGATGTATGAAACCTGAGTGCTAACGCGCTAATCGCTCACCCCGCAGGCACGACCTCTGGGGTATACTGATCTCGACTCTCTCAGCCATATCTCAGCCATATCTCAGCCTTATCTCAGCCTTATCTCAGCCTTATATCAGCCTTATCTCAGCCTTATCCCCGCTCCATCCCCCCGCTACGATTCCCCTTCTCCTTATGGCAAAACTCGGTGCACCGGACGATGGCGAACTCAAAGGCATCCGCAAAGCGGCGGCCTTCATGCTCTCGCTCGATCCCTCGGCAGCCGCCATGGTCATGCAGAAGTTCAGCGATCGCGAAGTGGCCATGATCTCGGAGGAGATGACGCGCATGGGCGAGCTGCGCGGCGCCGATTCGGAGAAGATGCTCAAGGAGTTCAGCGCCCTCACCGGCGGCGATCGCACGACCATCGAACCGATGTTGCAGGAGATCCTCGAACGCGCCCTGGGTAAGGAAAAAGCCAAGGACCTGCTTGACAAGATCAAACGCCAGACCCGCGAATCGGAGCCCTTCCGCGCGCTGCTACCGCTCGATGCCAAGCAGGTGACGATGATCATTCGTGGCGAACATCCCCAGGTGCTGGCCATCGTCATCGGCCATCTCGAGGCCCCGGTGGCCTCCGAGCTGCTACGCGACATGGATGAGAATCTGCGCTATGACGTGATCAAACGCATCGCCTCGACCGCCGATCTGCCTAATGAGCTCATCCGCCAGATCGACGAGATGATGGAAGTGCGTGCCTTCTCGCTGTCCAAGCGCGGCATGGAGCCATCCGCCGACGCCCGCTTCAAGACCGTCGCGCAGATGCTCAACGTCAGCGACCCATCGCTGACCAAGTCGGTACTCGAACGCCTCAACAAGGAGGTACCGCTCATCGCCACCGAGATCCAAGCGCTGATGTTCGTCTTCGAGGATCTCGTCAAGGTCGATGCCAAGGGCATGCAGAAGGTCCTCGCCGAGGTCGACAAGGCCGACCTCACCCTGGCCCTGCGCGCCGCCCCCCCGGAAGTGCGCACCAAGCTGCTCGACAACCTCTCCTCGCGCGCCCGAGAATCGATCCAGGAAGAGATCGATCTCATGGGGCCCAAGCCGCTGTCCGAAATCGAAGCGGCCCAGAAGCGCATCCTGCAACTGGTGCGCGGCATGGAGGAGCGTGGTGAGATCACCGTCGCCCGTGGCGGCGGCGAGCAGCTGCTGTGATCATCCGTTCACGCACCACCAGCGAGCAGGTGCACACCGCCGAATATCCGGCGGTTCGCGAATCGATCGTCGCCTGGGAGCGCCGCGTCGAGGCCGCGCAGGCCGCTGGTCGCGCCGCCGGCATGGCCGAGTCACAGGCCCGCGTCACGGCCGCCGAAAGCGCCGCCACCGCCGCCAGCAAGCGCGCTAGCGAATGCGAGGTTCAGATGCGCGCCGATTACGAGCTGCGCCTCGGCCACGCTATCGCCGCCCTCGCCGCCGGTAGCGCCCACCTCGACGTCCTCGGCGGACAGCTGGTGCGCGAGGCCGAGGCCGACATCGCACGCCTCGCCCTGCTCATCGCCGCCCGCCTGCTGCGCCGCGAGGTCGAGGACGACCCGACGTGGATGGAAGGCGTCCTCGCCGACGCCCTCAACCGCGTGCCCGACAAACGCGGCGTGGCGGTGCGCATGCATCCGCTCGATGCCGAAGTCGCCAGCGAGCGCAAACGCTTCATCCTCGAACAGGCCCCCGGCATCGAGCGCGTCGAATTCTTCGGCGATGATTCGCTACCCCGCGGCGCCTGCATCATCGCCAGCCAGGGCACGCGCCTGGATGCCTCGCTGCCAACCTCGTGGGAACGGCTGTTCCGCGACATCCTCAACGATCCCAGCGAGCCGCTGGCGGTCCGCGTCGACACCGTCTCCCCGGCCGCGGACTCGCTCTCATGATCGCCCTCGAACGTTTCTTTCAGCGCGCCAACGACGCCAGTCTGGTGCAGTGCAGCGGCGTGGTCCTGCGCGTGGTCGGCCTGGCGGTGGTGGCCTCGGGCCCAGCCGTGCCGGTGGGTGAAACCTGCACCCTGCGTCTGTCGAACGGCGAACAACGTCTCGCCCTGGTCACCGGCTTCCGCGAGGGTGAGACCATCCTCCAGCCGATCGGCCACCTCGATGGCATCCGTCCCGGCGACCTGGTGATCGCCCGCCATCGCGCGCTCGACATCCCCGTCGGCCCGGGCCTCATCGGGCGGGTCATCGACGGCGTCGGCAATCCCCTCGATGGCAAGGGCCCCCTGCTCGGCAGCGCCCGCCGCCCGATCGCCAGCGATCCGCCGCCGGCACTCTCGCGCACGCCGATCACGCGTATCATGGAGACCGGCCTCAAGGCCATCGACACCCTGTTCACCATCGGCCATGGTCAGCGCATGGGCATCTTTGCCGGTTCGGGTGTCGGCAAATCGACCCTGCTTGGAGAGATGGCCAAGCACGCGCGCGCCGATGTCAACGTCATCGCCCTAGTCGGTGAACGTGGGCGTGAAGTCGGAGAGTTCATTGACAAGGTCCTCGGCGCCGAAGGCCTCGCGCGCAGCGTGGTGGTCGTCGCCACCAGCGATCGGCCCTCGGTCGAACGCCTCTCGGCGGCCTATGCCGCGACCGCCATCGCCGAGTCCTTCCGCGATGCCGGGCTCGATGTCCTGCTGATGATGGATTCGGTGACCCGCTTGTGCCAGGCGCAACGCGAAATCGGCCTCGCCGCCGGCGAGCCGCCGGTGACCCGCGGCTATCCGCCGAGCGCCTTCGCCATCCTCCCGCGGTTGCTTGAACGCGCCGGAACCGGCGCCTTCGTGCCCTCGGCGGGCAAGGCTGGGGCGATCACCGCCCTCTATACCGTGCTCATCGATGGCGATGACGAGAATGATCCGGTCGGCGATACCGTCCGTGCGATTCTCGACGGACATCTGTTCCTCTCCCGGCGCATGGCTGGCCAGGCGATCTATCCCGCCATCGATCCGACCCTGTCGGTGAGCCGCCTGCTCATCGACCTCGCCCAGAACGAGGAATACCGCATGGCCCTGCAGGCCCGCGAGCTATGGAGCGAGTACGAACGCGTGCGCGACCTCGTCGAGGTTGGCGCCTACCGCGCCGGCAGCGATCCGCGCCTGGATCGCGCCATCGCCGCTTTCCCCAAGCTCATCCAATTTCTGCGCCAGGACATCGGCGTCGTCGCCCAGCGCCGTGACGGCCTGGCGAGCCTGCTCGCCATCGTCGGCGCCAGTGGCGCAGGTAATGGCGCAGGCAGTGGCCCAGGCAGTGGCCCAGGCAGTGGCGCATGATCCGCTTCACCGCCGTCCATACCCTCTACCTCCAGCAGGAGGAGGCCGCCAAGATCGAACTCGGCCGGCGCGAAAGGCGACGCAGCGAGATGCTCGCCGCCCGGGCGGTCATCGCCGCCCGCCTGCAGGCTGCCGCCGCCAACGTCACGCCCCAGCTGCACGAGCAGTACCTCGCCTATTTCCGTGCCCAGCAGCTGGTGCTCGCGCAGCACGACGCGGCCCTCGCCACCCAGGACGCGGCGATCAACGACGCGCGCACGCTTCTCGCCCAGGTGCATCAGCAGCGCACCAGTATCGCCAAGCTGCGCGAGCGCGATCGCCTCGACGAACGCAAACGTGACGAGCGGCGCGAGCAACGGCGCAACGATGACCGCGCGGCGTTGAGTTTGATCCTGACGCGATCCTCATCATCGCCGGCACGGGGTGCTTCATGAACGGTTTCCTACGCACCGCCGCCTTCATTCTCGCCGGGCTGTGCATCCTGCTGGTCTCGGCGGGCATCGCCACGCTCATCGGCCTGCGCACGGCCGGCGATCTCAGCCCCGAGAAGCTGCGCAAGTTCGTGCTCACCGAGGAAGAGCAAGCGTGGCTGAGGAAGATGAACTCGCGCCCGCCGGAATCGCCAGCGCACAAAGCCGAGAGCGAACCGCCACCGGGCGGCGTCACCGAAGACGAACTGCTGACGCGCATCGCCGAACGCGCCAATGCCGACCGTGCGACGCAGGTCATCGAAGACCTCCGTCGCCGGCGCTTAGCCCTCGACGAACGCCAGGCGTGGATCGATCAGCAGCATGCCGAACTGTCGTTGGCCAAGGGCGACCTTGAGCACCTCCGCCGGCAGCTCGATGCCAGCCGTCAGGAAACCCAAGATGAACGCCGGCGTCTCGACGAGGAACGCGCCCAATGGGCCTCGGCGCAGGTCCAGAACACCGCCGCCGTGCAGCAGCTCGGCGAAGCCGAACAGGTGCGCTACCAGCAGCAGGCCAAGCTCTACGAGCAGATGAAGGACGCCGCTTGGCAGTCGCTCAAACGCTTCGAACCGCGCGAGATCGCCAAATATCTGGCATTGATGGAACAGAAGAAGGCCGCCAAGCTGCTGACCATCGCCGAGCAAGACAAGAGTGTGCCTGAGGGCTTCACCACCGCCATCCATCGCGAGCTCCTTAAGCTCAACCTGGAGCGCCGTTCGCCGGATCAGATCCAGCGCTTGGCGACTCTCTATGCCTTCATGAAGGGCCCGGAGGTCGCCGGCTATCTCAAGGATTCCGCGCCCGAGGAGATCGCCGACATCCTCATCGCCATGGGTGAAGGCGCGACGAAGAAGCGCGCCGCGGTCCTCGAGGCGCTGCGCGCCGTTGACGCCGACAGGGCCCTCGACGTCCAGCGTCAACTGCTCAAGCGCATGCCGTCACCGGCAACGCCAGGAGCGGCACCATGAGCCCGCGGTATCGGCCCGCCATGTGCGTAGTGCTCCCGTTGCCGCTCCTACTCCGGAATCACTTCCATGTCTGACGATAAACACAACGACGGCGACAAGAAGGATGCCAAGAAGGACGCCAAAGCGGCGGCTCCCGCCGGCGGTGGCATCAAGGCCCTGCTCGGCCCGATCCTCGCCGTCGTGGTCCTGGTCGGCGCCGGTGTCGGTGTTGGCCTGTTCCTCGCCAAGTTCTTCGCCAAGGCCCCGGAGACCACCGGCACCAAGACCGCCCATGGCGAGACCAAGCCTGGCGAGGAAGGGGAGCACGCCGAAGGCGGCGCACACCACAGCCTGCTGCACTCGGCCAAAGAGATGGTGATCGAGGACGTGGTCGCCAACATCAAGGAGCAGGGCGGCAAACGCTTCGTCAAAATCGTGCCCGCGTTCTGGGTCACCACCGAGGCCGCCGCCGCCATCGGTCTGAGCGGCGGCGGTCACGGCGGTGGCGAGGTCGGCGGCGAGATCAAACGCATCATCAAGGCTCGCATCGAGGAGAGCCTCAAGCAATACGATCTCGAGGAGCTGACCTCGCAATCGATCTACAAGCGTCTGGAGAAAAGCCTCAAGGATCTCGCCGACAAGGAGATCAAGGCGTTCTCCCCGGAGCTGCCGACAGCCCAGCCGGTGGTGCTCAAGGTCGTGCTCAGCGGTTTGGTCGTACAATGAGTGCGGACCTGATCGGACCCCGTCATGGCTGATGAGATCCTCTCCTCGGAAGAGCTCGATGCCCTGTTGTCGAGCGTCGACGAATCCGCCAGCGGCAATGGGCGGCGCGAGAAGCGCGTCCTCGAGTACGATTTTGTCAGACCCAACAAGCTCTCTGGCGAGCAGCTGCGCTCGCTGCAGCGTCTGCACGAGGCCATCGCCCAGAGCGCGACCATGGCCCTGTCGACCTACCTGCGCATCAATCTTGAGGTCAACATCGTCTCGCTGGGTGAGCTGACCTTCGAAGTGTTCCGCAATTCGTTGCCCAATCCCACGGTCATCAACGTGCTCTCGCTCGATCCCCTGCCCGAGCGCGCCCTCGCGACCATGGACATGAAACTCGCTTTCAGCCTGCTCGATCGCATGCTCGGCGGACCGGGCAAGCCGCTCGACAAAGTCCGCGCCCTGACCACCATCGAACAGTCGTTGCTCGATAATGTCATCAAGCGCTTCCTCGAGCAGCTCGCCAACGGCTGGAGCGAGCTGACGCGGTTCACGCCGGTAGTCGAGGCCCGCGAGATGGATCCGCAGTTCGTGCAGGTCATTCCCAGTTCGGAAATGGTCCTGGTCTCGACCTTTGCTATTTCCGCACCCGGCGAGCTCGAACCCGGCGAACTGTGCTTCTGCGTGCCATTCATCTCACTCGATGGCATACTCTCACGGCTCTCGAACCAATTCCGCTTCGCCTCGATGCACCGCGAGCAGACCTCCGACCAGGCGACTTACCTCAAGCGCGTGGTCACCGATAGCACCCTCACCCTGCAGACGGTCCTCGGGCAGACGACCCTCTGCCTCGACGAGATCATGAATCTCAAGGTCGGTGACGTCATGGTCCTCGATGAACGCACCAATTCCGCGACCAAGGGGTTCATCAAAGACCAGCTGCGCATCATCGGTCGCCCGGGCAAGCTCGGACGAAAAGCCGCACTGCTCGTCGATCGGGTCGTCCCCGACGGTCGCGAACGTTAACCACTCCCCTGTGCGCCCTGCTTGAAGGACTGCTCCCATGGCTGAAGAATCCGCTGTCACTCCCGCTGAATTTCCTGATCTCTCAGGCGTCGCCCAACCGCCCAACGCCAGCGCCAATCTGGCCCTGGTCAAAGATATCCAGGTGGTGCTCACGGTCGAACTCGGACGCACCGACATGATCATCCAGGACATCCTGGAACTGACTCCCGGCAAGGTCATCGAACTCGATCGCCTGGCCGGCGAGCCCCTCGACATCCTCGTCAACGGCATCCTCCTCGCCCGCGGCGAAGTGGTGGTGGTCGACGAGAACTTTGGCGTGCGCCTGACCTCGATCATCGATCCCGCCCTGCGCGCCGAAGCCCTCAAGCGCGACGATCCCAAGAAATAAGACCATTCTTAAATCTACTATATAATTAGTCATTGGCCCGCCGCCGCTCTCGCAGGCGGGCGCAAAAACGCGTTCCGCCAGCGCTTGGGACCCTACTATCTGCCCCCCTGATGCGCCTCCGCCGCCTTGAAACCTATGGGTTCAAATCCTTTGCCGATCGCCTGACCTTCGATTTCGAAGAGGGGATCACGGCCATCATCGGCCCCAACGGCTGCGGCAAATCCAACGTCGTCGACTCGATCAAGTGGGTGATCGGCGAGCAGAGCGCCAAGGCCCTGCGCGGCGAGGACATGACCGACGTCATCTTCAACGGCTGCGCGACGCGTAAGAGCATGCCGTTCTGCGAGGTGACGCTGGTCATGGACCAGCTCCAGCACGCCCTGCCGGGCATCGACACCGACGAGGTGGCGATCACAAGACGCCTGTTCCGCGACGGCGTCAGCGCCTATCACCTCAACGGCAAGGCCTGTCGCCTTAAGGATATCAAGGAAATCTTCCTGGGCACCGGCATGGGCACCAGCGCCTACGCGGTGATCGAGCAGGGCAAGGTCGGCTTCATCCTTGAATCGAATACCAAGGACCGTCGGCTGATCCTCGAAGAGGCCGCCGGCATCAGCCGCTACAAGGTCCGCCGGCGCCTCGCCGCGCGCAAACTCGAACGCGTCGAGACCGATCTCCAGCGCATCGGCGAGGTCCTCAACGAGGTCCGTCGGCGAGTCAAATCGGTGGCCAAGCAGGCCGCCACGGCCCTGCGCTTTCAGGAGCTGACGCGCTTGGTGCAGGATCTGCGCCTGGGTTTCGCGCTCGAGGAATTCGGCCGCCTGAGCGAAGAACACACCCGCCATCACCTGATGGCCGAGAGCCTGGCCCTGGCGATGGCCGAAGGCGCCGCTCGCCTCGGCGAGCTCGAAGCCGCCCTGATCGAGGCCGATGTCCGCCTGGTAACCCTCGAAGGCGATGTCCGCGACATCGGCGAGCAACGTGCCGCCGCCCAGTCGCGGCGCGATGTCGCCGATCACAAGGCCAAGGACGCCGCCTACCGCCTCAAGGAACTTGATCAGCACGAAGGTGAAGATCGCCAGATCATGGCCACCATCGCCGCCAAGATCGAAGCCTTGGCCGCTGAACACGCACATGCCGAGGGCGATCTCGCCCAGCTCATCGCCGAGACCGGTGGCGTCGCCGACGATGGCCTGGCGCACGGGCCGACGCCTTTGTCGCAGACCCGCGAACAGCTCGATGCGGTGCTCGCAGAAGTCGATGCCCTGGTGCAGCAGGCCGAAACCGCCAAGGCCAAGCAGATCGAATGCTTCAAGGAGCAGGCCCGCATCCAGGCCGAACAGGGTCGCCTCGAAAGCGCCAAGCTTGCCACCGCCGAACGCCGCAAACGCCTTGAGGATCGCACCGGCGGCCAGGCCGGCCAGCTCATGGATGCGACCGCCGCCGAGGCCGCCGCCAAGCTGGCCCTGGAGCAGGCGATGATGGCCGCTGCTGAGACCCACCGCACGCTCGATGAGCGCATCCGCGCCCGTGAGACCGCCCTCGCCCAGGCCAGCCAACTCGATCAGGAGCTCAACGAGTTGGGGCATCAGGCGGCGCGCAGCGAGACCAGCCTGCGCATGTACCGCGATCAGGAGCATCGCGCCGAAGGCCTGCAGCGCGGGGTCCGCGATGTCCTGCAGACCATGGGCAAACAGCCGGGCATCGTCGGCATGGTCGCCGATCTCTGCCGCATCCCCGACGAAGATGTGGTGGCGATCGAGACCGCCCTCGGGGCCCAGGCGCAGAACATCATCACCGAGACCCAGGACGACGCCAAATCGGCAATCGACTTCCTCAAGCGCGAACGACGTGGCCGGGCGACCTTCCTGCCCCTCGACGACATCCGCGGCGGCGAACGCATTGAGCATCAGCTCCTGCGCGAGCCCGGCGTCATCGGCATCGCTTCACGTCTGATCGAATTCGAACCGCGCCTGCGCGGGGCCTTCGAATATCTGCTCGGGAATGTGCTGATCGTCGAGAGCATCGACGACGGCATCGCCCTGCGCCGCCGGCATCGCCCGGGCTGCCGCATCGTCACCCGCGAAGGCGACATCATCAATGCCGGCGGAGCCATGACCGGCGGCCGCCAGCAGGGCCAGGAATCCGGCGGCGTCGTCAGCCGCAAGCACGAGATCGCCAAGATCGCGGATCAGCTCGCGGAGCTCACCGCCAAGCGCGAGGCCGTGACCCTCAAGCGCGATGCGCGCAAAAAGGAGGGCTTCGAGCTGTCCCTGGCGGTCGAGGAATGCCGGCGCCAGATCCAGGCCGGCGATCGCGCCGTCGGCGAGGCCAAGGCTCAACTGATGAAGACCGAGCGCGACCTCGTGCATTTCGAGGAGGCCGTCAGCGGCTTCGGCGCCGAGCTCGAGGAGATCGCCAGCGAACTCGGCAAGCTCGAGTCCGAAGGCCGCGATCTCCTCGGGCAGCAGGAATGGTTTGCGGCCCTACAGCGCAACCTCACCGCCGATCTCGAGACCCGGCAGAACCTGATCCTCGCCAAAGGCGCCCGCCGCGAACAGCTGCAGGACGAGTTCAACAGTCTGCGGGTCAGCGCCGCGACCGTCGCCGAACGCGTCGAGGCTGCGCGCAACCACCTTGGGCACCTCACACGCTCGCTGCAGAATCTCGAAGACCAGCGCGACGAACGCACCCGTCGCCTCGATGGCCTGGAAGCCAAACGCCAGGAATTGCGCCAGATCCTTGATGAATCGGCGCAGGTCTTCGCCAACGAAGCCGGCCAGGTCAGCGAGCTTGCGCAGCGCCTCGAGGCCGCGATCAAGGAGCGCGACGCGATCCGCAACGGCGTCGAAGACCAGCGCCAGGAGGCGCGGGTGCTCAACGCCCGCGCCAAGGCCACCGACAAGGAGCGCCAGGAAGCCGCCCTGCAGGCGCACGAGGCCAAGATCCGCATCGAGAACCTCAGCGCGCAGATCCTCGAATCGCATCAGATCGAACTGGCAGAAGCCTTCAGCAATTACGAGCGCCCCGGCGATCTCGATCTCGATGCTCTGCGCGAGCAGCTGCATGATACCGAGGTCGAACTGAAATCCCTGGGGCCGGTGAATCTCGCCGCCATCGACGAGCTCGCGGAAGTGCAGGCGCGCCAGGATTTCCTCGACAAGCAGTTCAACGACCTGACCCGCGCCATGGAGACGTTGAGCAAGACCATCGAGGATCTCAATCGCATCTGCGGGCAGTTGTTCGAGGCCACTTACAAGCAAGTGCGCGCCAACTTCCAGCTGCTGTTCCGCAAGCTGTTCAGCGGCGGGCGGGCGGATCTGGAATTGGAGAAGAAGGACGAGCAGGGCAATCCCGTCGATCCGCTGGAAGCCGGCTTAGAGATTGTCGCCTGTCCGCCGGGCAAGAATCCCAAGATCATCACCCAGCTCTCCGGTGGCGAGAAAGCCCTCACCGCCATCGCCCTGCTGTTCGCGGTGTACCAGACCAAGCCCAGCCCGTTCTGCATCCTCGACGAGGTCGATGCGCCTTTGGACGACGCCAACGTCGACGTCTACAACGCCATGATCCGCGAGTTCACGCAGTCCAAGATCGATGGTGGTCGGGGTAGCCAGTTCATCGTCATCACCCACAAGAAGCGCACGATGCAGAAGGCCGACGCGGTCTACGGCATCACCCAGAACGAGCCTGGGGTATCGACCAAGATCAGCGTCAAGTTCGAGGACATCGAGGCCGGACTCGGCCATCTCACCGACGCCGGCGGCGCCGGTGAACTCCAGCCGACGGTCCGCGGCTCAGGGCCTTTTTCAGGCTGAGCAAGCGCTCTCCGAACCTCGGCCACGTGGCCCATACCAGGTGCGAGCGGGTCGCGGGAAACCGCGTCTCAGCTAACCAGCGGCAGGACCGTGATGGTGATACTGCGGGTATTGTTGCTGGCGTTGCTGTCGGTGCTGGTGGTGTTCGGATCGATGATGAATTGATAGGTGTGATCGCCGGCGACGGTTTCGGGCGGCAGGGTCACGGGCACCGAGAGCACGCCGCCGGGAGCGATATCGGAAAGGACTCCGGTCACGTAATTGGCAACGCCATCGCGGGTCACGCTCCAGGTGACATTGTGCGCCGTGCCCGGCGAGGCGGCGGCGTTGGTCACCGAGGCGGTGAGGGTCAGCGTCTGCAAGATCGTCGGAGCCGCGGGGGACAGGGTCAGTGGCGCCAGCTGCAGATCGAAAGGCAGAGACCAAGTGACCAGGGTCGACCGCGAATCATTACCGTAGTCTGATTCCTGGGCGCTGTTGTCGCTGTTGGCGATGAACTGATAGGTATGAGCCACCGCTGTCGTCCGCGTGATCATAAAAGAGATCGTCGTGGATCCACCCTGCGCCAGGGCGGGGATGGTTCCGCTGGCGGTCGCGAAGTTGGTGGCGCTGCCGCTGGTCAATTCATTGACCGACCACGCACACCCGCCGGCATCGGTGTCGCCCTGGTTCTTGACCACGGCGACCAGGGTAACCGGGGTGCCCGGCAGCGAGTTCGCCGGGGTGGCGGTAAACGAAGTAATCGTCAGATCCGCAACTTCCTTCGAGCAACCGGAGACCACCATGGCCACAGTCAGGATAAGAAGCGCAAAAAGGTAGTAACGCATGGTAGTGGCAAGAAGCCTGGGCTGAGTTGGCAGCGATCAACCTGGAAGGTAGGAGCCTGTCGGAGACTTCGTCAGATCGCCCGCTTGATGCCGGTACTCCGCCGACGGCGAGCGCATCTTTCAGCGACCGGCGGTGTGCTGCCCGAGGCCTTCGAGCTGCCACCAGCAGGCCCCTACCAGCAGCGCCACGATGAGAATGACCAGGGTCACCAGGCACGTTACAAACCAGCGGCCGGTTTGGCCGGGGCAACGGCGTACGGCCTCATCGGCGCCGGTGGTGTAGGGCCGGGTGCATACCGTGCTGATGGCGAGATCGCCGGCCTTGAGCCGTTCGAGGTCGGCAACCAGTTCGACGGCTGATTGATAACGTCTAGCGGGATCCTTCTGCAGACAGGTGACCATGATCGCTTGATAGGGCTCAGGAATTCCCGGCTCAAGCTCACGTGGCAAGCGCGGCTCGGTGAAATTATGTTGATAGATCAGCGAATCCCGCGTCGTCCCGACAAAGGGCTTCTGGTTGGTGAGCAGCTCGTAGAAGACCACGCCGAGACTGTAAATATCAGCGCGTTGATCGCAGCGTACCCCGCGCCCCTGTTCAGGGCTGAGGTAACTCGCCGTGCCCAAGCCCGGCAGATCATCCTCTCCGACGCACTTGGAAATTCCGAAGTCGGTGATCTTGACGACCTGATCCAAATTGATGAGCAGGTTCGCCGGCTTGATGTCCCGATGGACGATGCCCTCGCGGGCGGCTGCCGCCAGACCACGGGCGGCGTGCAGGATCCATTCCGCGACCACCTCCGGAGGCAGGCGGCAGTCCTCTTCGCGATATTCAGCGATGACCTCGGCGAGATTGGTGCCTTCGACCAATTCCATCACCAGGTAGGCGATGCCGTTATAGGTCCCGGACGCGAACACCTCCACGACGTGCGCCGACTGGATCAGGCTTGCAGCACGTACCTCCAGCTCAAACCGCCGACGTTGCACCGGGTCATTCGCGTAGGTGCCGGCAATGGTCTTCACCACCACCCGCCGCTCACGGCTGCGCTGCCGGGCGCGGTAGATGAGGACCAGGTCCCCTGCACCGAAGATCGCACCGAGTTCAAAATCTCCGAAAATCAGCCCGGTGAGCTCCCCCCGACGGCCTTGCAGGTACCAGTTGGAAAACACCGTGGAAGGCCTCAAGCGAGGGCTCAAGGTCCCCGAAGAATGCTGATGGCGGTAGGCCTCGTGACCCAGGAATGGTGTGAATCGTTCGGTCAGCATGAGATGCGCATCGGGCATCGGACCAGGAAGAGACCATGGTGCCTCGGCAAGGTCGAGGTCGAGGTCGATCTCCGCTGCCGACGCCGCCGATTCAGCCGTCGTCGGCAGCGGGTCCGCTTCCGGAACTGCTGCCGACACCGGCAAGGTGCCTACGGAATGCGCACGCGGGATCATTGAACGACATGATTAGTTGGTGGATCCGTGTCTGCAATCGGAAAAATACGCAGACTTTAAGCAAAAATCAGTAAAAATCTCAGTAAAAAACGGTCATCTCGCGACTTGGCCGTGGTGAAATCAGCGACACCAGCGTGTCAGTTACGCTCCTCCGTGAGTGATCAGGCTCACAGAGGTTCGGCTGCCGTGTATTTGAAATGCGAGCGGTATCAGTCGAGGACGATCTGCCGCAACACGGTGAACTCGGCACCGACCGTGGGCGCGAGGTGTACCGCCAGGGCGAGGTACAGGATCACGGCTTCGGTCAGCGGTCCGTCGATGCTCGCCGCCGCCCGCTGCACGGCGCTGGTCAGCATGGCGCCATGGGCCTCGGCGAAGGCCCGCGGATCGCCCACGTCCAAACCTTTGGGCGCGGTCGCCAATTCCATCCACAGCTGCGGCAGGATCGACGCCCGGGCTTCGAACGACAGCGTTGCGCATTGCTCGAAAAAAACCTGTACCCGTGCGATGTCAACTTCCGGACCGCCCAGATCGATGATGCGCCGGGCCACCGCCGCCAAGCCATAGACCACCCGGGCATACGCATCATGAGCGATCTCGCTGCGCGTGATGTCCTGGCCGAGCAGGTATTCCTCAACGCTCTGGTGGGGCAGCTCGCTGACGCTGGGACACGTTTCCAAACAGGGCAATTCGCTGCCGGTATGATAATACTGGACCACGCCTTCGAGACGTGAGCGACCGAGTGGATAGAGGCGGCAGGTAAGCGGACGATGGGCATGCGCGGTGCAGCCGCGCTGCGGATCATAGAGGCGGCAGCTGGCTTTGCCGCGGCGATCAACCGCGCCATCGAAGCACAGACGCGTACCCCGGCAATCGATCGCCTTGTCACAGAATTCAACCACCGACAGGCCCTGTCCGGCGGCGAGATTCGCCACTTCCCAGGGATTGACCCAGATCACATGACCGTGGCAGCAGACCCCTTCGCGGGTGCACGTCAGCGGCAACTGCGCATCGAGGTCGAGCAACTTCATGGGCGGAATCTAGCGAACTCATGGCTAGGTGACAGTGGCCAGGTGAGAGCAAAATATTGTGGCCAGGACCACAGTAGACAGTCCCAGTAGTCCGCCACGCTAACCGCCATGGCTGCCCTGACGACCACCTCGCTGAACTCCGGTGACCTCCTGCCGCTCACCTGCACCCGCGAAGGGACCTGCTGTCATGGCAAGACGGTGTGGCTGAATCCGTGGGAACTGGCGCGGCTCGCGCAGGGCCGCGGACTTTCGACGGTGGCATTTCGCAATGCCCACGTCGATCACGGAATCCAGCTCCGTTTCAACGGCCCGGCCGGAAAGCTCGGCGCTGCCTGCAGCCAGTACGCGGCCGGCATCGGCTGCGTCGCCCACCCCAGTCGACCGCTGGCCTGCCGGCTGTATCCCCTGGGCCGCGAGAAACGCGGCGAGCAGATCCGCTATGTCTACGAAGGCCGGAGCTTTCCCTGCCTGAGCGGATGCCCAAGCGTGACCTCGTTGCTACCGATGACCGTCGGCGACTATCTCACCAGCCAAGAAGTAAGCGCCGGCGAGATCGCCCAGGACGCCTATCTTGAGATGGCCCAGGATCTCGCCGAGGGCGCCTTCGTGGTGCTCTTCGACTCGGGCCTGGCGGTCCAACGCGGGCCACAGGTGCTCGCGCAATGGAAAGCCGTGATCGAGATGGATCCGGCAGCCCGACAGCTAGTCATCGGCGAAACGTGGTTCGAGCTACTGACCGCCCCCAGTCTCGGTGACGACCTTGAGGATCCCGACGCGTGGATCGGCGCCCATCGCCAGCAATTCCAGGCCGCGGCGCAGACGGCCTTCGGCAAGCTGCGCGACGCCGACACCCTCGCCGCGGCCAGCGTCCGATTTCTCGCCCTCGCCCTGCACTTGGTGCAGGCGGTGGGCGCGGCCAACCCCACCGACATCGGGCGGCGCTGGCTGGCCGCCGCCAAGAACCGCGGGCTCTAGCTGAGCGTCATGAAGAACCGGCTTCAGAAGCGCAGGATCACTCCGCCGCCCAGCGACGTGCGGTTGTAGGTCTCGCGATCCTCGTACGCAGCTTCGAGCCGTAGGCTGAGATTGCGGTCGAAGTCGAAGATCACCCCGCCCCACAGCGAGCGTCCATAGGTCGTCGACTGCGGCGGATCGGGTTCCTCGCCCTGGGCATAACCGACGAAGGGATGAACCTGCCCGATATTCAGGTACATGCGCCCTTGCCAGGCGGCGGTGTGCTCGGTGGCTGAGACTGGCGCGCCGACGTGATCGGTGCTGGCGATGTAGCGTCCTTCGAGGGTCACCAGGCGATGCGGCTCGATGCGGATGCCGGGCGTCGCCACCAGCACCTGCTGATCGTTGTCGTTGTATTGGCTGTGCTGGAGATCGAAGAGCAGGGTCACGGGCACGACGGAGGTCACGGGCGTGAACAGGGTCACGTCACAGCCACCGCCAACGCGCCAATTCGGTTCAAAGTCGGCATCCGGCGTATAGGTGCCGGTGGCGCGCAGCAGCAGGCGCGGATAGAGACGGTAGCCGGTTTCGGCACCGACGGTGAGGTCGTGCTGCTGGTAGTGATTGAGCTGGGCGACGCCGGTGGTCGCGTACCATTCATGGTCGTCTTCGCCTTCAGAGACGTGGCGATAACCGATACTGGCGGTGAAGGTAGATTCGATCTTGCGATAGTTGGAATAGCTATCGCGCACGCCGACGAGATCGATGCGCCAGGCAGTCGCATCCCAGGGCACATCGCCGATACGTGCGGACCGATCACCATGATCAAGCCGATCGGCCTCGCGATAGGCGGTCAGCGCTAAGGGCCGGTTGTGATCGTCGCGGGCGATGTCGCCTTTCAGTTCCCACAACGCCGGATCACGTGGCGTCAACAGCAGGGCGCGATCGAGCTCGCTCATCGCCGCCTGGCGGTCTCCCTTCCACAGCTGAACCCGCGCCAGACCAACGTGGAACTCCGAATTGTTCGGCTCCAAGGCCAAGGCCTGCTGCCAATCGCCGATCGCCGCTTGGTAATTGTTCTGCCAACCGCGCACCGTGGCGCGCTCGGCCCAGGCCTGGGCATGCTTCGGCTCGGCCGCGATCACCTCGCTGAAGGCCCGCTCGGCGGCCGGGAAATCCTTGGCTTTCTTTGCCGCCAAGCCGTCCTCGACGGTCGCGGCGGCGAGCGGCAAGGTGCCGAGCAGGGCGAGCAGGATGGGGGAAATGCAGAGGCGTTTCATCGCTGTGGTGTCCAATTGGTACGACGACGGAAAAAGCTTATCCAGCCCAGCAGTGCTGCCAATTGCCGCCACGCCTGGTACAAGAACGGCTCGCAGGCGGTGGCCGCGAGGATGCTCCCCAGGCGTGGGCCCTGCCCGGCCGTCCACCCGGCCCAGCGACGCATGAGGTGCACCGCAATGGCGGTGACGAGCAGGTCGCACAACAGCTTCGCGACCAGGACCAGGACGATGATCCGGGACACGGCGAAGCCGAAGGCGAGGAAGACGACCAGCACCGCCAGCGTCAACAGGCCGTAGATCGGCAGCAGCAGATCCACGGTCTTGATCGGCAGCATGATCAGACCCAAGGCCCCCGCCCGACGTGCCCCGACCAGATCGCGGTTGGCGATATGCACGGCGATGAAGCCGCTGAACCAGCGCATGCGCTGGGCGAGGAACAGGCGCAGGGTCGCCGGCGCATCAGTGATCGCCTGAGCCCCGGGGACCATCCCCAGACGCCAATCATGGCCGCCGTCGATGGCGGCGCGGTGTAGACGATGGGTCAGCTCATAATCCTCGACCAGCGAAGTCGTGGCCAAGCCGCCGACGGCAAGCAGGGCGCTGCGCCGATAGGCGGCGAAGGCCCCCGAGATCAAGAGCAGGGTTCCCAGTTCCTCCCAACCCGCGCGCCACAGGAAGCTGCGCAGGTACTCGGCTTGCTGCTGCCAGCCCAACCAACGGCCGAAAAATGCCGGGCGGGTGGTGACCTCCAGCAGACCACCGGCAGCGACCAGCCGGGGATCGGCAAACGCCCGCCGCATCTCCGCCAGGGCCCCGGGCTTGACGATGGTGTCGGCGTCGATGGTCACCACCACCGCCTGCGCTACCTGCGCGATGGCCTGATTCAAACTGTCGGCTTTGCCGCTGTTGGGCTTGCGCAGCACCGCCACCCCCTGCTCGCTGCACCAGTCGGCGGTGCCGTCGGTCGAGCCGTCATCGACCACCAGCAACTGGTCACCGTCGAGAAGCTGCGCACGCAAGGCCAGCACGCAGGCCGGCAGTACCAGCACTTCATTCCGGCAGGGCACGATCACCGCCAAGCTCGGTAGCGGATGGCTCACGACCGCTGCGGCTCGCGGGCGCCGCACCGCCAGCCACGCCAGCAGCAGGACGAGGAGCTGCAGTCCGCTATCGCAGCTCACATAAAGAAAGCCGATAGCCCAGGCGCTCGCCCCCTGGCCATAGAACGCCGCGACCAGGACCACTAGCAAGGCTGCCATACTTGCGGAGAAGATCAGGGTGAAGCACATCAGGGGACCCAGCCTGGGCTGATAACCGCCAGCGGAAGGCCTGTCGTCGCGTGGGGACTGCACTTGTGCGACTCGCCGTCGTACGCCAGCGCCACGCCGCCGAGTTGCTCGTGCTGGCCTCGCGGCATTCCGCCCCAGAATCCCCGCCCTTCGCATTCGCTGTCAGCCTTCAACCGTTAGCCTCTCCCCATGCCCCATCCGCAGCATCTCATTCGTAACTTCTGCATCATCGCGCATATCGACCATGGCAAGTCGACCCTCGCCGAGCGTTTGCTGCAAGCCACCGGAGCGATGAAGGCGAAGGAGGACAAGGAATTGGAAGTCCTCGATTCGATGGATCTGGAAAAGGAGCGCGGCATCACCATCAAGGCCAAGGCGGTGTCGCTTAACTACGCGCATAGTGACGGCAAGAATTACCAGCTGAACCTCATCGACACCCCCGGACACGTCGACTTTTCCTACGAGGTCACTCGTTCACTGCAGGCCTGCGAAGGCTGCCTGCTGGTCGTCGATGCCAATCAGGGTGTGCAGGCGCAGACCGTCGCCAACTACCTGCTTGCCGATGAGCAGGGCCTGACCGTCATCCCGACCCTCAACAAGATCGATCTGCCCAGCGCCCGTCCCGATGAAGTGTGCTTGGAAATCGAAGAAGCCCTGGCCCTCGACGCGAGCATGGCGGTGCGCGCCAGCGCCAAGCAGGGCATCGGCATCCAGGACATCCTCGATGCCGTCATCACCCGCATCCCGGCGCCCGAGGGCGACCGCAATGCCCCGACCCAGGCGCTGATCTTCGACGCCATCTACGACGATTACCGGGGCATCATCATCTACATCCGGGTGGTCACCGGACGCCTCAAAAAGGGCGACAAGATCCGCATGATCCGCAGCGGACAGACCTATGAGATCAGCGACATCGGGCGCCTGCGGCCACGCATGGAAGCCAGTCCCGACGGGCTCGAAGCCGGCGAAGTCGGTTACCTCACCGCCGCCATCAAGGCCCTCACCGATTTCAAGGTCGGCGACACCATCACCCACGAAGAGCGCCAGGCGCCACCCCTCGACGGCTTCAAGGAAATGAAGCCGATGGTCTATTGTGGACTCTACCCTTCGGGCGAGACCACCTATGACCAGCTGCGTGAAGCGGTCGAAAAACTGGCGCTCAATGACGCCAGTTTCCGCTGGGCGCCGGAGTCCGGCGGGGCCCTCGGCCATGGTTTCCGCTGCGGCTTCCTGGGCATGCTGCACATGGAGATCTGCCAGGAGCGTCTCGAGCGCGAACACGACCTCGACATGGTCCAGACGGCGCCGACGGTGACCTACCGCGTCAACCTGCGCGGCGTCGATCCGATCACCGGCAAGCCCCGCCAGCTAGAGATCACCACGCCCGGCGAGCTGCCCAAAGACGGCTACGAATCGATCGAGGAACCGGTCGTCGACATCAACTTCTTCGTCCCCGCCGACCGCATCGGGGCGGTGATGAACCTCGTCACCGATCGTCGCGGCGACTTCCTCAAGCAGGACTACATCGGCATGCAGCGCTGCCGTCTGACCTACCGCATGCCGCTCGCGGAAGTGATCTTCGACCTCTTCGACAAACTCAAGTCCGTGACCCAGGGCTACGGCACCATGGATTACGAGTTCAGCGGTTTCCAGATCGCCGACCTGGTACGCGTCGACATCCTGGTGCACAACAATTCCTGTGACGCCCTGGCCTTCATCTGCCACAAGACCAACTCCGAATACCGTGGCCGGCAGATCATCAAGAACCTCCGCGAAGAGATCCCCAAGCATCTCTTCGAGATCGCCCTGCAGGCCGCCATCGGCACCCGCGTGATCGCCCGCGAGACGATCAAGAGCTACGGCAAGAACGTCACCGCCAAGTGCTACGGCGGCGACATCTCGCGTAAGCGCAAGCTGCTCGAAAAGCAGAAGGAAGGCAAGAAGCGCATGAAGATGGTCGGCAACGTCGAAGTGCCCCAGGCGGCATTCATGGCGGTGCTCAAGAACCGCTCGGAAGACTGAGCTTCAGCAAAACGCCAGCTGAGGTCTACCAGAGGCCTCGTCTTCGCCACCCACGCCCGGCGGGGGCGGCTCATCCCCTCTGGCATGCACGCCTGAGTTGTCTACCGTCGTGTCCTTCGTTAACGGCTGTTTCGTACCCCCTCAGACTTTTATGCCCATCCTCGATACTGTTACGTCTGTCGCCCGCCGCCTTCTCGGCACCACCAATGAATCCATGTTGCGCCGCGTCTGGCCGCTCGTGCACCAAGTGCGTGCACGCGAAGCCGAATTGCAGGGACTCGACGACAGCGTCCTGCGCCAGCGCTCGCAGGCCCTGCGCGATGCGGTCAAAGGCGGCAAGTCCCTCGAAGACGTCCTCGTCGAAGCCCTGGCCCTGGCTCGGGAAGCAGCCGATCGACGCATCGGCATGTGGAACGCGGTCGACGCCAGCCGCGGCTTCCCCGACGAGGCCTGGGGCAAGAACCTGCCGCTGATTCAGCAGGTCCGCGCCGAGCTCGCCGAGCTGGCGAAGAAAGCCCAAGAGAAGGACGCGAAGATCGAGCGCTTCCCCTGGGACATCGATCTGCCGGCTTCGGCCTATGCCGCGATCCGCGCCCTCTATCCGATTTCGGCTCCGCCGTTCCGCATGCGCGCTCATGATGTGCAGGTGCTCGGCGCCATCGTCCTCCATCAAGGCCGCATCGCCGAGATGCGCACCGGTGAAGGCAAGACCCTCGTCGCCTCAATGGCCTGCTACCTCAATGCGCTCTCCGGCAAGGGCGTGCACGTCATCACCGTCAACGACTACCTGGCCTCGCGCGATGCCTCGTGGAATGCCCCGGCGCTACGCTTCCTGGGCGTCACCGTCGGCGCCATCCAGGCGCAGATGCCGAGCTGGATGCGCAAGCAGGTCTACGCCTGCGACGTGACCTACGGCACCAATAACGAATTCGGTTTCGACTACCTGCGCGACAACCTCGCCAAGTCCCTCGACGAACAGGTGCAGACGCGCCGCAACTTCGCGGTCGTCGACGAGGCCGACTCGGTACTGATCGATGAGGCGCGCACGCCACTGATCATCAGCGGTCCGGCCATGGGCCGTAAAGAGCTCTACGAAAAAGCCGGCGAAGTCGCGGCCACCCTGACCATCGGCAGCGATTACGAAGTCGATATCAAGGATCGCCATGTGACCTTGACCGAGGTCGGCATGGACAAGGCCGCAACGCTCTTCGAGGTCGCCAACCTCTACGACGCCGAGAACATGCACATGCCGCATTTTCTCGACAATGCGCTCAAGGCCAAAGAGCTCTACACGCGCGACAAAGAGTACCTGGTCAGCAACGATCAGGTTAAGATCGTCGACGAGCACACCGGTCGCGTCATGGAAGGCCGCCGCTGGTCGGATGGCCTGCACCAGGCCATCGAGGCCAAGGAGCGCGTCCAGGTCCAGGAAGAGAACCAGACCTACGCCACCATCACCCTGCAGAACTTCTTCCGGCTCTACGACAAGCTCGCGGGCATGACCGGCACGGCGCTGACCGAGGCCAATGAGCTCAACGCGATCTACAAGCTCGACGTGGTGGCGATCCCGCCCAACCGCCCGGTGGCGCGCGCCGATCATCAGGACCTGATCTTCGGCTCCGAACCGGAAAAGTTCAGCGCCCTGGTTGAAGAGGTCGACGACCTGCACGCACTCGGCCAGCCGGTGCTGGTGGGCACCATCTCGGTCGAAGTCAGCGAGCGCCTCTCGGAGCAGTTCACGCGCAAGGGCATCCCACACAACGTGCTAAATGCCCGCCAGCATCAGCGCGAAGCCGAGGTCGTGACCAGCGCCGGGCATTTCGCCGGCGTCACTATCGCCACCAACATGGCCGGCCGCGGTACCGACATCGTGCTCGGTAAGACAACCTTCCCCAAGGCCCTCGCGCACTGGCAGAGCACCGGCATCGCGCCCAAGAAGCTCACCCCCGAGAGCCCCGATCTCGACGAGGCCATCATCAGCCTGTGGGCCGGGCGCTTCCTCGAAGCGGAGCTGCTCGCCAAGCTCAAGGACCAGTCGACCGCCGGCAAACTGGGGGCGATCAACAAGGAGCGCAAGCTGCGCGGCCTGCACCCCCTGCCGCTGCCCTCGAGCCTGGTCGGCGGCGTCGACGTACGCGCTCTCGGTGGCCTGCGCATCGTCGGCACCGAGCGCCATGATTCGCGGCGCATCGACAACCAGCTGCGCGGACGCAGCGGCCGCCAGGGCGACCCCGGCTCGTCGCGTTTCTACCTCTCGCTCGACGATGATCTGATGAAGCGCTTCGCCCGCGATGGCGTGGCCAAGATGATGCGCTACCTGGGCCTCAAGGACGGCGTGCCGATCGAGCACAAGATGGTCAGCAACGCCATCGAGAAGGCCCAAAAGAAGGTCGAGGAGTACCACTACGGGATCCGCAAGAACCTCCTCGAATACGATCAGGTGATGAACAATCAGCGTTCGCTGATCTACAAGCAGCGGCAGGCGATCCTCGAGGGCCGCGACGTCGAAAAGACGCTGACGAGCTTCTATTCCGATGGTCTAGATGACCTCATCCAACGGGCGGCGACCAATGGCGTGCGCGGCCCGGAACTGGCGACAGCAATCGCCGAGTCCTTCAGCCAAGAAATCGGCCTGACGCCGGTCGATCCCGCCAGCATCCCGGTCAAGGATGGCGGCGAGGCCGTGCTCAACTTCCTCTTCCCCCTGGTCGCCACCGGCATCGCCACGCGCAAGAGCGAGATGGGCGAGATGTTCGACACCGTCCTGCGCTTCATCCTCCTCGACACCATCGACAAGCGCTGGAAGGACCATCTCTACACGATGGACCACCTGCGCCATTCGATCGGCCTCGAAGCCTACGCACAGAAGGATCCGCGCCTGCGTTACAAGGAAGAAGGCTTCCGCCTGTTCCAGACCATGAACGGCTTGATCCGTCAGGACGTGATGCGGATCTTCTTCCGCCTGCAGCTGCAGGTGCAGCCGCCGGTCGACGAAGAATCGACCAACACCAAGGCCGAATTCGCCGCCGGCGGCTTCGTGCCCGCGCCCTTGGGCAGACTCGCCGCCGCCGGCAACGGCCCCGGCGAGGAGACCGCGGTCGCAACCGGGACCGCCGAGCCGCGCGCCAAGCCGGCACCTACTGATCCGTGCCCGTGCGGCAGCGGTTCGGCGTATCGGCACTGCCACGGGAGGTAAGCAGGGGGCTTTGCCCCCTGAGTACCCCCGGCCTTTGTCGGAGCTCGATTTTCAGCGGGACGCTGAAAATCGTGGCGGGATCGGCTGCGCCGATTGTATCCCGCCAGCGCTCCTCGGCGGCCGCTTCGTTCCGGTTCTGTGGTAGTCGGGGCTGGCGCCCCTATAAGCAGGGGGCTTTGCGGCTCCTCGCTGTTTGGTGTGGGTACATAAACTCGCACTGGTATAGTCAGTTCGGGGTTGCGGGATACATTTCTGATACGGTGTGGCCATGAACAGCGATCTCGACATCTTTACCCTGGGGCTTGG